>NZ_JAFMPZ010000160.1 GCF_017353455.1 Streptomyces laculatispora
CGGCCGGAGCCACCGCGTTCCGTCTTCTCCAGCGCACGCAGCACGGGCAGGCACAGGACGCTGCCGACCAGGGCCGGCACCACGAACAGCGGCGCCAGACGCAGACCACCGGAAGCGACGACAGCGGTGACCATGAGCGGTGCGGCGGCGAAGCCGACGTTGCCGCCGACGGAGAACCAGCCCATCGCGGAATGGCTGCCCTCGCTGACAAGCCGCGCTACGCGGGCGGACTCGGGATGGTAGGCGGCGACGCCGACACCGGACACCGCCACGAACGTCAGCGTCAAGGCGTAGGAACCGCTCAAGCAGCTCAGGGCGATACCCAGTCCGCCGAGGAGCGTGCTCACCGGCAGGAGCCAGGGCATCGCCCTGCGGTCGGTGAGCATGCCGAACACCGGTTGAGCCACCGAGGACAGCAGGGACGCGGCGAGCACGACACCCGAGACCGCGGCATAGCTGTAGGCGCGCTCGGCGACGAAGAACGGGACGAGCGACGCGACAGCGCCTTGGTAGATGTCCACGCAGGCGTGGCCGACCGACAGCATGATGATGGTCTTGTTCCTGGGCACATGGCCATGTTCATCGCCGAGCGACTTGACGCGCTTCCGATATGCTGCCAATCAATGACGGAAATCCGCCACGAGCCCGTGGCGCCGACCCGCACTCAGTGGCTGGCGCCCGGAGCCGCCATAGACGCCCACCGCCATGACGACCACCAGATCGTCTACGCGGGCCGGGGCGTGCTGGCCGTGACGACCAGCACGGGCACGTGGATCGCGCCGGGCACACGCGCCATCTGGGTACCGGCCGGCACCGTGCACGCCCACCAGGCCCACGGGGAACTCGAACTGCATCTGGTCGGCCTGCCCGCGAGTGACAATCCGCTCGGCCTGGACGAGCCGACCGTACTGACGGTCGGCCCCCTCCTTCGTGAACTGATCCTCGTCCCCACGCGCAACCCGTACGACGAATCCCCTGAACGCGGCAGGCTGCGGGCCGTGTTGCTCGACCAGTTGCGGGCCTCACCCCAGGAGCCCCTGCACCTGCCCACCCCGACCGCCCCTCGGCTGAGGGCGGTGTGCGAAATCCTGCGCACCAATCCGGCCGATGACCGCACCCTTGCGGACCTGGGCAGGGAGGTCGGCGCCAGCGACCGCACCCTCTCCCGCCTCTTCAAGTCCGATCTCGGTATGACGTTCCCGCAGTGGCGCACCCAACTGCGCCTGTACCACGCCCTGGTCCTGCTTGCCGAGAACACCCAGGTGACCACCGTGGCCCATCGGTGCGGCTGGTCGTCCGCCAGCGCGTTCATCGATGTCTTCCGCCGCACCTTCGGGCACACCCCAGGAACGCATCAGCCCCGCTGACGGCCGGCCCCGCGGATGCGAGTCCGGGGCGCCGGAGTGTTGAGCCGCGGCGCTGCACGGCAGCCTCGTCACACGGCCCGTGGCACTGTGGTGGCATGACCATTGAAGTTCGCCCGGCTTCGGTCTTCGGGGATGTCCGTACGCTGCTCGGCCCGAAGTCGCCCGAGTCCAACGTCTGCTGGTGCCTGAGCCACCGGATCCCCTCGAAGCTCAACAACGAGCTTCGAGGGACGGCCCGAGGTGAGTACGTCGCCGAGTTGTGCCGTGAGCAGCCCCCTCCGGGGGTACTGGCCCACGACGGCGGGGAACCGGTCGGCTGGGCCGCCGTGGCTCCGCGCTCGCACACCTCGTTCGCTCGCAGCCGTAGGATTCCGCACGTCGACGACCTGCCGGTCTGGTCCCTCTGGTGCGTCCGTGTTCGCCCCGGTCATCGCAAGAAGGGGATCTCGCACGCGCTGATCGCGGGTGCGGTGGAGTTCGCCCGCGCCCAGGGCGCACCGGCGATCGAGGCGTATCCCCTCGACAACGGTGACGCCAAGGTCGACCTGACGATGGCGTACGCCGGGATCCGGAAGAACTTCGAGCGCGCCGGGTTCACCCACGCCGCCGACACCACCTCGGTGCTCGCCGGTCATCCCCGGATCCTGATGCGGCTCGACCTGCGCTGACGGATCGGCTCCGGGCGCGGCAGCCTCGCCACCTGCCGGTGATCCCTGGGTGACCGCACTCGGGGGATGACGAGGGAGAGCAGCGCGGCCATGACGCAGACGGCTCCGAGGGTGATCCATACCGTGGCGTAGGTACCGAGGGGACGTGGGCGAGCACGCGGTCGTCGTGCCCGCGGCTCAGGAGGACTACGGCACCCGGACACGCGGCGGGCTGGACCCTCGGCTGAAGCGGGCGCTGGACCGCATCCCCCCGCACTGCCGGATCGCGTCCATCTGCACCGGCTCCTTCGACCTCGCCGCGGCGGGTCTGCTCGCCGGGCGGCGGGCCGCCACGCACTGGAAGTCCTGCGACCGGATACGTGAGCTGTATCCGGACGTCGGTCTGGACCCGGACGTGCTCTGAAGAGCAGCCGTGATCCGGTCCGCACAGTTCACGGCCGGTCCAGCGAGGGATAGTCGTTGTATCCCTCCGCCCCGTGCACGTGCATCAGGAACTCCGGGCGGATGTCGTTGAGTGGCGCGCCCGTACGCAGCCTCTCGACGAGATCGGGGTTGGCGAGAAAGCCCCGGCCCAGCGCGATCAGGTCGGCGCCCTCGGCCAGCAGGCGCTCACCCTTGCGCTTGCCACCGTCGGCCGCGACCTCCTCGCGGGAGAGCACCGGGTTGGCCATCAGCGTGCCGGGCCAGGCCTTGCGGATCTCCGCGAAGGGCGCGCTGTCCGGGTCGGCGTGGATCAGGTGCAGATAGGCCAGGTCGATGCGCGCGAGGGCGGGAAGAAGGGCCTGGTAGATGTCCTCGGTGTCGCCCTCCTCGATGCTGTTGACGCCCAGTCCGGGCGAGATCCGTACGCCGACCCTGTCCGGGCCGATGGCTTCGGCGACGGCTTGGACCACCTCGGTGGTGAACCGGATCCGCCCCTCCACCGGTCCGCCCCACCCGTCGGTCCGGCGGTTGGTGTTCTTCGCCAGGAACTGGTGCAGCAGATGGCCGTTGGCGGAGTGCACCTCCACACCGTCGAAGCCGGCCTCGACGGCGTTTCGGGCGGCGGTGGCGAAGTCGGCGATGGTGGACCTGATGTCCCGGACCGTCATCTCACGGGGCGCGACGGCGTTCTGCAGCCCGCTCGGGGTGTGCAGCGCCTCGGGGAACCGTACGACGGACGGGGCGAGCGGGATGTGGCCGCTGGTGTCGGGATGGCCGACCCGGCCGCCGTGCTGCAACTGGAGAAACATCCGGCTGCCGGAAGCGGCGCGCACCGCGTCGGTGACCCGACGCCAGCCGGAGATCTGCGTGGGCTCATGGATGCCGGGGATGTGGGGGTAGGTCCGGCCGACGGCGTTCGGCGTCGTGGCCTCGGCGATGATCAGACCGGCCGAGGCGCGCTGCGCGTAGTGGGTGGCCATCAGCTCGCCCGGGACCCCGTCGGCCCCGGCGCGGTTACGGGTCAGCGGCGCCATCACCAGTCGGCTGGACAGTTCCAGGTTGCCGAGGCGGGCGGTCTCGAAGAGCCGGGAAACGGCGGGGACCTGCTGTGTGTTCGTCATGCCGGTAACGTAGAACGTGACATTGATGTCAGGTTCAAGTCATGAGGTGAGGCATGCGCATCGGGGAACTGGCGTCACGCACAGGTGTCAGCGAGCGCTCACTGCGCTACTACGAGGAACAAGGCCTGCTGGCAGCGAATCGGACGCCCGGCGGTCACCGGGACTTTTCCGACGGCGCCGTCGATCGCGTCATCCGCATCCAGGAGCTCTACGCAGCCGGGCTGCACAGCTCGAGGATCGTGCGCATCCTGCCGTGCATGCGGGACGAGGACGGCGGCCCCTCGGTGCGCGCCACCCCGGAGCTGGTCGCCGAACTCACCGCCGAGCGGGACCGGATCGACCGGACGGTCGATGACCTGCTCCGCTCCCGTGAAGTCCTGGAGCAGGTCATCGACACCGCGGCGGACAGGATCGCCCCTGATCCTGCGGACTAGAGACGCCATGCGGAGCCGACTCCCGCGTCGCCGAGGTGGTGGACGCACTGCGCGCGGAGAGCGAGGAGTTCGCCGCCCTGTGGAACGCCCACGGGACCGGCGTGCGCCGTGAAGGGATCGCAGACGCATCCAGCACCCTGACTTCGGTGTCCTGGAACTCCAGTGCCACGTTCTCCACGCCGCCAACCAGGCACAGGCCCTCCTTCTCTGCACCGCCACCCCCGGCAGCAAGAGCCACGACAAGCTCCAGCTCCTGTCCGTCGTCGGTGGCCGGTCGTCCCAGCGGTGACCCGGCCGGGCCATCGGCCGGGCAAAGGGAGCGGTGAACGCGTCGGCGTTGTTGATCAGCACATGCGCCGCGGCCGGGCCAACTGGCCGGCAGGCCGTCCGAAGCCGCGACGGCCGACGGCAGAAACCAGCAGGGCCCGGAACCGTATGGTTCCGGGCCCTGCTTCGAAAGTAGCGGGGACAGGATTTGAACCTGCGACCTCTGGGTTATGAGCCCAGCGAGCTACCGAGCTGCTCCACCCCGCGTCGTTGTGATCACCACCGTACGCCATTTCGGCGGGTGCCCCGACCACCGCCCGGCCCGGCCTGCTGTCCCGCCGTGCTCGCCGTGGCGGACCGGTTCAGGAATTCCCAGGCGCTGGCCCCGGCTCACGCCCCATGAATGCCACCATCCGGTCGACGGCCGAAGCGTTCTCGGCCACGGGAACGATGGGGCCGATGGGCATGTGCTCGCCCCGGTACTGCGGTGGCAGCTTCGATGACATCACCGGTCTTGGACAGCACACCCGTCAGCAGAACCATGTTTCCCATGCTGCGAGCCCAGGAGCGTTCGTGCGGACCGTCTTGAACAACCACGACACCGGGCGGGTGGTTTTCGCCCCGGCGGCATACTCGCCCGCCGCGTACCCGTAGCAGTCGGTCACCGTTCGAGATGCAGGTACGCGGGAGCGCTGATTCGCTGGTGGCGTCGGCTCTCCCCCGAGATCCAGGAGTGATCATGAGCGTTGCGGATGAATCCGGAGGCCGCGCCGAGCGTATTCGCGCCAAGGCGCAGGAAATGCAGGAAGCGGCCGAGCGGGCCTCCGATCCACAGGAGCGGGAGCGGCTCAAGGACAAGGCGCGCCGCCTCCAGGAGCGGAGTGATCAGGTGAGCACCAAGGGTGACGGCGGCATGAATCCCCTCTGAGCGCGCCTCGTGAGATCCGGCGGCGGCCGTTCGAGGGGTGCGGTGGATACGGACGGGGGCGGCCGGCCGGATCGGCGGCCCGGCCGGCGTGCGACGGCCGGGCCCGTACGTCGCACGGAAACCGGGCCGCGACGCTACTGCGTGAACCGCGGGAGCCACTTCACCTGGTAGTCGGGGTGCCCCGCGTGCTCCGCGGCCATCTGCCGGACGACGAACCCCAGCCCGAAGGCACGCCCCGAGGCGAAGTCCCGGTCGGGTCGGTCGGTGTCCAGTTCGGCGACCTCCGCGTACTCGTCCAGGAGAACGCGGCTCGTCTCGATGCGCTGGATGGTTCGCGCGGGATCCTGCCGGGCGATGTGGTGGTTGTAGCCGTGCGTCCTCAGGCTGAACGCGATCGCGCCGGTCCGGTCGTGGATCTCGCCCGGCACCTCGGCCGGACACCGCCACCCCTCGCCCCCGGCCGCTCGTGCGATCTCTTCTTCCTCGTCGAGACGCGCCCGGACGAACGCGACCAGGTAGGAATTGTCTGTCATCAGGTTCTGGATCCTTCCCACTCGGCCCCGCACCTCAAGGGGCCGTGCTGGAGAGTATCCCGCCGCGTCCCCTGCCCCGTAGCAGCTCATCGCCCGGCCGTGTCCGCCGTTGCGTGCGGGACTGCTGAGCAGTTGTTCCCGGCCGGCCGGAGAGACAGCCGGAGGCCCCACCGTTCCAAGGGAACCGGTGGAGCCTCCGAGGCGCGCTCAGCGGTACGGCGACGGCTCGTCCTCGTACCGTGCCGGACTGATCAGTGGTCGGTCTCCGCCGGTTCCAGGACGAGGACCGGGATCTGCCGGTCCGTCTTCTTCTGGTAGTCGGCGTAGTCGGGAAACGCCTCGACAGCGCGTTCCCACCAGATCGCCTTCTCGTCCCCGGTCGCCTCCCGGACGTTCATGTCCTGGCGGACCGGCCCGTCCTGCAGTTCGGCGCGCGGGTCGGCGGTGAGGTTGTGGTACCAGACCGGGTGCTTCGGGGCTCCGCCCTGTGAGGCGACCACGGCGTATGCCCCGTTGTGCTCGACGCGCATGAGCGGCGTCTTGCGGATCTTCCCGCTCTTGGCTCCCCGGGTGGTCAGAATGATGACGGGCATGTCCCGCATCGTCGTCCCCTCCGTTCCGCCTGAACTCTCGTACTGCTCGACCTGGTCCCGCACCCACTGGGCGGGGCTCGGCTCGTACTCACCCTGGAGAGGCATGACTTCTGTCCCGTCGTCGACGATCCGGCCGTGACACTTCATCGGCCGCAGTTCCTCATCATGGCTTCAACCGCATCGGCCGCCCTGAAATCCACCCCGGCCGACGTGTCGCGCCGGGTGGTGTCAGCGGTGGTGTCAGCGTCCGAAGCCGTTGCGTCCGCGTGCGGCCGCCACCAGGCCGCCGCCCACGAACACCGTCAGTCCCGCGGCGCTCCCGATCACCGCGAGCACCAGCGTCCTGGTTCCCGTCGAGGCGAGCGGCCCGTCCGCGGTCGAGGGGTCACCGGCAGCGGCGAGGATGAGGCGGGTGACCGTCTCGGGGCGGGAGACCATGGCCATGTGCGAGGAGTTCACCTCGATGGTGTGCGCGTGGGCACGCCTGGCCTGAAAGCGTTCCAGATCGGGGGCGATGACCTTGTCCCGGCCGGCGACCAGCACCCAGGACGGAAGGGTTCGCCAGGCCGCTGCCGTGGCCTTCTCCTCGAATACCGAAGTGCTCACGGGGCGTTGGGAGGCTGCCATCACCGCGGCTGAGGCCGTGGGCCGGTCGGCGGCAGCGATGTCATGGAACTTGCTGTCCTGGATGTAGAGGTCGGTGCCCTGGCCGCCGTCCGCGTTTCGGACGGGCATGCGCCTGAGCGCCGTACCCAGCTCGCTGCCCGGGAACCGGGAGCCGAGCGGGCCGAGTGCCTCGCCCCTGTCCGGCATGAACGCGGATATGTAGACCAACGACCTGACCTGTGGGTTGCCTGCCGCCGCGCTGCTGATGACCGCACCACCGTAGGCGTGGCCGACCAGGACGATCGGGCCGGCGATCCGCCTGAGCACCTCGGCCGTACTGGCGGAGTCGACTGCCAGCCCGCGCAGTGGATTGGCCGGGGCGACGACGGTGTATCCGCGCCGCTGCAGACGCTCAGCCACGCCGTTCCAGCACGACGCGTCGGCGAACGCGCCGTGCACCAGCACCACCGTGGGCCTGACGCCTCCGTCCTCGCCCGGTGCGGTGGGGGACACCATCTCGGCCGCGGCCGGCGCCGCTGCCCCGCACACCGCCGCGGTGAGCGCGGCCGCGAGGGCGTATCCGCGACGTGAACGGCTTAGCGAGCGGAAGCCGCCGGGGCGGTTCGATATGAGCATGCTGATCCCGATTCTGCAGACGCGGTGACGGACTCAGCGTTGCCCTGCCCGGCCGAATCGGCGCGGCACGGACAGCAGGCGGGTGACGGGGCCGACCATCCGGGTACCGCTTGGCCGGTGCACCGGGCCAGTCCGTGTCGACGAAGCCTCTGACCCCGTCCGGCCCGCCGCGTCACGCGCCGCGGTGCGACGGGCCGGATCGCGATGCCACAGCGAGGACCCCCACCCTGTGCAGGGCGGGGGTCCTCTCTCCTGCCGCCCCGCCGGACGGCTGTGGCCGGCCACAGCCGTCCGGCGGGGCGGGGTGGTGCGTGCGGGGTCAGCTGACGTTGACGTCGATGCACGCGTAGAAGGCGTTGGACGTGTCGGCGATGTTCCAGACCGCGAGGACCTTCTGCCGGCCCTTGAGGTTGCCGAAGTTCACCTGGTGGGTGACGGTCGCACCGGGCTGGGCGCCGTTGTCGTTGAACTCGGCGATCTTCTGTCCGCTCGCGAAGTACTGCCACGTACTGGTTGAATGACGAGCCGTCAGTACCCACTGGAACGAGGTGCTGGCGCTCACCGGAGTGACCTTCCAGCCCTTGGAGTCGTCGTCGAGATCGGCGAACCGGCTGTTGCCGCCGCTGCAGCTGGTCAGCCCCTTGGGGCCTTCCACGCTCTGGGGCTCGTACCTCATGTCACCGCAGCTGACCGTTCCGGCGGCACACTGCGTCTGCCTGCTCGGGGGTGACGAGATGTAGCCGTGGGCGCCGGCCGAGCCCGCCGGAAGGTCAGGGCGAGTACCGGCGCGAGAACGGCACCGACGGCTACGGCGGTCTTCCTTTTCGCGTGCATGCTTCTCCTTCACATGAGGCATCGCTGCGCGCGGGCGGAGTGTGGGGAGCCCGACAGCGGCAGTCCAGCCTCTCGAGTGTGGGGCCAAGAGGCGCGAAGGGAACGGCAGGATCCATGACCGGACACACCCCGGGAAATACGGGTGTCCGACGCCGTCCCTGCACTTGGACTAGACCATACCTATCGAGGCGTAGCCGTCAAGGTTGCCGCATCGAAAGGGAGTTGAGGAGAAGGGTCGAGGAACGGAGCTGAGCCGGCTCGGTGGCCTCGCCTACCGGCCGGCGTCACCGTAGTGGACCGTGACCTCCTTGAAGCCGAGCGAGCCGAGCAGCCCCTGGAGCATGGCGGTGGTGTTCTTCTCGGCGCGCCGTGTCAGGCCGCTCTCCTTGGCCGCCTCGCCGATGTGCTGGGCCGCCAGCTTGTTCACCGCCTGCTCGCTGCCGGGATTGTCGGAGAAGAAATCCCCGATCCGGTCGAAAAGGCCGCGTTGCTTGGACACCGCGTAGGAGCGGTCTGGATCGAGCGCCGGTTTCCCGAGGACGGCGTGCGGCAGCCGGAGCTCGGCCGTGGTCCGGTCCTTGTTGACGACGACTCCGCCGTCCGTGACGTCACCCAGGTCGACGGAGGCACCTACCGTGCCCGCGCCGACGTACAGGGTGCGGGAGCCGCGGATCGCGTCCGGGAGGAACTTCGTGTCCTTCTCCAGATCGACGACGACCTGGAAGTTGCCTGCCGCCGCCTCGTATCGGCTCATGTCACGAATCGACTTGAGCACGGCGGGACCCGAACGGTCCTGGGTCTTCTCGCCGAAGATGTCGCCCAGCCCCGGCAGCAGGCTGAGCCGCGTGCCGAGGAGGAGCAGCGCGACGGCGACCGCGCAGAGCGCGGCCGCCCTCCCCCATCGGCGGGTGCGGCGGGGGCCCTTGTCGTGGCCGCCGCCCGCTGGTTCGCCGGGCTTGCCCGGTACGTCTGTCGGTAAGTCGGTGGAGGTCATACTCCCCGTGTGACCCGGCCGCCCGGATTCACTCCGCCGGCCGCCGCTGTTCCGCCCGATTCCGTACGTTGATACAGACGGCTCGATCGCGCCGGGCCGGTTCCGGGCCCGCCCTCATGCCCCAGTGACGCCGTCGAGCCGCTCTCGCACCAGGTCGGCGTGGCCGATGTGGCGGGCGTACTCGCTGATCATGTGGATGTGCACCATCCGCAGGGAGTAGACCTCGCCGTCATGGGTGAAGGTCTCGTCGAACGAGGCACCGGCGACGACCTCGTCCGCCAGCCGGCACTCCTCCACCAGGCGGGCGTAGTCCTCGGCGGCGGCAGCCGGATCGAGGTCCTCGAAGTCCGCGTCCTTGCCCTTCTTCGGGTCGTACATCGGCTCCATCACCTGCCCGGCGAAGCGCTGCCTGAACCAGGTGCGTTCGACCTTGGCCATATGGCGTACGAGTCCGAGGAGCGAGAGGTTCGACGGTCCGCTCGGCGAGTTGCTCGCCGGTCAGACCGGCGCACTTGTGCAGGAGGGTGCCGCGGAACCATCCGAGATATCCGGTGAGCATCTCGCGCTCACCCGCGACGAGTGATCAGCCGGTACGCGTTGCTTCAGGTGCTGTCCATGTCATCGCGCGATCATGCCTGTTGACGGGTGCGCCACGCGAGCCCTTTGTGTCTGCATCCACATGTCGGTGTCGTCGGACGACGACCTGGTGACGGATGCCGTGACGGCACTCGCGAGCCCGAGCACCAGGAAGAGCACCAGCAGCGCCTTGCCCGCGCTGCTCATGACCAGGGGCCGGGTGGCGGAGCGCCCCTGCCGCTCCGGTACGGAGAGCGCGTCCTCGCCGAAGAAACCCTTGGGGTAGGCGGGAGTGAGCATCGATACGTAGGCGAACACGCGCATCTCGTAGCGCAGCGTGGCCGCCGTGGCCTCGAAGAGGGGGCGGGGCATACGTCCGAGGATCAGCGTGATCAGCCACCACAGGATCGCCAGGACGTACCAGCCGGATGTGACGAGGCTCTGCACGATGGCGGCGGGAATCACCAGGATCAGCCGGAAGAAGACGGCCAGCCGGTTCAGCCTGGTCGGGCGGACGTCGATCTGGACCGGATAGTCGGGCGGCGGGTTCAGCGCGAAGGGCGGATAGCGGTCGATGAGCAGCATGCCGCTCGCTGCGACCCTCGTGCGGTAGCCGAGCACACCGGCAAGGAAGCGGAAGACGGGCTCCGGCAGCCGGCCCAGGGCAAGGGCGGCGAACCAGCCGAACACGGCGGTGAAGAATGCCGCGATCTCCAGGACGAGCAGCACGAAGAAATGCGGAATCAGCAGGAGCAGACGGAAGAAGACGGTGAGCCGACGCTGACGTGCGGGCTCGACGAGGTCCAGCACGGGCAGGAATTCGTCCGCGTCCCCCGCTCTTCGCCCCGGGCTCCACTGGGCGTCGGCCATGGCGCTCCTCTTCGGCAGGTGATCCGTACGCCCTCTGCGCACTCGGCGTCCCCTCACGCTCGGGCCGGGGAAGGCGGCCCGCAAACGGCCGCGGGCCGATCGGGTGCCCGCCGGTCCGGGCCCGGCGGCCCCTTCGGACAGGGGGAACAGCGCACAGCCGTCCGGAGGACCTGGTCGATGCCGTACGGGCGACCGGCGCCAGGAACCTGCTCCCGACCGGCGGTCTCGCGTACTCCAACGACCTCGGCCAGTGGCTCGGCCACCGGCCGGACGACCCGGCAATCAATCACGCCGCCGCATGGCACGTCTGCCAGTTCAACACCTGCGCGAACGAGGACTGCTGGAACTCCATGCGCGCGCCGGTCGCCGCCGGCATGCTGATCGACACCTCACGCATCGGCTGGCGCGGTGCGGACCGGCCGTCAGGTCCGGGTGCGCACACCAGTGTCGACACCTACGTGGACGGCGGCCACTACGACCGGCGTATCCCCCCTGGCAAACTGGTCCAACCAGTAGGGCGCGGGTCTCGGCGAACGCCCGCGATGCCGCCCCCGAGACCGGGATCGACGCGTACGTGTGGATGAAGCCCCCGGACGAGTCCGACTGCTCCGGCAAGGAGATCCCGAACGACTACGGCAAGGGCTTCGACCGGATGTGCGACCCGACGGTGAAGAACGTCCACCCGGCGCGCTGCCCCGCCGCCCTGTCTCTCCCCGGCCGTCCGGGCACGGCCGGGGAGAGGCTCCGGGGAACGACCGGGACCGGCCCGGGCCCGGTCAGCGGCTGCGGAACCGGTCCAGCAGCGCACGGCCCGGACCGTTGCGGCCCCGGTCGTCGCGCGCGGTCCTGCCGCCTCCGGCCGAGGACTTGGCTTTCGCCGCGGCCTCGGGCTTCGCGCCGGCCTTTGGCTTCGGCTTCGGCTTCGTATCGGTGGTGGCCTTGGGCTTGGGCTTCGTAGAGGCCTTCGGCTTGGACGTCGTATCGGCCTTCGACTTCGGCTTGGGCCGGGGCTTCGCGTCCGCCCCGGCCTTCGTCGCCGGCTCCGTCCGTGCTGTGGTCTTCGCCCATGTCCCCTGCCACGGCCGCCGGCGTGACGCCGTCCCGCGCCCGTCGCGTCCGGCCGCGCCGGACCCGGCCGGTTTCGGCGCACGGGCGCGCTCAGGAGCCGGTTCCGGTTCCGGTCCGTCCGCGAGCACGTGGTAGCGGTGGCTCAGGCGACGCCCCAGGAGCAGATAGCCAAGGAGCGCACCGGTCGTGTTGAGAATGACGTCGTCGACGTCGAAGGCCCGGCCCGCGACGAGTGCTCCCTGCACGAGTTCCACAATCGCGATGACCATGACGGTCAGCAGGACCATGCGGACCATCCGAAGGCGGCGCGGCACGAGGATGGGCAGAAGTACGCCGAACGGCATCCCCAGCACCAGGTTTCCGCCCGCCTGTTTGCAGGCGGCGAGGAAGGTGTAGTCCTCGGCGTACTGCCGCAGCGAGCGGCCGGGCCGCAGGTTCGACTTCACCAGTTCCTCCGAGGCCGGCGACGGCGTGAGCGTCACCTTCGCCAGCACAACCGAGAAACCGACCATGGCCAGGAAGGCCAGTACCAGGAAGGTCACCTGCAGGAGAACGCTTCCCCACGTTCTGCGCCGCGTTCCGCTCTGCGCACCACTCTCAGCCTCTGCGTTCATGGGCGACGAGTGCCCCCGTCCGGTCGGACCACACCTGGCCGGTTGAGTCTGCGCGGAGTCTGCGCGGATTTGTCGCTCCTTTCGACGCCGTGAAGCTGAACCCGTACGACGAAGCAGCCGGGGCCCGCGGTCAGACCCGGTCCGCAAGCACCTCCCGGGCCGCGCGTGCCCCGGACGCGAGCGCTCCCTGTACCGATCCGGTCGCACGGTGGTCCCCGCACACGTACCGGCCCGGGCCGACCCGTGAGGTGCGGGACAACGGCCACGGGGGCGGCATGGCGGGCAGAGCTCCCGGCACCGAGTACGTGGCGAGCAGGTCCCAGGCGGCGGTGTCGGTGGCGTGGACCTCCGCCAGATCCCGGCGGATCCGCGTTTCCCTGCCCGGGCTGTCGGGGCCGAGCACCGACGTCGAAACCAGGGCGTACCCGGTCGATGCACAGGCCGGAACGACCTCGCTGAGTACCACTGTGTTCAGGAAGCGCCGCCTGCTGTCGACGAGCAGGGTCGGTTCCCGCAGCGGGGGTGAACCGGCCACGTGGTAGTACGTCGTGACGGTGCGGGTCCCCGGAACCGTCAGGCCGGGCAGCAGCTGCGCGGCCCTTTCGGGGCCCGTCGCCACCACCACCGCGGGCGCGGGACGCTCCGATCCGTCCTCGCCGAGCACACCGTCGTCGGTCAGGCTGTGCACGGGGGTGTCCACGAACAGCGATCGTGGCGGCAGCCCTGCGGCCAGCGCTGCCGGAACGGCTCCGATCCCGGCCGCGGGCAGGCAGAGGCTGCCGCGCAGCATGCTGCGCCAGACGAGATGGAAGACGCGGGAGGAGGTCTCCAGTTCGTCCTCCAGGAAGACACCCGACAGGAACGGCTGGAAGAGGGTCCGGACGAGCTCGTCGGAGATACCCGCGTCGGCCAGTTCGGTGAGGGTCGTACGGTCGGGGCGCCGTCTGATTCCGCTCACCGGGCCGAACATGTCGCGGGCCGAGAGCACCGCGAGCGCCATCAGATCGCGGCCGGAGGCCAGTCGTCCGGGGAACAGATCACGGGCGGCACCCGGGCGGCGGGTCGGGTCGCTGAACCGCACTCTGCCGGTGCCACCGGCCCCGGTCTGCACGAGCACGCCCGGCGTGAAGGGGTGCAGACGCAGGTCTCGGAGTGCCAGGCGCTTCTTGACCTGCGGGTAGGACGTGTTGAACACCTGGAAGCCGCGATCGAGGAGGAAGCCGTCCCGCCGGTCGGTACGCATCCGGCCGCCCACCTCGTCCGACGCCTCCAGGAGGTGGACCGAAAGGCCGGCGGCGGCCAGATCGGTCGCACAGGCCAGGCCCGCCGCTCCCGCGCCGATCACGATGGCATCGGGCCGGGGTCCCGCAGGGTTCGCCATGGAATTCGCCTTTCGCACGGGCTGGTGGCCGTGGCTGGGACCCGGCCGGGAAACGGACCGTACGCCCGGGGCGGTCCGGCCTCACCGCGCATGTTCCCAGCTCAAGCCGGTCCGGCGCGGCATCCGGCGAGCGCGCGTCTCATGGTTCGCAGAATCCGGTGAGCAGCCTGATCGCCTCACCGAGTCCCCGGGGGTGGTGGGTGCCGGACAGCGGGGCGCCCGCCCAGCCGGGGCCCGCGATCAGCACGGCCGGGCGGGTCCGGGCGCCCCGTACGCCCCATTCGATCGATGCCACGTGGTGCGCCAGCGGGCGCGCCGCCGTGTTCCGCGACTGGGACCACAGCACCACGGCCGACGGGCCGATCCGGCGCACGGCCTCACTCAGTGCCTCGCCCGGCACCGACGCGCCGAACATCCTGACGCCCAGGCCCCGTTCGGCGAGACCTGCGGCGAGCGCCTCCAGGGGAAGGGTGTGCGTCTCGCCCGGTGTGCAGGCCAGCAGGGCGAGCCCGGCACCGTCGGTGGCGACAGGCTGTGCGGCCACCCGCCGCAAGGCGCTGGAGACGTGCCAGGACAGCAGGTGCTCGACCTCGACGTAGCGCTCACCCGACGTCTGCCACTTGCGTCCCACCGCGTGCAGCGTCGGCATGATCACCTGGTCCCAGGCGGCCAGGAGTCCGTACCGGCCGATCACGGCGGTCAGGCGGTCGTCGATGGTCCATGCGTCCAGCCGGAGTGCCGCGCTCGTCAGTCCTCGGCGTTCCTGGCGTGCGACGTCCGCGGCGATCCCGTCCGGCTTCGTGCCGGAGGACGCCGGGAGCACATGGGGTGTGACAGCTGGGGCCTCAGGGTCGGGAGTTCCGTTCAGCGCCGTGCGGGCGGCCTCAGCCGGGGGCACGCCGGAACTCGTCAGCTCACACATGTGTTCCAGTACGGCAATGTCCTCGGGCGTCCACCGCCGGTGCCTGCCACCGTGCCTGCGAGCGGGGCCGATGCCGTAGCGCCGGTCCCAGGTCCGGAGTGTCGTCGGCGCGACGCCGAGCCGGCGTGCCACTGTGCCGGTGGTCAGGCCGTGGCCGGTGGTGCCCACCCGAGCGCGTTCCGTGGAGGACGGCATGCGTTTGATCATACGACGCAGAATCGATGCAGGTTGTCCCGGCGAGTCCCCTGTTGGAACGCTCCTGGTCGGGGGCGTCCGTCGGAGAGGCCCCGGAGAGCACACCGGACGACTCCGGCCGGCCGCAGCGGGAGACCCCGCTCCTGGGCCGGGCCGCCCGGAGGAAGGACAGCCATGACCGCGCTCGCACCGCAGGACACTCTGCCCGGCGGGCCGGGCCCGCGACCGTGCGTCGCGACGGACCTCGCCGACGAGGAGCTGGCCGCCGGTCTGCTGCGCGGCAGCGAGGACTGTTTCGCCGCCGCCTACCGGAGGTGGGGCACCCTCGTGCACTCCCTGGCGGCCCGGTCCCTGGGCGACAGCCGGGAGGCCGAGGACGTCACCCAGCAGGTCTTCATGGCCGCCTGGCGCGGCAGGCTCGGCTACCGCCCCGAGCGCGGCCCGCTGCCCGGCTGGCTGGTCGGTATCACCCGTCGCAAGATCGCCGACGCGCTCGCCGCCCGCACCCGCCGCGGCGAACTGGCCGCTGCGACGGCGGCGCGGCTGCAGCTCGACGAGACCGGCGCGGCCGGACGTCCGGAGTCGGCCCTGGACCGGGTCCTGGTCGGTACGGAGCTGGGGAAGCTGCCCCAGGTACAGCGCCGCATCCTGCGCATGGCCTATTACGACGGTCTCCCCCAGACCCGCATCGCCGAGCTGACAGGGCTCCCGCTCGGCACGGTCAAGAGCCATGTGCGCCGCGCGCTGCGCCGGATCCGGCGTTCGATGTCCGGCGGCGACGCGGAGCGGTGACCGGAACGGAGCGGCACCCGGCACCCGGCACGGAGAAGTGGCCGGCTGCGAGCGATGACCGGTGCCGTGCCGTGACCGATGCACAATCGACGCATCGTGCTCCGAAGATGCGCGGATGGGAGCATGGGCACCGCGTCCACAGCGTCACCGCCTCTGCCGTCTCCGGGGTGAACCGGTGTCCCGTCACCGCATCCGGGCGCCTCAAGGAGCGCGACGCGCGACAACGAGGCACGGTGAACCGAGCAGCACCCCAGCCGATGCGGAGATCCCATGAGGAGCAACAGCACGGAGAAGCCCTTGCACTGCCTGGTGACCGGGGCCACCGGATACATCGGGGGCCGGCTGGTGCCCGAACTCCTGGAGGCCGGGCACCGGGTCCGCTGCATGGCGCGCAGCCCGGAGAAGCTGCGGGACTACCCATGGGCCGGGGATGTCGAGGTCGTCCGGGGTGATGTCACCGATGCGGCCACGGTCGCGTCGGCCATGGCGGACATCGACGTGGCCTACTACCTGGTGCACGCGCTGACGACCGGCGCGGACTTCGAGGAAACGGACCGGAGGTCGGCCACGGTCTTCGCCGAGTCGGCCCGCGCGCGCGGCGTCGGCCGGATCGTCTACCTCGGCGGCCTCACGCCACCAGGCGTACCCGAGCGGCAACTCTCGCCGCATCTGCGCTCACGAGCCGAGGTCGGCAGGATCCTGCTGGATTCCGGGGTCCCGACCACCGCCCTGCGGGCAGCGGTCATCATCGGATCCGGGTCGGCCTCCTTCGAGATGCTGCGCTATCTCACGGAGCGGCTGCCGGTCATGGTGACGCCGAGCTGGGTGTCCACCCGGATCCAGCCGATCGCGGTCCGGGACGTGCTGCGCTACCTGGTCGGCAGCGCCCGGATGCCCCGGGAGGCGAGCCGAGTCTTCGACATCGGAGGGCCGGACATCATCACGTACCGCGAGATGATGCAGCGGTACGCGGAGATCGCGGCCCTCCCGCACCGGCTGATCCTGCCCGTCCCTATGCTGACGCCACGGCTGTCCAGCCACTGGATCGGGCTGGTCACGCCCGTTCCCCGGTCGATCGCGCGGCCGCTCGCCGAGTCACTGCGGTACGAGGTCGTGTGCCAGGAACACGACATCACGCAGTACGTGCCCGACGGACCGGGGCAGCCCTTCACGTTCGAGAGGGCGCTGCGGCTGGCCCTCCAGCGGGTGCGCGAGGCCCAGGTCTCCACCCGGTGGTCCTCGGCGTCGGTGCCCGGGGTACCGAGCGACCCGCTGCCCACCGACCCCGACTGGGCCGGCGGCAGTCTGTACTCGGATGTGCGGGAACTCGATGTGGACGCGTCGCCGGAGGCCCTCTGGAAGGTCATCGAGGGAATCGGCGGCGATCACGGCTGGTATTCGTTCCCGCTGGCCTGGGCCGTGCGCGGCTGGCTCGACCGGCTGGTGGGAGGGGTGGGCCTGCGCCGCGGGCGGCGGGACACCGACCGGCTCCGGGTGGGTGACTCCCTGGACTTCTGGGGGGTCGAGGAGATCGAGCGCGGTCGGCTGCTGCGGCTGCGCGCGGAGATGCGGCTGACCGGCCTGGCGT
>NZ_JAFMPZ010000161.1 GCF_017353455.1 Streptomyces laculatispora
GCGGTGGCGCCGACCGAGGTGGAGGTGGAGGTGGAGGCCGGGTAGGGGCCGCCGTGCTGCTGGGCGGGGGCGACGGCGACGCCGGTCGGCCAGCCGTTGACCAGGACGCGTCCGGCCAGCGGGGTGAGCGCGGCGAGGAGTGCGGCGGCGCTGCCGTCGGCCTCCTCGGTGGCGATCTGGAGGGTGGCGGTGAGGTTGCCGGGCAGCCGGGAGAGGACCGCGGTGATCTCGTCCTGGGAGGTGTATCGGGCCACGACGGTGACCGGGCCGAAGCACTCCTCCAGCAGGGCGTCGTGCGGGCCCTCGGTGGTGAGCAGTGCCGCCGGTACGGTCAGGAAGCCGGCCGCGACGGTGTGTTCGCCGCCCGCGCCGGGGGTGACCGGGGCTTCCACGTCCGGGAGTCCGGCGCGTTCGCGCACTCCGGCGAGGAAGGCGTCGCGCATCCGGTGGTCGAGCAGGACGCCCGCCTCGGTGTCGCTGACCGCCTCGGTGAGCGACTTCAGCAGCCGGTCGCCGGTCTCGCCCGCGGGGGCCAGGACGAATCCGGGCTTGGTGCAGAACTGGCCGGCGCCCATGGTCATCGAGCCCGCGAGACCGGCACCGATCTGCTCGCCGCGCTCGGCGGCGGCCGCCTCGGTGACGACGACGGGGTTGAGGGAGCCGAGCTCGCCGTGGAACGGGATGGGGGCGGGCCGGGCCGCCGCCGCGTCGAAGAGGGCGCGTCCGCCGCGCACCGAGCCGGTGAAGCCGGCGGCGCTGACGAGCGGGTGGCGGACCAGTTCGACGCCCGCCTCGAAACCGTGCACCAGGATCAGGACGTCCTCGGGGAGTCCGACCTGGGCGGCGGCCCTGCGCAGCACGGAGGCGCAGAGTTCGGAGGTCGCCGGGTGGTCGGGGTGCGCCTTGACGACGACGGGGCAGCCGGCCGCGAGGGCGCTGGCGGTGTCGCCGCCGGGGACGGAGAAGGCGAGCGGGAAGTTGCTGGCCGCGTAGACGGCGACGACGCCGAGCGGGATCTTGTAGCGGCGCAGGTCGGGCCACGGCGGGGTGCGGGTGGCATCCTCGTGGTCGATGTGGATGTCGAGGAACGCGCCCTCGTCCACGACCTCCGCGAAGGCCCTCAACTGGGCTGCCGTGCGCGCGAGTTCGCCGGTGAGCCGGGCCGGGCCGAGCGCCGTCTCGGCGTCGGCGGCCTCGATGACGTGCTCGCCCGCCTCGGCGAGCAGATCGGCCGCTGTGCGCAGGAACGCGGCGCGCACGGTGCGGTCGGCGAGCGAGGCCCGTACGGCGTGGGCGGCCCGGACCGCCCGGTCGACCTCCTCCGCTGTAGCCTCCACCGCAACCTGCTCACGCGGGTTCCCGGTGCGGGGGTCGACGCTCCAGACTGGTGCTGCTGCCACCGTGTTTCCTTCCGCTCCACTGCCACACATCAGAAGTTGTTCGGTATTCTGAACAGAGTTCCTGATCGTGAATATGAAGCGACTCTATTTCCGGGCGTTCGGTGTTGGCAAGAAGTCGCAGGTTTCGTAAGTGGGCTGGAAGGGGCGTAGGGCGATGTCGGTTGCCGAGTCTGGTGGGGCACAGGTCAAGTCCGCGGTACGGACGGTGGAGCTGCTGGAGTACTTCGCCGGACGGCCGGGCATGCACTCGCTCGCCGCGGTGCAGGAGGCCGTCGGCTACCCCAAGTCCAGCCTCTACATGCTGTTGCGCACCCTGGTCGAGCTGGGCTGGGTGGAGACGGACGCGACCGGGACGCGGTACGGGATCGGCGTACGGGCGCTGCTGGTCGGCACCTCGTACATCGACGGCGACGAGGTGGTGGCGGCTTCCCGCCCCACCCTGGACCGGCTCTCGGACGACACCACGGAGACCATCCACCTGGCCCGTCTCGACGGGACGAACGTGGTGTACCTCGCCACCCGCCAGTCCCAGCACTATCTGCGCCCCTTCACCCGTGTCGGCCGCAGGCTGCCCGCGCACTCCACCTCGCTCGGCAAGGCGCTGCTGGCCACCCACAGCGACGAGCAGGTGCGCAAGATGCTGCCCGAGACGCTGCCCGCGCTGACCGAGCACACCCTGACCGACCGGGAGAAGCTCATCGAGGAGCTGCACCTGATCCGCGAGCAGGGATACGCGGTGGACCGCGAGGAGAACACCCTGGGGCTGCGCTGCTTCGGCGTCGCGATCCCGTACCGCACCCCGGCCCGTGACGCCATCAGCTGCTCGGTGCCGGTCGCCCGGCTCACGCCCGCGCACGAGCAGATGGTCAAGGACGCGCTGTTCGACGCCCGCGACCGGCTGACGCTCGCGACCCGGAGGCTCTGACCGTGGATGTCTCGCTGCGCCCGGTGCGGGACGGCGATCTTCCGCTTTTCTTCGCCTGGATGGCCGACCCGGAGTCGGTCCGCACGGCCGCCTTCACCGCCGAGGACCCCACCGACCGGCACGCGTTCGACGCGCACTGGAGCCGCGTCCTGGCCGACGCGTCGGTCGTGATGTGCACCGTGCTCGCCGACGGTGCGGTGGTCGGCAACGCCGGGGTCTACGGACCGCCGGACAGCCGCCAGGTCACCTACTGGATCGACCGGGCGCACTGGGGCCGCGGACTGGCCACCGCGGCGCTGCGGGCGCTTCTCGGCTCCGTATCCGAGCGCCCGCTGTACGCACGTGCCGCGGCCGACAACACGGGGTCGCGGCGGGTACTGGAGAAGTGCGGGTTCACCGTGACGGGCAAGGACCACGGCTACGCGCACGCCCGCGGCGAGGAGACGGACGAACTGCTGTTCACCCTGCCCGGATGAGGACTCGGCGGTCCGCCTCCGCCGCGCGGCGGAGGCGGATCACCGCCCGGCATGACGTGCGCGTGCCGCCCGCGCGGAAGCGTGGACGGCATGACACAGACACCGCTCGCACCGGCCCCGGCACCGGTCACCGGCCGGCTCCGCAGCTGGCTCCGCACCCTCGCGATCATCTCCTGCCTGCCCTACATCGTGCTCAAGGCCGCCTGGATCGCGGGCAGCCACCTCGGGATGCCCGACGGCAGCTCACTGCTCGACCACCGCACCACGATGATCGTCGCCAACAGCGGTTCGGTCCTGATGGACAGCGCGGTCGTGGTCATCGCCCTGCTGCTCACCCAGGCCTGGGGCCGGCGCGTGCCCGCCTGGCTGCTCGTCCTGCCGATGTGGGTGGCGACCGGTCTGCTGCTGCCGATCATGACCGGCTATCCGCTTCAGCTGCTGGTCCAGGCCCTGGGCGGTGAGATCACCGGCAGCGGCGGCTCCGCCCGGCCCTTCCTGGACGAATGGGTCTTCGCCGTCGTCTACACCGGCTTCATCATCCAGGGCCTGACCCTGGGCACCCTCTTCGCGCTGTACGCGAAGGACCGCTGGGGCCACCTCTGGCAGGGCACGCTGCGCGAGCTGCCCGCCGGCCCCACGGCCCCCGCTCTGAGGGCGGCCGCCGTCGCCGCCTCGCTGGTCGCCCTGATCCCCGGCACCATGCATCTGCTCTGGGCCGCCGGATCGACCGCCGGGCTCAACGAGGCCCTGATCGCGGAGAGCAACAGCGGCTCCCGCGTCGTCGACGCGGTCGATGTCCTCTTCACCGCCGCCGCCGTCGCCGGGGTCGTGCTCCTCGCCTTCCGCCGGAACTCCGCGCTGCCGCTGCGGGTGCCGCTCGCGCTGGCCTGGGGCGGCTCCGCCGCGGTGGGCTGCTGGGGCGGCTGGATGGGCCTCGCCGCGCTGAGCAACGTCGACGACATAGCCCATCGACCCACCCCCGCCGTGGTGCTGACCTACGCTGTGCAGATGCTGGTCGGAACGCTGGTGGTGACCCTGGGCGCGTACTTCCTGACCGAGCGCGCGGCCGGTACGCGGCCGCCGTCCGGCCTCCGGGCGTGACGCCGCTGCTCGGGCGGCGGGCCCGGCTGCGCTGGCTCCATCTGATCATCGGCGGCGCCCTGTTGATGCCGTACTTCCTGGTCGGCACGGTGATCGTCGGCTCGTACCGTGCGGACGCCAATGTCTTCAGCTCACCCGTCAGCCAGCTGACCGCCTTCGGCTTCGCCCTGCCGATGGCCGCGGTGACCGCGCTCTTCCCGCTCGCCCGGCCGCTGTCGGTGGCCGCCGCCCGCGCCCTGTGCGGTCTGCCGCCGGACCGGCCGCTCGCCGACGGGCCGGCCAGGACGCGGCAGGCGCGGGTCCGCGCGGCGCTCTGGTACACCCTGCACGTGGCGCTCGGCGGCATCATCAGCGGCATGACGCTGGCGCTGACCCCGTTCGCCGTCGGTGTGACCGTGCTGCCGTTCCTCTCGACCGTGCGCGACTCCCCGGCGCTGGACGTGCCGCAGGCGCTGGACCGGCCGTGGCTCCTGGCCCTGGCACCGCTCGCCGGGATCGCGATGCTGGCGGCGATGGCCGGCTGTGCGGCGGCGGCCGGGGCGCTGCTGGCGAACCGGGCGCCGGTGCTGCTGGGGCCGACCCCCGACGACCGGCTGGCCGCCGCCGAACGCCGGGCGGCCGGTCTCGCGGTACGCAACCAACTGGCCCGGGAACTGCACGACTCGGTCGGCCACGCGCTCAGCGCCGTCACCCTCCAGGCGGGCGCGGCCCGCAGAGTGCTGGACAGCGACCCGGAGTTCGTCCGCGAGGCGCTGACCGCGATCGAGGAGACGACGCGGCGCACGGTCGGCGAGCTCGACTCGGTGCTCGGGCTGCTGCGGCACGGCGCCGAGGACGCCGCCGCTCCGGCGGGCCCGGGGCTCGACGCGCTGGACGGACTGCTGGCGCGTTGCGGGGTGCCCGTCTCGTACACCGCCGAGGGCGACCAGGGCGCGGTGGCCGAGGCCGTGGCGCGCGAGGCGTACCGGATCGTGCAGGAGGGGCTGAGCAACGCGCTGCGGCACGGCGGGCGCGGTGCGCCGGTCCGGTTGCGGATCACGGTGCGCACGGAGGAACTGGAGATCGTCATGGACAGTCCGCTGCCCGAGCGGCCGCCCCCGCTGCGCCCCGGTGGCGGCCACGGGCTGCCCGGCATCGCCGAGCGCGCCGTACTGCTCGGCGGCCGGACCGGGGCCGGACCGCACGACGGCGGGTGGCGGCTGACCGCCTGCCTCCCCCTGCGCACTCCCGGAAGGGGGCGGCCATGAGCACGTCGGTCCGGGTCGTCGTCGCCGACGACGAGCGCATGGTCCGTACCGCCCTGCGGGTCATCCTGGACGCCGAGAGCGGACTGGAGGTCGTCGGCGAGGCCTCGACCGGCGCCGAGGCGGTCTCCGTGGTGCGCGAACTGCGCCCCGACGTGGTGCTGATGGATGTGCGGATGCCGGAGACCGACGGTATCCGGGCCACCGAGCTGATCCTGGCCACGCTCGACCCGGCCCCCCGCATCATCGTCGTCACCACCTTCGAACACG
The DNA here is from genome assembly GCF_017353455.1 of Streptomyces laculatispora. Classification (GTDB taxonomy): domain Bacteria; phylum Actinomycetota; class Actinomycetes; order Streptomycetales; family Streptomycetaceae; genus Streptomyces; species Streptomyces laculatispora. The sequence continues at coordinate 5,417 of NZ_JAFMPZ010000161.1, forward strand.
ACTCCTACGTGTACGAGGCGCTGCGCGCCGGGGCCGCCGGCTTCCTCCTCAAGCGGGCCGCGGCCGAGGAACTGGTGCAGGCGGTGCGGCTGGTGGCCCGCAGCGACTCGCTGCTCTTCCCCGCGGCGGTACGGGGCCTGGCGGCCGAGTACGGGAGGCGGCAGCCGTCCGCCGCACCCGCCTGGGTGGCCCGGCTCACCGACCGGGAGTCGGACGTCCTGCGGCTGATGGCGGCCGGGCTCACCAACGCGGAGATCGCCGCGCGGCTGCGGGTGGGCCCGGCGACGGCGAAGACCCATGTGGCGGGCGTCCTCGCGAAGACCGGTGCCCGGGACCGCACCCAGGCGGTCATCGCGGCCTACGAGTCGGGGTTCATCACCCCGGGCTGAGCCGGGGACACGGCGGCGACGATGAGGAATGGGTGAGAAGCGGCACAACCGGGAACGGCGCGCCGCACCCCGCACGTCCCCTGTACGGGATGAACAAGACCATAAGGCGCGCCTCGGTCTTCTGCCTGCTGCTGGTCCTCGCCCTGCTGGGGCGGGCGACCTGGCTGCAGGCGTACCAGGCACGGGCGCTCGCAGACAACGACCACAACCGGCGGAACACCATCGCGCAGTACGCGCAGCCGCTCGGGGACATCATCGTGGCCGGCTCGCCGGTCACCGGATCGAAGAGGACGGAGGGAAGCGATCTCGCGTACAAGCGCACCTACAAGCAGGACGGCCTCTACGCCGCCGTCACCGGATACAGCTCACAGGCCTACGGCTCGACCCAGCTCGAAGGGATCTACAGCCATGTGCTGGACGGCACCGACGACCGGCTGAAGAACCCCCTGAACGTGGTGACAGGCGAGAAGGCCGATCCGGGCAGTGTGCTCACCACGATCGATCCGGACGTGCAGAAGGCGGCGCACGACGCCCTCGGTGACGACAAGGGCGCGGCCGTGGCGATCGACCCGAAGAGCGGGCAGATCCTGGGGATGGTCTCCTCGCCCTCCTACGACCCGTCCGACATCAGCGGGACGACGGACGGCGACACCTGGAAGAAGCTGCTCGCGGACCCGGACAAGCCACTGGTCAACCGCGCACTGCGGCAGCCGCTGGCGCCCGGTTCGACGTTCAAGCTGGTGGTGGCGTCCGCCGCGCTGGAGAACGGGCTGTACAGCTCGGTCGACGAGGCCACGAAGAGTCCGATGCCCTACACGCTGCCCGGCACCAGCACCCCCCTGAAGAACGAGAGCGCCTCCGCCCCCTGCGAGAACGCGACGCTGCGCGTGGCGCTCCAGTACTCGTGCAACAACGTCTTCGGCAAGGTCGCCGCCGATCTCGGCCAGGACAAGGTGCGGGCGATGGCCGAGAAGTTCGGCTTCAACAGGGAGGACCTCGATGTGCCGGTCAGGGCCTACAAGAGCGTCTACCCGGCCAAGATGGACGACGCGCAGACGGCACTGACGGGCATCGGCCAGTTCGAGGTCACCGCGACCCCGCTCCAGATGGCGATGGTCTCCGCGACCCTCGCCAACGGCGGTGAGCTGGCCGCACCGCACATGGTCTCCAAGGTGACGGACTCCGAGGGCGGCACGCTGGAGGACTTCGCGGACGGCGACATGAAGCGCGTCGTCTCCGAGTCCACCGCCAAGCAGCTGCGCAGCGCGATGGTGACCGTCGTGGAGCAGGGCACCGGCACCAACGCCCGGATCGGCGGCGCCGAGGTGGGCGGCAAGACGGGGACCGCGGAGAACGGCGTGGGCAACAGCAACACCCCGTACGCCTGGTTCACCTCGTACGCGAAGGACAGGTCCAGCGGCCAGGAGGTCGCGGTCGCCGTGATCGTGGAGGACTCCGGTTCGGCGGCGTCGGAGGTCAGCGGCAACGGCCTCGCGGCCCCGATCGCCCAGAAGATGATGAAAGCCGCGCTCCAGCGGTAACCGGAGGAACACGACGCCCCGGCACCCGGATTCCGGGTGCCGGGGCGTTCGCCGTGTCCCGGCCCCTTCAGCTTTTCGCCGTGTTACGCCTTACTTGGTTACGCACCCGTGTCGAAGCGCTTCCGGGGTGCGCTGGTACGCTCTCGCCCGCCCGCACACCGTGGGCGGCGTCCGGGAACGTACACAGCCGGGACCGGCACCCGCACCGGCATTCGAGCGCAGGGATGAGGTAGCTGTGGGCACATCCATCGACGCCGACGATGCCGCTGCCGCCGAGTTCCATGAGTTCTTCGAGGCCCATTACGCCGAACTCGCCCGGCTCGCACACCTGCTGACCGGTGAGGCCGACGCCGCCGACGATCTGGCCGCCGACGCCCTGCTGGCGCTCTGGCACCGCTGGGACCGGGTCAGGAACGCCGACCATCCGGTGGCGTACGCGCGCGGGGTGGTCGCCAACCTGGCCAGGACCCGGATCCGCAGCGCGGTGCGCGAACGCCGCCGGATCGCGCTGTTCTGGGCGCCGCGCGGCGGGGACGGATACGCGGTCGACGATCCGGACGTGTCGGCGGTGGTCGACGTCCAGGGGGCGCTGCGCAGGCTGCCGTTCCGCAAGCGCGCCTGTGTCGTGCTGCGGCACGCCTTCGACCTCTCGGAGCGGGACACCTCGCTGGTGCTCGGGATCTCGGTGGGTACGGTGAAGAGCCAGACCTCGCGCGCCGTCGCGGAACTGCAGCGGCTGCTCGGTCCCGATACGCCCGCCGCGCACGTACACGTGGCCGTCGCGGCGCAGCGCACCGGAGGAAGCCAGTGATGGACGAGGAGTTGTCCCGGCGGCTGCGGGGTGCCGCCGAGGCGCACCGCCCGGACCGGGAGCGGATGCGCGCCCGGGTCGAGCGCGGGATGGCCCGGGGCCGCCCCCCGGCGCGTGTCGTGCGCCCGCCGCGTGCCGCGACGCCGTGGCTGCGGGTCGCCGGGGCGACGGCGGCGGTCTGCGGGGTGCTGGCGGTCGGCGCCGTCACCTCCGCCGGCGGGGACGGGCCGCGCGGGGAGCGGGTGGCGGCCCCGCCGGCCTCCACCGCGACGCCGTCCGCCACCGCCACCACGGGCACGGCCCGCGGTGGGCTGCGCACCGAGGACGGCCCGCTGTGGACGGACGGCGCCGTCGACCCGCACAGCAACGCGTACTGGGCGCAGAGCAACGTGACGCTGCGGACGGACGAGCCGCTCTCCTCGCTCACCGTCGAACTGCGGATCGCACTGACCGGCGGGGTGACCAGCACCGGTTCCTGGCGTTCGCTGCCCGAGCGGGACTTCACCGTGTCGGCGACCGAGGACGGCGGCTTCCTCGTCTACCGGTGGGCCCTGAGGCCGGGGCGCACCGTCCCGGCCGGTACGCACACCTTCGCCGGGCAGTACAACCACGCGGAGGGCGAACGGGACGCGTCGGGCGACTACCTGAGCGCGCACGTGGTCCGGGCCTCCGGTCAACGGGCCTCGGTGGGCGACCGGTTCGGCCCGGACCACTGACCGTACGCCACTGAGCGGACGCCTCCGGCCGCACGCCTCGGACCGGACGCCGGGGAGCAGGACACTGATGCGTTGGCGGGCGAGGCGGCGGCCTGGGTGCGCTTCACCTTCGGTGTGTCCCTGTCGCGGCGGACCGCCGCTGTCAGGATTCCGGCCTGCCGGAGGCTTCCCCGTTACCCGGACGGAGGTCCCGCAGTCCTCCCCTGGCCCATCCCGGGCGGCGTCGGCGTGCCGGAGACGGTAGGACGGAGACGACCCAAGGATGTGGACCGGGATGCAGATCGTTGTCGACCTCAACCGCTGCCAGGCGTATGCGCAGTGTGTGTTCATGGCGCCGGAGGTCTTCGAACTCCATGGCGAGGAGACGCTGATGTATCTGCCGGCTGTCCCCCCGGAACAGCAGGAACGCGTGCGGCGGGCAGTGGCGGCCTGCCCGGTTCAGGCCATCCTCCCCGGTGAGCTCGCGAGTGCCGATGACCGGTGAGCCGCGCGGCGGGCGGATCGTCGTCGTCGGGGCGTCGCTGGCCGGGCTGCGGGCGGCCGAGACCCTGCGGGCGAAAGGGTTCGCCGGTGAGCTGACCATCGTCGGGGACGAACCCCGGCCCCCGTACGACAGGCCGCCGCTGTCCAAGCAGGTGCTTCTCGGCCGGGTTCGGGCACAGGACGTCGGTCTGCCGCGCCGCAGGGCGGTGGACGCGCGGTGGCGACTCGGGGTGTCGGCCACCGGCCTCGATCCTTCCGTGAAACGCGTGCTGCTCGCCGATGGCGACCGGCTGCGCTACGACCGGTTGCTGATCGCCACCGGGACCCGGGCACGTCCCTGGCCGCACCCGGAGCAGGCCGCACTGGACGGGGTCCTCACGCTGCGCACCGTCGACGACGCCATCCGGCTGGCCGATCGCCTGGACGCCGGACCCCGCCGGGTCCTGGTGATCGGCGCCGGATTCACCGGGTCGGAGATCGCCTCGGCCTGCCGGGAGCGTGGCCTTGAGGTCACGGTCGTCGAACGGGGGCCCGCACCGCTCGTCGGCGCGCTGGGGGGAAGGCTGGGCGCACTCGCCGCCGACGCGCAGCGCGCACACGGGGTCGACCTGCGCTGTGGGGTGACCGTGAGCGAGCTCCGTGGCACCGACGGCCGTCTCACGGGCGCGGAGCTGTCCGACGGCAGCCGGATCGACGCCGATGTCGCCGTTGTCGCCCTGGGCGCCGTCCGCAACACGGAATGGCTGACCGGGTCGGGGCTCGCGGCCGGTCCCCGGGGCGTGGCCTGTGACGCGGGATGCCGTGCCTTCGACATGTACGGGATCGTGACCGACGACATCTTCGTCGCGGGTGACGTGGCTCGCTTCCCGCATCCTCTCTTCGAGTACCAGATGATCTCCCTCGAACACTGGGGCAACGCGGTCGCCCAGGCCGAGGTGGCCGCCCACAACATGGTCAGCGCGGGGCCGGACAGACGTCCGCACCTGACCGTGCCGGCGTTCTGGTCGAGCCAGTTCGGCCTGAACATCAAGTCCGTGGGTGTGCCGACCTTCTCCGACCAGGTGATGATCGCGCAGGGCTCGCCGCAGGAGGGCCGGCTGGTCGCGGTCTACGGCTACCGGGGACGCGTCACGGCGGCGGTCAGTGTGAACCGCGCGAAATGGCTGGAGCACTACCGGCACCTGATCGAGTCGGGCGCGCCCTTCCCGCCCCGTCCCGGAGCGGCCGACGGCCCGCCGGCCCCCGTGCCCGTCCCCTCCGACGTCCCGGACCCCGCAGCGCTCTCGCACGGTCCCACCGTTGCCCTCACCGGCCATCTGCCCGACCTGCGCCTGGCCGTCGTCCACCGGGGCGGCCCGGTGGACCAGCACCCTCATGACCAGGAGCACCCATGACCTCGGACACCCTCTTCGACCGGATCACCGCCTACGAGCATCGCGCCGATCCCTACCCCCTCTACGCCGAACTGCGCGAGAGCAAGGTCGCACGGCAGCACGACGGCAGCTATCTCGTGGGCACGTACGACGAGATCACCGCCCTGCTCCACGACCCGCGGGTCAGCTCCGACCCCCGCAACCTCACGGACCCGGATGAATCAGTGTTCCGCGACGACAGCCTGCCGCCGGCCTTCATCGGCGTCGACGATCCGGAACACGACCGGCTCCGTCGCCTCGCGATGCGCCCCTTCGGCCCGCCCCACACACCCGGCCGCATCGACGCCCTGCGCGACGACATCACCGCCATCGCCCGTGAACTCATCACCGGACTCCTCGGCAGGGACCACATCGATCTCGTCGACGATTTCGCCTACCCGCTCCCCGTCACCGTCATCTGCCGCCTCCTCGGCGTGCCCCACGACGACATTCCCCGCATGCACGCCTGGACCACCACCATCATCACCAGCCTCGACCTCACACCCGGCCAGGACCGGCACCAAAAGCGGCAGACCGCCCTCGAAGCCCGCAGGCAAATGGCCGGCTACTTCGGAGAACTCGCCCGGAACCGACGCGGTCACCCCAGCGACGACATGCTCTCCGCACTGGTCAACGACTCCGGCTCCGAGGTGCCCCTCACCGAGACGGAGGTGATGACCACAGCGGTGCTGCTCCTCATCGCCGGGCACGAGACCACCGTCAACCTCATCACCAACGGCATGCTCACTCTCCTGCGCCACCCAGAAGAGCTCGCACGGCTGCGCCGCGAGCCCGAACTGATGCCGGCGACGGTGGAGGAACTCCTGCGCTACGAGCCCCCCGTCCAGCTGCTGCCGCGGCGTACCCCGCTCACCGACATCGAGATCGCGGGCACCACCATCCCCAAAGGCGCGACCCTGATCCTCGTCCTCGCCTCCGGGAACCGCGATCCGCTGCGATTCAGCGACCCCGACCGTTTCGATCCGACCCGCCGGGACAACCAGCATCTCGGCTTCGGCAGTGGGGTCCACAACTGCTACGGCGCACCGCTGGCCCGCGTCGAGACCCAGATCGCGTTGACCGAACTCCTCCGCAGCCTTGGTCCTCTCCAGCTGGCCGCGGACCCGCCTCCGTACCGCCGCAGCCCGGTCCTCCGCGGCCCCCGCCACCTGCTGGTCGCGCAGGGACCAGGGACCTCGTCCGCCCCTTGACCCTCTCGCTCCCCTGTCCGGACAGGGAGCGACGCCCGCGGAGGGCACGGTACGGATCAGCGCAGGCGGCCCGCCCCGGCTCCCCGGTCGACGATGCCCGGGACGGCGTGCGGGTTGTCGATCCGGGTGCGCAGGACCGGGGTCCAGCCGGCGCCCCGGGTGAGCTGCTCCTCGGGGACGCCCGCGTTGTGGACGGCGATGAGGTCGGTCCTGCGGCCGTTCACGTAGTTGTCCTCGGCGGTGATCGGGGAGTCCTTCCACTTCTTGATGACGGTGGCCGGGTCGACCTGCGCGGCCAGTGTGAAGGCGTTGTGCTCGGCGACGATCCGGGACTCCATTCCCACGCCGTAGCTGTAGCCGTAGATGCTGCCCGCGGTCGCGACGAAATGGTTGTTGTACGAGTCGACGGCGCCGAAGCGGACCCGGGGCGCGCGCTCGTTGAGGTCCTGGAAGAGGTTGTGGTGCAGGGTGACGCGGAGCTTGCCGCGGTCGACGGCGGCGGTGGCCGCGCTGTCGCTGTTGCCGATGAGCATGGTCTTGTCGTGGTTCTTGAGGATGTTCCAGGAGACGGTGACGAGGTCGGCGCCGCGCACGATGTCGAAGAGCCCGTCGTGCTGCTGGAACAACTGGCCGTAGTGGCGCGGCTGGTCGGAGTCGCGGCGGTCGCCGTCGCTGAAGGTGTTGTGGTCGACCCAGACGTGGCTGGAGCCGGTGACGACGAGATTGTCGTACTCGGAGTTCCAGGCACCCTTCTCGGTGTCGGTGGGGTCCCACTGCGGGAAGCAGTCGTAGGTGTCCTCGAAGGAGATGTTGCGGACGATGACGTTCGAGACGTTCCGCACCTGAAGGCTGGCGCCGATCACGGTGGCATCGTCGCCGACACCGACGATGGTGGTGTTGGAGGGGACGCCGACCTCGACGGCGGCCTTCTGGAGCGCGGCGGAGGCGAGTCGGGCCTCCTCCAGGGGTCCGCTGGGTACTTCCGTGGTGCCCCAGGTCGCCGGGTCGTAGGCGGCGAGGTACTTGTCCAGGGTGTAGCCGTCGGACTGGTAGGCCTCGCAGCCGATCGGGTCGCCGGCCGCGTCGGCGTTGCCGTGAATGGTGCCCTCGATCCGGACGATCTTGGGCGCGTCGCCCGCGTCCGCGAAGGCGGCGATGAGTTCGGCCCGGTCGGAGACGGTGTAGATGTGGTCGCGGGTCGCCTTGGCGCCACCGGTGGTGGAGCCCTCGGCGGCGGCCCAGCCGTCGCCCCCGGCGAGTGCGGCACGCTCGATGCCGCTGTGCCGGGGAGCGGGGTGGCCGTGGCCGGGGCCCCGGTGGTGTCCGGTGGCCTGGGCGGGCACGGACACGGCGAGGGCCAGTGAGGCGCCGCCCATCACCAGAGCAATGGCGCGAGCATGACACATGCGTGCGGGCATGGCGGATCCTTCGAGGGTGAGTCGGTGGGTGACGGATTCGTGCTGTGGCGCTGTGGAGCGGTCAGGCCGGCGGCCAGGTGATCCACTCGGTCACCGGGGTGCCGGCCCGGCCGGATCAGCCGTTGCCGATCTCCTTCCACTCCGCCTGGGCCTTGTTCAGCTCTTCGGCGATCTTGTCCAGGAAGGCCTTGGCCGTGACCTTGCCGAGCAGCAGCTTCTGGAACTCCGGCTCGTTGTCCGCCTTGCTGATGTTGTTCCAGTCGGGCAGGTAGTACGGCAGCTGCACGATCTTGGTGGAGCCGTCGGTGAGGGCCTTCGCGGCGAGCTCGGTCGGCTCGGCCGTGCTGATCCACGGGTCCTTGGCGGCCTCGGTGTTGGCCGGGATGGCGCCCGCGGACTCGTTCCACTTGCTGTTCGACGCGTGCGAGGCGGCGAACTCGATGAACTTCCAGGCGGCCGTCTTGTTCTTGCTCGACCGGAACAGGCCGAGGCCGTCGACCGGGTTGGAGACCTGGACCCGGGTGCCGCCGTCGCCGATCGGGTTGGGGATGCCGGCGAACTTCTCCTTGCCCAGCGCCTTCAGGTGGTCCTGGTAGGAGCCGAGGTTGTGGCTGAGCATCCCGATGGTGCCGGTGTCCCACTGGGCGACCATCTTGGTGAAGTCGTTGTTGACGTCGGCGGCGGGCGTCGACTTCTTGTAGAGCGCGGCGTACTTCTCCAGCGCGGCGACGTTCTTCGGGTCGTTGAGGGTCGTCCTGTCGCCGTTCCAGAACTCCGTGATGCCGGACTGGCCGTACGCCGCGTCCATGGCCTGGGCGATGGAACCGGCGCCGCCGCGGATGGTGTAGCCGAACCTGTTCCTCTTGCTGTCGGTGAGCTTGCCGGCCGCCTTGTAGAAGTCGGCCCAGGTGGTGGGTGCTTCGAGGCCCGCGGACTTGAACAGGTCGGTGCGGTACCAGATCGCGCCGTTGTTCGCGGAGGTCGGCACCGTGTACATGTCGTCGCCCCGGCCGCCCGCGTCCTTGACGCTCTCGACCATGCCCTCGACGAGCTTGCCCTTCAGGGCGGAGCTCTTGATCCGGTCGGTGAGCGGGTCGAGTGCCTCCTGCGAGACCATGTTGGCGAGGTAGGCCGTGCCCACGCCGCCCACGTCCGGCAGTCCGCCGCCCGCGATGGCCGTGTCGTACTTGGACTGCACGTCGGCGATCGGGATCGGCACGTACGTGACCTTGATGTCCGGGTTCGCCTTTTCGAAATCCTTGATGATCTCGGTCCAGACGGCGGTGCGTGGACCGCCGTTGTTGTCCCAGAAGGTGATTTCGCCCTTGCCGCTGCCCTCGGTGCCGCTCTCGCTGCCGTCGTCACCGCAGGCGGTGGCGGTCAGGGCGAGTACCGCCGCGATGGACACCGCTGCCGCGGCACGCCCCCGCTGCGTCTTCGAGATCTTCATGGTCGGCTCTTCTCTGTCGGTTGTCCGTGTGACGGGTCCGTGTGACGGGTTGCTGCGTGGGGGGCTTCGTACGGTCGGGCGGTGGTGCGGAATCCGGTGAAGCAGGCCGTCCCGGCCGGCCCCGTCCCGGTGGGTGCGGTGGCGAACAGTCCGAGCAGGGCGCCGACCCAGCGCCACGGCGTCGCGGCGAAGACCTGGCCCGAGGGCCTGAACCCGGTCCCGTCCCCGGTGTCGGCGTGGAAGCGGCAGCGGGCCCCGGGGCCGACCTCGATCCGCAGCCGGGCCCGCCCCTCGGGGGCCGGCCTGCTGTGTTCGGCGTCCCGTTCGTGCTCGGCGACCGTCTCCGCGTACCGGTGCACGAGCCGTACGCCCTCGCCCCGCGACCGCTCCAGGCCGATCCAGCCGAACGCGTCCCCGAGCACGGCGAGTCCCGCCTTGGCGCCCGGTTCCTCGCTGCCGAGGGAGACCTCCACCTCGGCGGTGAACGTCTCGGCGGGCAGCCGCTGGACCAGCACGTTGGGCAGGGCCCGCAGATCGTGCGCGTACGCGGTCCGTACGCAGCTGAGCCGCAGCCCGTCCCCGCCGTGCTCGACGGTCCAGCCGGGGCGGGGGTTGGCGGTCCACTGCCACTGCCTGCCGTAGCGGCCGCCGGGGAAGCGGTCGTCGCTCGCCGGGGCCTCGGCGGGCTGGCCGGGCGCGGCCGGCTTGCGGTGCACGGATACGGGTTCGCCCGCGTCGCCGATGACCGGCCAGCCCCCGTCCTCGGCATCCCAGCGCATCGGCTGGAGGTGGACGACCCGCCCGTACGCCCCGCGCTCCTGGAAGTGCAGGAACCAGTCCTCGCCCGCCGCGGTGCGGACCCAGCCGCCCTGGTGCGGCCCGTTGACCCCGGTACGGCCCTGGGCGAGGACGACGCGCTCCTCGTACGGTCCGAAGAAGTCGCGGGAGCGGAAGGCGCCCTGCCAGCCCGTCGTCACCCCGCCGGCCGGGGCGAGGATCCAGAACTCGCCGTCGTGCCGGTAGAGCTTGGGGCCCTCCAGGGTGAACCAGCCGGGAATCGTGTCGGCGTCGATCAGGGTCTTGCCCTCGTCGAGCAGCTCCCGGCCGTCGGGGCTCATCCGGTGGCCGGTGAGCCGGTTCTTGATCCCGGAACGGGACTTGGCCCAGGCGTGCACGAGATAGGCCTCGCCGGTCTCCTCGTCCCACAACGGGCAGGCGTCGATCAGTCCCTTGCCCGCCTTCACCAGATGGGGCGCGGTCCACGGGCCGCGGACGTCCTCGGCGCTGATCTGCTGGATGCCGTGGTCGGGGTCGCCCCAGAAGATCCAGAACCGTCCGGCGTGGTGCCGCAGCGACGGCGCCCACACCCCGCGGTCGTGGCGCGGCACGGCGAAGTCGGCGGCGGGTTCGAGGCGGTCCAGGGCATGGCCGATGAGCGACCAGTTCACCAGGTCGCGCGAGTGCAGCAGCGGCAGTCCGGGGACCCGGCCGAAGCTGGAGGCGGTGAGGTAGAAGTCCTCGCCGGCCCGCACCACGTCGGGGTCGGACCAGTCGGCGTTGAGCACCGGGTTGCGGTAGGTGCCGTCGCCGAGGTCCGCGGTCCAGGGCCGTCCGCCGGGGGCGCTCACGCGGTCACCGCCCGGCGGACGTAGGCGGCGGCCGCCGCC
>NZ_JAFMPZ010000533.1 GCF_017353455.1 Streptomyces laculatispora
TGGCGCTGGCGGTCATCGGCGGCGGGGTGTACTTCCTGACGTCGGGCGGGGGCAGCGGCTCCGTCGCGGACGACGGCAAGACGTACAAGCTGACGACGCCGGCAACGGTGCTCGGCGGGGAGTACAAGAAGTCAGCCGCCAAGTCCGATGAAGAGAAGATGACGGACGAGGACATCAAGGAGGCTGAGGGCTGGGGCGTCAAGAACGCCAAGAACGTCAGCTCGCAGTACACCTCTGGCGAGGCAGCAAGCCAGAAGATCCTTCAGTTCAGCGGAGTCTACGGCGACATCGATGACCCCGAGAAGGTCATCGACGCCATGTTCGCCAAGATGAAGGAGGGTGCGGGAAAGGACAAGTCGGAGGGCGAACTTGTTGGCAGCCCGAAGGCCTTCACCCCGGCCGGGTTCGAGAACGGCGTCCTGAAGTGCCAGGAAGCCAAGGTCACGGACTCCAGCAGTGGAACTAGCAAGTCCATGACCATCCCCACATGCATTTGGGGCGACCACAGCACGGTGGCCTACGTCCTGAGCATGGACACGGCTTCCCTACTCACGGGCAAGGGCATAACGCTGGAATCTGCCGCAGACAATGCGGCGAAGCTTCGCAATGATGTCCGCGTCGAGGTCAAGTAGCAAGCGTCCTGCCGGGGAAATTGCGCAGGCCGCTGCAATCGCATTGCCGAGCAGAAAAGCGCCAGACCCGAGGAGCCGGATCCAGCCTCGCTGGATCCGGCTCCTCGCCGTCGCCTGGTGGTGCGACATCAACCAACGACGAGTCTGGACGGGCTCCCTGCACAGCGGGTCTGCAGCATACCGGCAAAATTGAGTTGCCACTTTTCCCTACTCGTGACACCCCATCCCAGCAAGGCACATCATGGGCGCAAAGAATGAGACACCCACCCGACACATACCGGCCGTTAGTTCTATATCGAGAAGCGCACACGCCCGCTACGTGATCCGATACACCACGACCAAACCCCTACCTGATGCACCAATAGGATTAGGATAGTTGCACCATGGCCTTCAAGTTCAGTCGTGTATTTACCGGATTCGCCCTGCCCGCAGCACTTTGTGCAGTGCCACTGGTTACGGCCACTCCGGCCTCAGCAACCCAATCGCAATGCATCGGCAGACTCATGGACTCTGGTGTCATCATCGGGCCGAAAGTCAAAGCGGCATGCAACTGGCCTGCATACAACTGGGGCGTAGTGCCCAGCGATGCATGCATGACCCTTCTGCAACAGGCAGGCGTTACAACGTGGGCCATCCGATACCCGGCATGCATCGTGGCTTAAGCGCGCAAGGAAGTCGTTGAAACAGAGCCGTAGAATCAAATAAATATGTGGGTCCCCCGCCTTTCCGGCGGGGGACCCACATCAACATAGCGCTGCCACCGCTACGCCGACTTCTCGTGCCGCCCGTCGTCGCCCTTGCCGATCGTCCGCGGCTCGCGCGGGACCAGGGTCGGGTTGACGTTGTTGCGGACCACGTCCGACGTGATGACGACCCGGGCGACGTCCTTGCGGGACGGCACCTCGTACATCACCGACTGGAGGACCTCCTCCATGATCGCGCGCAGGCCTCGGGCGCCGGTCTGGCGCAGGATCGCCTGGTCCGCGATGGCCTCCAGGGCCTCGCGCTCGAAGTCCAGCTCCACGCCGTCGAGTTCGAACAGCCGCTGGTACTGCTTCACCAGGGCGTTGCGCGGCTCGATGAGGATCTGGAGCAGGGCCTCGCGGTCCAGGTTGTGGACCGAGGTCAGGACCGGGAGGCGGCCGATGAACTCGGGGATCATCCCGAACTTCACCAGGTCCTCCGGCATGACCTCCTGGAACTGGTCGCTCGCCTGGATCTCCAGCTTGGAGCGGATCGTGGCGCCGAAGCCGATGCCCTTGGCGCCGGCCCGGGACTCGATGATCTTCTCCAGACCGGAGAACGCGCCGCCCACGATGAACAGCACGTTCGTCGTGTCGATCTGGATGAACTCCTGGTGCGGGTGCTTCCGGCCGCCCTGCGGCGGCACGGAGGCGGTGGTGCCCTCCAGGATCTTCAGCAGGGCCTGCTGGACGCCCTCGCCGGAGACATCGCGGGTGATCGACGGGTTCTCGCTCTTGCGGGCGACCTTGTCGATCTCGTCGATGTAGATGATCCCGGTCTCGGCCTTCTTGACGTCGTAGTCGGCCGCCTGGATCAGTTTCAGCAGGATGTTCTCGACGTCCTCGCCGACATAGCCGGCCTCCGTCAGCGCCGTCGCGTCCGCGATGGCGAACGGGACGTTGAGCATCCGGGCCAGTGTCTGCGCGAGGAGGGTCTTGCCCGAGCCCGTGGGGCCCAGCAGCAGGATGTTGGACTTGGCGAGCTCGATCGCGTCGTCACGGCTCGCACCGCCGCCGTTCTCGCCCGCCTGGACCCGCTTGTAGTGGTTGTACACAGCGACCGAGAGAGCCTTCTTCGCGGGCTCCTGGCCTACGACGTACCCCTCGAGGAACTCGTAGATCTCGCGCGGCTTGGGAAGTTCCTCCCACCGCACCTCGGAGGTCTCCGCGAGCTCCTCCTCGATGATCTCGTTGCAGAGATCAATGCACTCGTCGCAGATGTACACACCGGGTCCCGCGATGAGCTTCTTCACCTGCTTCTGGCTCTTTCCGCAGAACGAGCACTTGAGCAGGTCGCCGCCATCACCGATGCGTGCCACGAGGTGCTTCCCCTTCGCCTGGGAGACGCCTGGTTCAGCGCCTCCTGGTGCCTCTATCCGACGGTACCTTGCCTGGCCCCCCGTTCGGGCCCCCCTTGGCACGGTTCACACGGCCGAGGCCGGATGACCCTGCCGTACCAAGGGGTAAAGGCCGACGTCAGGCGGCCGCTCCGGCCGCGCTCTTGCGGGTCGCGACGATCTGGTCGACCAGGCCGTAGGCCAAGGCGTCATCGGCGGTCAGGATCTTGTCCCGCTCGATGTCGTCGCGGATCTTCTCGATCGGCGTGGTGGAGTGCTTGGCCAGCAGTTCCTCCAGCTGGCTCCGCATCCGCAGGATCTCGTTGGCCGCGATCTCCAGGTCGGAGAGCTGCTCACGGCCGGTCTGCGAGGACGGCTGGTGGATCAGGATACGCGCGTTCGGCAGCGCCAGACGCTTGCCCGGGGTACCCGCGGCGAGCAGCACGGCCGCGGCGGAGGCCGCCTGGCCCATGCAGACCGTCTGGATGTCCGGCTTCACGAACTGCATCGTGTCGTAGATCGCGGTGAGCGCGGTGAACGAGCCGCCGGGGCTGTTGATGTAGATCGAGATGTCCCGGTCCGGGTCCATCGACTCCAGGCACAGCAGCTGCGCCATGACGTCGTTGGCGGAGGCGTCGTCGATCTGCACGCCGAGGAAGATCACGCGCTCCTCGAAGAGCTTCGCGTACGGGTCGTACTCACGCACGCCCTGCGAGGTGCGCTCCACGAAGCGCGGCACGATGTAGCGGTTGTCCACCTGCGGGCCGGTGTAGAGGCCGCTCGCGGAGGCGCCGGAGAAGTTGTTCATGTGGGTGTTCACCATCCTGGTGGCGTTCTGTGGGCTGGGTGTCTCGGCGTACGAGAGATGCGGTGCGGTGCGACGCGGTCCGGTGGGAGCCGGATCAGGCACCGGTGCCGCCGCCGCCCGGAACGCCCGACGCGATCGTGATGATCTCGTCGATGAGGCCGTAGTCCTTGGCCTCCTCCGCGGTGTACCAGCGGTCGCGGTCGCCGTCGCGGATGATCGTCTCCACGGTCTGGCCGGAGTGGCGGGCGGTGATCTCCGCCATCCGCTGCTTGGTGCGCAGCAGGTACTGGGCCTGGATCTTGATGTCCGAGGCCGTTCCGCCGATACCGGCCGAACCCTGGTGCATGAGGATGTCGGTGTTCGGGAGCGCGAAGCGCTTGCCGGCGGTGCCGCCGGTGAGCAGGAACTGGCCCATCGAGGCCGCCATGCCCATACCGATGGTGACCACGTCGTTCGGGATGTACTGCATGGTGTCGTAGACCGCCATGCCGGCCGTCACCGAACCGCCGGGGCTGTTGATGTAGAGGTAGATGTCCTTGTCCGGGTCGGCGGCAAGGAGGAGCAGCTGCGCGGTGATCTTGTTGGCGATGTCATCGTCGACCTGCTGACCGAGGAAGATGATGCGCTCGCCGAGCAGTCGGCTGTAGACCTGGTCACCGAGGCCTCCACCGAGGGACGGCTCTCCGGCGGCGTAGGGCATCAGATTCGTCACGTATCCACCTGCTCGTCTCTGACGGCTCCGGCCGTCTCAGCGTCTTCGTACCGGGTGGGCCGGGACTCCCCGACCCTTCCTATTCATGGACCCTAACGCGCAGGTGGGACAACGCCATCCCGCTTCCGCAACTGTTCGCTGGGAGCGCAAGCTCCGTAGTCCGCACACGGGTTGTGGGGGGACGTCCGTCGATACGACGACGGGCTCCGGACGCGATTGCGTCCGGAGCCCGTCGTACGTGTTCGGAGCGAGGCTCAGGCCTCGGTCTTCTCCTCGGCCGCGTCGGCCACGGCGTCGGTGGTGCCCTCGGCGGCCTCGACCGCCTCGGTGGCCTCCTCCGCTACCTCTTCGTCGTCTTCCAGCTCGACGACCTCACCGTTGGTGTCGACGACCTTGGCGGCCTCGACGACCACGGCGAGCGCCTTGCCGCGGGCGACCTCGCCGACGAGCATCGGCACCTGGCCACCCTCGACGACGGCCTGGGCGAACTGGTCGGGGCTCATGCCGGAGGACTGCGCGCGCCGCATGAGGTGCTCGGTGAGCTCCTCCTGGTTGACGTTCAGCTTCTCCTTGTTGACGAGCTCGTCAAGGATGAACTGGGTCTTGATGCCCTTGATGGCCTGCTCGGAGGTCTCCGCCTCGAACTCCTCAAGGGTCTTGCCCTGGATCTCCAGGTACTTCTCCAGGTCGAGACCCATCTGGCCGAGCTGGTGGTGCTCCAGGTTGTGCTTGCGGGTCTGGACCTCGTCCGCGAGCAGCTTCTCGGGGATCGGGACCTCGGCGAGCTTCAGCAGCTCCTCCAGGACGCGCTCCTGGGCCTGGGTGGCCTGGTCGTACTGCTTGGTGTTCTCCAGGCGCTTGCGGCTGTCGGCCTTGAGCTCGTCGAGCGTGTCGAACTCGCTCGCCATCTGGGCGAAGTCGTCGTCCAGCTCGGGAAGCTCACGGGCGGCGACCGCGGTGACCTTGACGGTGACCTCGGCCTCCTTGCCCTCGGCCGAGCCGCCCTTCAGCTCGGAGGTGAAGGTGGTCTCGCCACCCGCCTCCAGGCCGGTGACCGCATCGTCGATGCCTTCGAGGAGCTCGCCGGAACCGATGGTGTACGAAACACCCTCGGCCACGCCGTCCTCCAGGACCTCGCCCTCGACCTTGGCGGTCAGGTCGATCGTCACGACGTCGCCGTCGGCGGCGGCGCGCTCGACCGGGTTGGTCGAGGCGAAGCGCTCGCGGAGCTGCTCCACGGCCTTCTCGATGTCCTCGTCGCTGACCTCAAGGGCGTCGACGGTGACCTCGATGCCGGAGTAGTCCGGAATCTCGATCTCGGGGCGTACGTCAACCTCGGCGGTGAAGGCCAGCAGTTCGCCGTCCTTCAGCTCCGTGATGTCGACCTCCGGCTGGCCGAGGACGTTGAGCTCTCCCTCGTTGACGGCCTCGGTGTAGAACTTCGGGAGCGCGTCGTTGACGGCCTCCTCCAGCACCGCACCACGGCCGAACCGCTGGTCGATGACCCGGTTGGGGATCTTGCCCTTGCGGAACCCCTTCACCGTGACCTGCTGGTTGATCTTCTTGTACGCCGCGTCGAGGCTGTCCTTGAGCTCCTCGAAGGGCACCTCAATGCTGAGCCGAACCCGGGTCGGGTTCAGGGTCTCCACGGCGCTCTTCACGGTTCGGTCTCCTTGTGGCTGACTTCTTGGGGTTCTGCTCCACCGCACACGAGGCGGCTTCGCGGACCGAGCCCGGTACATCAGACACACGGGCACGCATTTTGCATAGTAACGGCAAGGGGTAGAACTCCCACAATGCGACCTTGCCGGTGGTCGGGGTGGCCGGATTCGAACCGACGACCTTCCGCTCCCAAAGCGGACGCGCTACCAAGCTGCGCCACACCCCGTCGGTGCGACACGTAGGGTACATGCAGAGCGGCAGTGGATCGGCAGCTTTTCCCCGGACGTCGCACAACGCCACACCGGGTGCGGGGATCGGGTGTGCGGGCAGCGCCCGCGACCCGCTACGATGCTTCTCGTGCCGCGGTCCTGGTGACCTGCGGTGAGTTGCATGCGGGCGTAGCTCAATGGTAGAGCACTAGTCTTCCAAACTAGCTACGCGGGTTCGATTCCCGTCGCCCGCTCCATGGCTCGGGCCCGGCCCGGCGGCATCCTTCTCGGATGGCTGCCGGACCGGGCCTTTTGCGTTCCCGGGGGTGCGGAGCGGCCGCGGATCAGCTTCTGATCCGCGGCCCCGGATCAGAAGCTGATCTGGTTGATGCTCTGCGCTATCGAGTCCATGAACTTCTGGATCGACGGCGCCATGCCGGTCGATGCCAGGAAGAAGCCGAAGAGCACCGCGACGACCGCGGGTCCGGCCTTGATGGAGCCGCCTCGGATCAGGACCACCAGGATGATCGCCAAAAGAAGCACCACAGACAGTGAAATGGCCACGACTGATCACACCCTCGGTCGGTCCGCCTTGCCGGCCCGGAAGCGTGCGGCCGCGCACACCTCCGTTTGCGTCCATCGTGCCACCAACTCCCCTGTGGTCGCTGCCAGGTGACGCATGGACCGGTCGGTATCGCGCCATCTTGCGCCGGTTGCGCGCCGGTGCGCGACGTCCGGGCGCGGCCGCCGGCCCAACAGCCGCAAGGGGGGCGCGAGGAGAAGCGCGCAGCGATGACCCGACGGCGGGAATGATCTGCAACGGTGATCGTTTCCTTACCCACACACTTTATTCACATGGAATTCCCCGGACCCAAGGCGACGTAATTCACTTCCCCCAACCGCCTGCCGATATGCACCATTTAAGGAGGATTAATGCGCCCATATCGGGCGTAAATCAAAGGTTTGGCTTTTAATCAACCGGGCACAGGCGATATCCGATGGCGGTTTTACGAAATGCAATCGAGACGTCTAGGGTGCTTGAGATGTTCCACGCTCCGAACGTATTTCAGAGGGCCCCGCTCCCACCGGAGACCCGGGAGTCGGAGCCCAGACCCCACACGCCCGCGAGGACCCCGGACTCCCCCTCCGCGGTGGCGGAGCGGCCTGCGCAGAACGCGCCTGCGAAGAAGCGTGACGCCTACTTCGACAACGCCAAATACCTCGCCATCGTGCTGGTCGCGGTGGCGCACTCGTGGGTGCCGGTCATGGAGGGAAGCAGGGCGGCCCGCGCGCTGTACATGGTGACGTACACCTTCCACATGCCGGCCTTCATCATCATTTCCGGCTATTTCTCACGTTCGTTCAGCCTGACCCCCGCCAAGGTGAAGCGCCTGGTCACGGGGGTCGCCGTGCCGTATGTGGTGTTCGAGACGGCGTACTCGCTGTTCCGGCGGTACGCGAACGACTCGCCCGATGCTGCGATCAGCCTGCTGGAGCCCTGGTACCTCACCTGGTTCCTGGCCGCGCTGTTCATCTGGCGGCTCACCACGCCGATCTGGCAGAACCTGCGCCACCCGCTGGCGGTCTCGCTCGTGATCGCCGTCCTCGCCTCGTTCGCCCCCAGCATCGGCGACGATCTCGACCTGCCGCGCGTTCTGCAGTTCCTGCCGTTCTTCGTGCTCGGACTCCAGCTCAAGCCCGAACACTTCCGGCTGGTCAAGCGCCGCGAGGTGCAGTTGCTCGCGCTGCCGCTGTTCGCCGGTGCGGCGGTCTTCGCCTACTGGGCGGCGCCCCGGATGCAGCTGGGCTGGTTCCTGCGCGACTCCAGCGCCCAGGACATGAACGCCCCGTGGTGGTCCGGCGCGGTGATGACCCTCGCGCTGTTCGGCTGCGCGACGCTGCTCACCATCGGGTTCCTGGCGTGGGTGCCGCGCCGCCACATGTGGTTCACGGTGCTGGGCGCCGGGACGATCTGCGGCTATCTGCTGCACGGGTTCCTGGTGAAGGGCGCCGACTACGCGGGCATCTTCGACCGCAACGACTGGCTGGTCTCGCCGACCGGTCTGGTGATCGTCACCGTGGCCGCCTCGGCCGGGGTGACGCTGCTGTGCACGCCGCCGGTACGGCGGGTCATGCGATGCGTGACGGAACCGGACATGAACTGGGCGTTCCGACGGGACGCCGCCAAGATCTGAGACACGGCGAAGCCCGGCCCCGAGGGGCCGGGCTTCGCCGTGTTGGCTCAATACCGCTGTTCGGTGGGCGTTTCCGGTGCGGTGAGTCCGAGCAGGCTCCGTACCTGCGCATACTTCTCGGCCAGCCGGGTACGGGTCGCCGGGTCCAGCACCGCGAGCCGGGCCGGGTCGGCGTTGTGCGCGAGATCGGACTCCTTGATCAGCAGTGCGCCCGGGGTGGCCAGGATGCGGCGGGTGTACGCCGGCAGGTCCTCGCCGTCCCGCTTGCTGACGGCGAGGACCATGTCCTTGACCTGCTGCGGCAGAGCGGCCCCGGCCAGCCACCGCGCCGACAGCGTGTCGTCCTCGACCGCGTCGTGCAGCCAGGCCGCCGCGATCTGGTCGTCGCTGCCGCCCCTGGCCCGTACGCCCTCGGCGACGGCCGCGAGATGTTCGGCGTACGGGCGGCCCGCCTTGTCCCGTTGGCCCTCGTGGGCCTCGCGGGCGATGCGCTCGACGTCGGCCAGGGTCAGCTGCGCGCGTGGTGCTGTCATGGCCCGACTCTACGGACGGGCCGCGGCCCGGCTCAGGGCGGCGCGGGCCGGCACCAGGGCGGCGGCCAGGCCGAGGCCCACGGTCGCGGCCAGGAACGATCCGTACAACGCCGGGGGAATGTACGGCGATTCGCCCGTCAGGCCCCTCATCATCGGGATGAGGGTGGCCAGCGCGATGGCCGTGCCGAGCGCGGCCCCGGCCACGGTGACCAGCAGGGCCTCCCAGCGGATCATGCCCATGACCTGACGGCGGGTGGAGCCGACGAGCCGGAGCATGGTCAGTTCCCTGCGCCGGTCCAGGACGGTCATCACCAGCGTGTTGACCGCCGCGACGGCGGCGAATCCGCCGAGGACCGCGGCCATGACGGTGTTGGCCCAGGCGTTGAGCTCACGGTCCCGGCTCTGCGCGGTGGCATAGCCGGAGGAGTCGGTCACGGTGCCGAGTGCGGCGAGCCGCCCCGCGCCCGCCGGGGTGGCCCGTACCAGTACGTCGGAGGCGTACGGCGAGGTGACGTGGCCCCGCAGGTCGTCGGCGGGCAGGGTGACGAGTGCGGTGCCCAGACCCCGGCCGTAGACCGCGACGATCTTCGGGGACGCCTCGGTGCCGTCCGGCAGGCGCAGCGCGAGGCGGTCGCCGGTGTGCAGCTTCACCGAGTCGGCGAGCGTGGTGTCGATCGCGACGGTGCCGGGGGCGAGGGCGTCGAGCGATCCCGTGCGGACGTCGAGGTCCTGGACCTCGGCGAGTTCACGGCCCGAACCGATGACTCCCTGCGCGGCGGAGTTCGCCAGCCACTTGTCGCCGCCCGAGCCGGAGGGCACCAGGACGGAGGTGCGGAGCAGGCCGACGGCGGTGGAGACGCCGGGGGTCGCGGCGGCCCGCTCGGTGGCGTCGGAGGCGAGACCGGCCGGCGCGGAGACGATGTGGTCGGCGGTGATGCCGTCGCGCTGCTGGTGCTCGATCGCCCGGTCCTCGCTGGTGTGCATGAAGACCAGGGTCGAGGAGAAGGCCATGGCGAGCACGATCGGCGTGATCGCTGAGGCCATCCGCCGGGAGTTGGCGCGGGAGTTGGCCGCGGCCAGCGAGGCCGACGCGCCACCGGCCCGCAGCGGGAGTCCCAGGAGCGAGGCGCAGATCCGGGCGATCAGCGGGCCGAGCAGGCCGACCGCGAGCATGAAGAGCATGACCACACCGAGTGCGGCGTTGGCCGCGTCCTCGCCGGTCTGCGAGGCGGCGATGCCCGCGAAGACGGCGCCGCCGGCCAGGGCGGCGATGCCCAGCGGCGTACGGATCCAGCCGAACGGCGCTCGTTCCACGGCGGACTGGGCGAGGGCGAGGCCCGGCTTCGTCTTCGCCGGGCGGCGCGCGGCGGTGTATCCGGCGCCCAGCGCGGTGAGCATCGTGGCGGCGACGGCGATCGTCAGCGGCAGCCAGGAGACCTGCAGCCCCACGGCCTCGGGGATGGCGCCCTTCTCCTTGAGCTGGCCGAACCACCAGGTGGCCAGGGCGATTCCGGGCAGGCAGCCGACCGCCCCGGCGAGCGGTGCGACGAGCAGGGACTCGGTGGCGATGGTGCGGCGCAGCTGGCGCGGGGTGGCGCCGATCGCACGCAGCAGGGCGAATTCGCGGCTGCGCTGGCCGACGGAGAGGGCGACCGTACCGGCGGCGGTGAAGACGGCGACCATCGCGGCGATGCCGCCGAAGGAGCCGCCGAGCCCGGTCAGGACTTCCTTGGCGGCGGCGAGGCCCGGGTCCTCCACCGCACCGCGGTCGTTCCCGGTGCTGACCCTGGCGCCGGAGGTGTCGCCCACGGCGTCGGTGACCTGGCGGGCGAGGGTGTCCGTGGCGGTGCCGTCGGCGGCGAGTACGGCGATGGCGTCGACCCGGCCGGGGTGGCCGGAGAGCGCCACGGCCTGGTGGTCGGTGAACCAGACGGTGGCGTCGGTGGCGGTGGTGCCGGAGACCCGGAACTCCTTCGCGCCCGCCGGGGTGTCCAGGGTGACGCGGTCCCCGGTCCGGGCCTTGTCGCTGCCGGCCGGGACGACGACCTCGCCGGTGCGCGGTGCGTCGCCGGACGCGAGCCGGGTGCCGGTGAGGGCGGTGGAGCCCCAGCCGTGCGCGGTGAGGGGGTCGGTGCCCAGGTGCACGGGGTAGCCGACGTCGCCGATCGCGGCCGCGGCGCCGGGGGCGGAGGCGGCCTTCGCGACCAGCGCGTCGGACAGCCGGGCGGTGTCCGGCAGCGCACTGGCCTCCTCGTGGCGCTCCTCCCCGCTGCCGACGGTCAGGCGGGCCTGCTGGTCGGCGGCGACGATCACCGGCGCCTTGGCGTAGCGCTCGGGCGGGACGGACGCGCGCAGGCCGGTCTCCAGCAGGATGCCGCAGGCGGAGACGATGGCCGCCGCGAGCAGGAGGGCGACGAAGGTACCCACGAACGACGAGGGCTTGAAGCGTACGGCCGCGCGGGCAAGACCGTTCGGCACGTGCGGGGTGAACATCAGGCGGCGGCCCTTGCGTAGGCGGGAGCGGTCAGCGCGGTCATCCGTGCGGCGATCCGGTCGGCGCCGGCGCGGGGCAGGCTGTCCGCGATCTCGCCGTCGGCGAGGAAGAGCACGTTGTCCGCGTAGGCGGCGGCCGCCGGGTCGTGGGTGACCATCACGACGGTCGCGCCGAGGGTGTCCACCGCGTGCCGGAGCAGCTGGAGGATCTCGGCGGCGGTGGTGGTGTCGAGGGCGCCGGTCGGCTCGTCGGCGAAGATCACGTCGGGCCGGGTGACCAGGGCGCGGGCGACGGCGACGCGCTGCTGCTGGCCGCCGGAAAGCTGGCCGGGACGCCGGTCCCCCTTGTCGCCGAGGCCGACCCGGGTGAGCATCTCGGTGGCCTCGCGGCGGCTGCGGGCGGAGCCGGTGCGCTGACCGGCCAGGCGCATGGGGAGGACGACGTTCTGCTCGACCGTGAGGGACGGGAGCAGGTTGAACGCCTGGAAGACGAAGCCGAGCCGGGTGCGGCGCAGTTCGGTGAGCTTGTTCTCGCTCATGCCGGTGATATCCGTGCCGCCGAGGCTGACCGATCCCGTGGTGGGGCGGTCGAGTCCGGCCGCGCACTGGAGGAACGTCGACTTGCCGGAGCCGGAGGGGCCCATCACGGCGGTGAAGCTGCCCCGCGGCAGGGCGAGGTCGATGCCGCGCAGGGCGTGGACGGCGGAGCCGCCGCGGCCGTACTGCCTGCGGACGCCGCGCAGTTCCACAGCCAGGTCCGCGGCGGCGGGCCCTGCGTAGGTCTGCGCGGTCCGAGCCTCACGTGCTGTCCGCACGCTTTCCTGCGCGCCCTGCCTGGTGCGCCGAAGCCCCATGATGTCCGCCTTCCGTAGCCATACGTGATCGATACCTCGAACGTACGGATCCGTGCTGGTCCGGGGCCATGGCGGCTGCTGGCGGATCGGGGGTGGGGGAAACCCCAGGGTGCTCCCGGGGGTGCGCCCCGAGACTCCTGTCGGGCGGTCTGTGGGAGGCCTGCCGGTCGGCTGAGGGAGGCCTGCCCGGGGGGTCGCCGGGCGCGGGGATACTTGCAACGTCAATCATTCGGTAAACTAATTACTGACGATTTCTTGACGCTCTCTTGACCAAGCGAAGGACTGGGCTCATCGGACACGCAGACACGCTCATCGCCATGGGCGGCGCCTTCCTCGCCGCCGCCGTTCTCGCCCGCCTCGGCAGCCGTATCGGACTGCCGACCATCCCCCTGTTCATCCTGGCCGGAATCCTGCTCGGCCCGCACACCCCCGGCATCATCCTCGTCGCCGACCCGCACGACCTGGAGATGCTCTCCGCGCTCGGCCTGGTGCTGCTGCTCTTCTACCTGGGCCTGGAGTTCCACCTCGACGACCTCAAGGCGGGCGGGCGCAGGATGGCGCTCGCCGGCGGCGCCTATCTCGCCCTGAACGTCGGCGCCGGGCTCGGATTCGGCTTCGCGCTGGGCTGGGGCACGTCGGAGGCACTGGTGCTCGCCGGGGTGCTCGGCATCTCGTCGTCGGCCATCGTCACCAAGGTCCTGGTCGACCTGGGCCGGATCGGCAATCCGGAGACCAAGCCGATCCTCGGGATCATCGTCGTCGAGGACGTGTTCCTGGCGCTGTACCTGGCGGCCCTCCAGCCCATCCTCTCGGGCGCCGACAGCCTCGCGGCGGCGGCGGTCGACGGCGGCAAGGCCTTCGGCTTCCTGCTGGTGCTGGCCCTGGCCGCCCGGTTCGGCACCAAGCTCATCAGCAAGCTGATCAACACCCGGGACGACGAACTCCTCGTCATCTCCTTCCTCGGCGCCGCCGTCCTGGTGGCCGGTATCTCGGAGTGGTTCGGGGTCGCGGACGCCATCGGCGCCTTCATGGTGGGTCTGATGCTCGGCAGCACCACCTCGGGGACACGCATCCTCAAGCTGGTCCACCCGCTGCGCGACGCCTTCGGCGCGATCTTCTTCTTCGCCTTCGGCCTCTCCATCAACCCCGGCGATCTGTCGGTCGTGCTGTGGGCGGTGCTGGCCGCCGTCGCGGTGACCCTCGCCATGAACGTCCTGGCCGGGATGGCCACCGCCAAGCTGTACGGGTTCGGCCCGCAGGCCACGGCGAACATCTCCACCACCCTGGTGGCGCGCGGCGAGTTCGCGCTCATCCTCGCCACGATGGCGGCGGGCGCGGGACTCGACGAGCGGCTGGCGCCGTTCATCGCCGGATACGTACTCGTCCTCGCGGTCCTGGCGCCACTGGCGGCCGGACGGTCGCACTGGCTGGCCAGGATCCTTCCGGGCGGACGCGACGCCGCACTCGCCCCGATCCGGTGACGGACCGAAAGCCGTTGACGTACGCCCGGTTCGGGCCGGTTGCGTACGGTTCAGGATTTACGTGACAGAAGCAGCAGCGCCCGGTCGTCGTTGACGTCCTTGGCGCACGCCTCGATGAGGTGCCAGGCCGCGCCCTCGAAGCCCGTCGAGACATAGCGGTCGGCCTCGCCGGTCAGCCGGTCGATGCCCTCCGCCATGTCCCGTTCGGACGTCTCCACCAGTCCGTCGGTGAACAGCATCAGTACGTCTCCGGGGGCCAGCGAGCCCTTCACGGCGTCGAACTCCGCCCCGTCGTACACCCCGAGCAGCGGGCCCTCCGCGGCCTTCTCCTCCCACCGGCCGCTGCCGGCGTGGAGCTGGAGGGCGGGGGGATGGCCCGCCGAGAGGAGCTCGTAGTCGCCGGATTCGAGGTCCAGGACCAGATGGATCGAGGTGGCGAAACCCTCGTCCCAGTCCTGGCGCAGCAGATACGCGTTGGCGGCGGGCAGGAAGCCGTGCGGCGGCAGCGATCCGAGGAGCCCGCCGAAGGCGCCGGACAGCAGCAGGGCGCGGGAGCCCGCGTCCATGCCCTTGCCGGAGACATCGGTGAGCACGGCCTCCAGGGTGCGGCCGCCGTTGGTGCGGGCCGCGACGACGAAGTCGCCGGAGAAGGACTGCCCGCCGGCCGGGCGCAGCGACATCTCCCGGTGCCAGCCCTGCGGGAGCCGGGGCAGCGCGCTCTGGACCCGGATGCGTTCACGCAGGTCGAAGAGCATGGTGCCGCCGCGCCGCCACGGGACGCCGACCCTGGCCCGGAACTGGGCGAGCACCAGCCCGAAGAAGCCGCAGGCCGCGACCGTCAGCACGGTTCCGGGGGTGACCCCGACCGTGCCGTCCTTGAACGGGCCGAGCCCGATGGACTCGACGATCAGGGCAGCGGCAGCGGCCGCGTACAGGCCGAGCAGGCTGGCGGGCCGCAGCAGCAGGCCGCCCGCGACGATCGGCAGGACGAGTGCGGTCGGTGAACACCACACGGGGTTCAGGAGGGTGCCGCAGGTGATGGCCGGGATGATCAGCAGCAGGGCGGCCAGGGCGATCCAGTCGGAGCCGTCGCCACGGAAGTAGTCGACGCCGGATCTGCGCAGCGTGCTGCGTACCCGGTGCGCCGATTTCCTCAATCGGGCCGGGTAGGTCTCTGCTCCTGCGCGTCGGGCCATTGCGGGGACTTTATCCACCCGAGGGCCTCCGGTGCAGGGGGACCCCTGTGACAATGCGTTCGAAAACGGGTCGCCCGTCCGCCGCGGCACCTGGTAGGCATGGCATATGACTACAGAGCTCCGCGTGTTGCGGCCGTCCGAATGGAACGAATGGTTCGAGTGCCTGGAGCTCGCCTTCGGAGGAGTCGCCGACTCGCCCGAGCAGCGCGAGCTGGAGGAGGCACTGACCGAGCACGAGCGCTCGGTCGGGATCTGGGACGGCCCCGATGTGGTCGCCACGTCAGGGGCGTTCAGCTTCCGGCTGGCCGTGCCGGGCGGCGCGCTGGTGCCGGCCGCGGGTGTGACGATGGTGAGCGTCGCGGCCACCCACCGCAGGCGCGGGCTGCTGACCTCGATGATGCGCCGCCAGCTCGACGACGTGCGGGCGCTGGGTGAGCCGATCGCCGTGCTCACGGCGTCGGAACCGGCGATCTACGGCCGGTACGGGTACGGGGCGGCGACCCGCCAGATGTCCCTGGCGATCGACACGGACCGGGTGCGGCTGAACGTCCCCGAGGGTACGGACGAGATCCGGCTGCGGTACGCGAAGAAGGACGAGGCGGTCGCGGCCTGCGAGAGCGTGTACGCGCGCCTGGTGCCGGGCCGCCCCGGCACTCCGGCCCACGGTCCGGGCTGGGAGCGCAAGTCGCTCACCGATCCGGCGAGTTCGCGGCAGGGCGGTTCGGCGTTGCAGTGCGTGCTGGCCGAGCGGGACGGCGAGGTGGTGGGTTATACGACGTACCACATCAAACCGGACTGGGAGATGTCGGGGCCCAAGGGCCGGATCGCGGTGAGCGATCTGGCGGCACTGGATCCGGCGGCGTACGCGGCGCTGTGGCGGTTCCTCTTCGGGATCGACCTGACGTCGACGGTCGAGGCGCGGAACCGGCCGGTGGACGACGCGGTGCTGCATCTGGTGTCGGACGTGCGGCGGTGCGAGGTCCGCATCCGGGATTCGCTCCATGTGCGGCTGGTGGACGTGGGCGCGGCGCTGGAGGCGCGGAGCTACCGGGCGCCGGTGGATGTGGTGTTCGAGGTCGAGGACGCGTTCCAGCCCCTAGAACGCGTCCTCGACCTCGAA
>NZ_JAFMPZ010000162.1 GCF_017353455.1 Streptomyces laculatispora
GCCCCACCGGAACCGAACCCGTGGAAAAGCTGGGCAGACCAGCGGCTACCACCTGCCCAGGCCCAACCGCCGACCTGAAACCGGCTCGAAACCGGCCACAAGATCACTCCCCAAACCACGTCGGTGGATCAAGGCTTAGGCTCCGGAGTGCGGGCCAGGTTCGGGGCCTTCGAGCCCAGCCCGTTCTTCGCCAGTGCGCTCAGCCGGTTCGGCGGGATCTGCTCGACCTTCACCTTCCCCAGGCGGAAGGCCGCGATCTCGTCGACCCGCTCCAGCGCGCCCTTCATCGCGTTGCCGGTGGTCCGCGTCGGCGGCCGACGCATCCGCTCCAGCTCCGAAAGCCGCTTCCCCTCCGGCACGTCCAGCAGGGCCACCAGGTCCCCGGGCAGCGAAGCGTCCGCGCGGCGGGCCGCGTTCGCCACCGTCGCGTACAGCCGCTGCTCGGCGATCCCGCGCACCTCCGCGACCTGCCGGGCCAGCACGTTCACCCCGGGCAACAGCGCCCGGTTCCGGCGCAGCCAGTGCACCGACTGGTTGAACAGCGCCACCGGCCCCTCGGCGTTCGTCCACGCCCGGCCGTGCAGGAACGTACGGAACAACCGGCCCCACTCAGGGTCTTCGTACTGGTGGTACCCGTAGGCGTCCCGAATCTCCCATGCGTGCTCGTACGCCGTCTTCAGCCGCTCGGTGTACTGCTTGACGCACGAGACGTCCTCGATGCCCAACTCCTGGCCGAGGTGTTCGATGACCGGCCACGGCACCGCGAGCGGGTCCTCCAGGAAGAGCCCGACGTAGCGCACTGTGCACATCTGGAGCGCAAACCCGAGCCGGTTCTGGTCCCCACGCCGCTTGCCGATCAGCGCACGGTCGACGTCATCGAGGTAGAAGAACCTCTCCAGCTCGGGCCTCGTCGGCTCCTCGGCGAACTTCCCGTACGCCTCGGCCTGCTCATCAGTCAGAAATTCCACCGGCACGGCCGGACCATAGCCCCGCGGCGACCAGCTCAACCGAGCTTTGCCGAACCTCGGCAGAGCAGTTGGGCGCTGTGCTAGACGGCAAGATCAGCCCTTAGCGCCAACCGGTGGTCCATTGTTCCCCGGGGCCGTGGACGAATCCGGTGTCGCCGGTGCTCCGGCCGTACCGCCACACGTTCCAGGCGATGGCCGATCCGACGTGGCGTTGCAAGTGCGAGTGATCGGGCAGCCAGCGGCCCGAGCGGGGGTTGAGATGCAGCGTCTGCGACTGCTCGACGCCCGAACCACCGCTCTGCCAGGGGAACATCGCCCCCCGCAGATCCGCCCGGCGAGCCGCGCTGCGGGCTGCCGGCAGGCGACGGTGGCGGTACATCAGGAGGCCCCGTGCCACTTCCGGGAAGTGCAGGGTGAGGCAGGGCAGGACGAACAACTCGTCCCAGAAGACATGCCCCCGGTACGCCTCGCCGTGCAGCCCCCTGGCAGGCACCCCGACGTCCAGCTCGGCCGTGTGCAGGGACAGCGTCTGCAGGACGTGGAAGAGATGGCGCCGGAGGATGTGCCCCGCTTCGCCGGGCGCCTTCAACCCGCCCTGACTCCACAGGCGTTCCCAGGCCGCACGGTGGGAGGCCAGTAGCACCTCGAACGGCGCCGCGTGTGACGCGTGCTCGACAGCGAGCGGCAGCGGGTCGCCCGAGGGACGGTCCAGCGATGTGTACAGCGCGGCGCACTTCACCACAGCGGCGGAGCGCCCGCGGGAGACCGGCAGCCTGAATCTCTGGACAGTTCCGGTCCCGGTACAGCTCGATCCCACCGCCACGAGGGGCCGCGACGACGTGCGCACAGCGACGGCGATCCGTGTCCGGGACGAACGGGTCCGGCAGGACTGCCAGGCCACGCCGTCCGCCTCGGCCCCGGCACGGTGGCCGGTGAGGTGGCGTCCGTCGAGCCCCCGGTACCGCTCGACACCGCTGTTGGTGACGTCACCGTCGATGACGGACTCGACCTCGACGGCCCCGCCCAGCCGTACCCGGGGAAGGTCGTTCTCTGGGCGGCGAGATACGGGTCACCCATGTGCACGAGTCTGGTGTGGGTGACCCGGAGCCGGCGCCCGTGGCCGTCCTGGAAGAACAGGCGGCGGGTGAGAACGCCGCCGCGCAGATCGAGCGAGACCTTGTGACGCCGCAGACTCGGGTCATCGGTCGTGAGCCAGTCCCCCGCTGGTCCGTCGTCAGGCAGGCAGCGGTAGCGCAGGCGCGTCCAGTCGGGCAGCTTGACCATGTCCTCGTTGCCGACCCGCCTCCCCGCGACCTCCGAGAAGAGCCGGTTGTAGCACCCTGCCGCGTAGGTGCCGGGATAGTGGACCGCGTCAGCAGGGGACTCGGGCGCGGCGCCTCTGGTTGGCGGACCTGCCGTTGCCGAGCGTGCACAGGGCTTCGATCGTCCGCTCCGCCTTGGGATCGTAACCGTTGAAGTCCCAGCAATGTGCTGTGCTCATGGCTGAGCCGGGGCGATGATCTCGTTGTGCTGCGATCCTCCCAGCGCCACCTTGAGCGCACCGGTCTCCGCGGCACGGGAGAACACATCGTAGGCCTCCTCCATCTGCCCGAGCTCGAACCGGTGGGTGACCAGCGAGGACGAAGGCAACCGCCCGGCGGCCAGCATGCCCAGCAGCATGGGCGTGGAGTACGTGTCGACCAGCCCCGTGGTGATGGTGATGTCCCTGCTCCACAGAGCTTCGAGGTGGAGCGTCGCCGACCTGCCGTGGACGCCGATGTTCGCGACGCGGCCCCCGGGCCGGACCATGCGGGTGCACATCTCGAAGGCCTCGGGCACACCGACGGCTTCGATGACGACATCGGCGCCGAGACCCCCGGTGAGGTCGTCGACGAGCTGTCCGGGATCCTCGGCCGCGCCCGCCGTCGCATCCGCGCCCACGGAACGCGCGGCGGCCAGCCGGGACTCGGCAAGGTCGACGGCGATGATCCTCCCGGGGCTGTAGAGTCCGGCGCCGACGATGGCGGCGAGCCCGATGGGGCCCGCACCGACCACGACGACGGTGTCCCCGGGCCGTACACCGCCGTTCAGCACCCCCACCTCGTAGGCGGTCGGGAAGATGTCGGCGAGCAGCACACCGTCATGGCTGTCGACGGAGGCCGGCAAAGGATGCACGGACAGGTCCGCGAAAGGCACCCGTACGTAGTCGGCCTGAGTGCCGTCGATGGTGTGGCCGAGCACCCAGCCGCCCCACCACGACACTGCCCGTAGCGGCCCTCACGGCAGAAACGACACCGGCCGCACGGGGATATGCACGAGATCAGGACACGGTCACCGGGCCGGACCGTACGGACACCGGCCCCGGCCTCGACCACCGTGCCGACGGCCTCGTGCCCCAGCACCCGGCCCGGCGTCACCTCGGGCACATCACCCTTGATGATGTGCAGATCGGTCCCGCAGATGCTGACGACATCGACGCGGACCACCACGTCGGCGGCTTCCTTGACCGCCGGGTCCGGAACGTCCTGCCATGCGACCTGCCCCGGGCCCTGAAAAACGAGCGCCTTCACGATGCGGCCCTCTTCCTGTAGATCCCTGGTGAGGTTCTCCCCCAGGCTGAGCCGGTGCGGGCCCGCCGCGCCATGGGCCGGTCGGTCCCCGCCGGGGCCTGCCGGGCCCATTCCGCCCTGGCCGAGGGGGTGTGATGGCGAAGACGCTGCCGCCCACTGAAGAGGAATTCGGCGATGTCCGAAGCAGAAAAACAGCTGGCCGTACCCCAGCCGAGACCCGCGCTGCTGCGCTTCCTCGGCGGCGCCCGGACCGTCACCGGCAGCAAGTTCTTCATAGAAAGCGACCACGTCCGAATCCTCCTCGACTGCGGCCTCTTCCAGGGTTTCGCAGACCTGCGCCGGCGAAACTGGGCGAAGCTGCCGTGCGACGCCTCCTCCATCCACGCCGTGGTCATCACCCATGCCCACCTGGACCACTGCGGCTATCTGCCCCGACTGGTCCGCCATGGCTTCCGAGGACCGATCCTGACCAGCTCCCACACCGCCAGGCTCGCCGAGATCGTGCTCCGGGACAGCGCGCACCTCCAGATGGAGGCGGCCCAGCACGCCAACGAACACGGGTGGTCCAAGCACCGGCCCGCGAAACCTCTCTATGACGAGTCCGACGTCGACACCACCATCAGGTACTTCGACCCCGTCCCGGTCGGCAGCGAGATCGAGATCATGGACGGTACCCGGCTCGTCCTGCATCGCGGTGGGCACATTCTCGGCTCGGCCTGGGCCCACCTGACCCTTGAGGACGGCCACACCCTTGCCGCCAGCGGCGACCTCGGCGGTCCCGGCCATCCCCTGCTGCTGCCTCCGGAACCGTTCTCGGGCGCCGACGTGCTGCTCACGGAGTCAACATACGGCGACCGGGTCCACGAACCCGAGAGGGCCCGGGCGGAGTTCGCGGCCGTACTCGCCCGTACGTTCGCGCGAGGTGGCACCGCGGTCATTCCCGCCTTCGCGATCGACCGCACCGAGGTCGTCCTACACGAACTCACCGAACTGCGGCACAGCGGGATCCTGCCGCGGTCCGTTCCTGTCTATGTGGACAGCCCCATGGCTCTGGCCGCGCTCGACGTCTACCGCGAGGCTCTGCGTGCCCACTCCTCCGAGATCAGGCCCGAGATTCTCGCCCTGGGCGAAGAAGCGATCAGTCCAGCCCCGTTCCGCGTCGCCCGGACCGTCCAGGAGTCCATCGCCATCAACAGCGTGACCGGGCCCGCGGTCATCGTCTCCTCGGCCGGCATGGCCACCGGCGGCCGGGTCCTGCACCACCTCCATCGGCTCCTGCCCGATCCACGCAATGCCGTCGTCATCGTCGGCTTCGCGGCCGCCGGCACCCGGGCCCGCGACCTCGTCGACGGTGCCCGCACGCTCAAGATGTTCGGCGAGTACGTACCCGTACGCGCGAAGGTGGCCGACCTCCCGCACTTCTCGGCACACGCCGACGCCGGCCAGATCATGGACTGGCTGCGCGGCGCCTCCGCGCCTCACACCACCTATGTCGTGCACGGAGAGGAGTCCTCGTCCGACGCCCTTCGGGACCGTATCGACCGTGAGCTGGGCTGGACAGCGGTCGTACCCAGACCTGGAGAGGCCGTCCTGGTCCGCTGAGAAGCGCAGAGCGCCTTGGCTGGTCCGGCAACAGCTCATTGGCCCCTGCGGGGCCGTGAATGAAGGATGGGAGGCACGTGGTGCACACCGCAGAGCTCTCCCTCCACGAGACCGGTCAGCGGCTGCCCCGCACCCATCGAGGCACCTGCCATGCCCACCGCCCGGTACACCGTCAACGACGTCATGACGAAGACCGTCATCACTGTCACGCCCGACACGGAATTCAAGGAGATCGCCGACGCCATGCAGCGGTGGGAGGTCATCGCCGTGCCTGTCGTCGCAGACGAGGGCCCCGTCGTCGGCGTCGTCTCCGAAGCCGACCTGCTCCCGAAGGAGGAGTTCCATGAACACCCGCCCGGCATGATCGACCAGATGCGCCGCCTGGGCGACACCGCCAAGGCAGGCTCGGTCCGGGCCGAGGAGCTGATGTCGAGCCCGGCCATCACGATCGAACCCGGCGCGTCCCTGCCGCAGGCCGCCCGGCTCATGGCCGACCGGCGCATCAAGCGCCTGCCGGTCGTCGACGCCGACGGCAGGCTCAAGGGCATTGTCAGCCGCGCCGATCTCCTCAAGATCTTCCTGCGCCCCGACGACGACCTCGCCGCCGAGATAGGCCGCGAGGTCGTCGACCGACTGTTCCCCGGCTCGCACCGGAACGTGAAGGTCGGCGTCACCTGGGGTATGGCCACACTCACCGGTCACGTTCCAGACGCAGCCCTCATTCCCGTCGCCGCCCGCCTGGCACAATCCGTGAAGGGCATCGTCAGCGTGGACTGCCGCCTCAAGGACCCGGAATCTCGCTGAGGGCTGTATCCGTGTCTCCGGGCAAGCAATCCTCGCAACCGCTCGCGCCCCTGTCGGCCCCGCGGTCTACCAGCCTCTGAACGCCGGCTGCCCGCTCTCCGCTGCGGGCGTGCACGACGACCTCGTGGCCCGCGGCCAACAGTGCGTCCCCCGCAGTCCGCCCCAGCCCGTCCGCAGCGCCCGTCACCATGATCGCACCGCTTCGTTCATAGTCGTGGCTCCTTGCCTTGAGGTAGGCGGGAGAGAGGTGAGACAACGTGGTGGAAGCGCTTCGTTCCCGCGCCGTGGTGGCGCACGCGGTGGACGCCCCACCGGATACGGAACCCCTCGCTGCGGGTGGACGGTTCACCGACGAGTCGTGCAGGTCCTTGTCGTACGGGTTGCAGCCGACCTCGGTGCACCGGACGACCGGGCGAGCCACACGGTGTTCAGCTCGACCCCTTATCGTGCGCGCGGACCGCGCAGCATGTCCGCGCGCACAGCCGACAAGGAGAGACGACATTGAGCAGCACGCCCTCGCCCGCATCCGGGGTGCCCGACGAGCTTCAGCGGCGCCTGGGGGTGCCGGATGCCGTGATGATCGGGCTCGGGTCGATGATCGGCGCCGGGATCTTTGCCTCCCTGGCCCCGGCCGCCCGCGCGGCTGGCTCCGGCCTCCTGCTCGGTCTGGCCCTCGCCGCTGCCGTCGCCTTCTGCAACGCCACCTCCTCTGCCCGGCTCGCCGCCCTCTACCCGGCCTCCGGTGGCACCTACGTATACGGGCGGGAGCAGCTCGGCGAGTTCTGGGGCTACCTCGCCGGCTGGGCGTTCATCGTCGGTAAGACCGCCTCCTGCGCGGCCATGGCCCTGACCGTCGGCTCCTACATCTGGCCCGGCCAGGCCCACTCGGTCGCCGTCGCCGCCGTGGTGGCCCTGACCGCCGTCAACTACGCAGGCGTCCAGAAGTCCGCCCTGCTCACCCGCATCATCGTGGCCGTCGTCCTCGCGGTGCTCGCCGCCGTCGTGTTCGCCTCCCTCACCTCCAGCGCCGTGGATACGGCCCGCCTGGACATCGGCACGGACGCGACCGCTGGCGGCGTGCTCCAGGCGGCGGGCCTGCTGTTCTTCGCGTTCGCCGGCTACGCCCGGATAGCCACCCTCGGCGAAGAAGTCCGCGACCCGGCCCGCACCATCCCTCGCGCCGTCCCGATCGCGCTCGGCATCGCCCTCG
>NZ_JAFMPZ010000163.1 GCF_017353455.1 Streptomyces laculatispora
CGGCGGCGGGGAACCCCTCGATCAGCCGAGCCGGGACGGGGCGGCGAGGCCGGCCGGACGAGGACCGGGGTCAGCCCGCGGCGGCTCCCGGCCGGGGGCTGACCCCGGTCACCTGCCCCGTTCCACCCCGTCCCGCTCCGGGTCGCCGCCGCCGACGCGGCCGAACAGCGGGGCGAGGACCAGTTGCGCCGCCCCTTCGGCGACCGGCCGGTCGCCGCCCCCGGCGGTGACGTCCGGCACCGGCACCCCGCGGGCGCCCTGGCGCCGGGCCCGCTCGTCGAGCACCGCGCGCACTCCTCGGACGTAGGTGTCGGGGTCGGCGGCGACGGTACGTCCGCCCAGCACCACCCGGTCGATGCCGAGCAGCCCGACGAGGTTGGCGGCGCCGGTGCCGAGCACCCGCGCGGCCTCGGCGACATCGCCGCGGGCGACGGCCGCCAGGCAGAGCGCCTCGATGCAGCCGCGTCCGCCGCAACTGCACCGCACCCCGTCCAGCTGAACGGTCTGGTGGCCGAACTCACCGGCTCCGGTACGCGCCCCGCGGTGCAGCACCCCGCCGAGCACCAGCCCCGCCCCGAGCCCGGTCCCGAGGTGGAGGTAGGCGAAGTCGCCCGGACCCGCCGACTGGAGGGCGAGCCCGAGGGCCGCGGCATCGGTGTCCTTGTCGATGACGACGGGCAGCCCGGTCCGCGCGGCGAGGGCGTCCCCGAGCCGGTAGCCGTCCCACTGCGGGAATCCGGTGACGCGGTGCAGCACCCCGCCCCGGTGGTCCAGCGGCCCCGGTACCGCGGCCCCCACGCCGAGCACCGGCCGCGAGCCGTCGCCGCGCACGGCGGCGACCGCGCCGGCCGCCGCCGCGACCACCTCGTCGGCCGGGGCGCCGAAGTCCAGCGGAGCCGTCCGGCTCGTGACCACCGTGCCCGCGAGGTCGACGAGGACCACGGTCAGCCCGTCGCGGTCCAGATGCAGCCCCACCGCATGGCCGGCGTCCGGCACCAGCCGCAGCACGGTCCGGGGCTTGCCGCCCGTGGAGGCGCGGTGGCCCGCCTCGGCCGCCAGCCCCTCGGCCCGCAGCCGGGCGGTGATCTTGCTGACGGCCTGCGGGGTGAGCCCCGTCCGCTCGGCGAGTTCGATCCGGCTGATCCCGCGTTCGCCCGCGACCCGCAGCAGGTCCAGCACGAGCGCCCCGTTGTGGCTGCGCAGCGTCGGCAGGTTGGCGCCGCTATTACTCCTGTTCACGGACCCATTGTCGCTGACGCTTGCACTTTGGCAACAGCGTTGCCAAAGTGGAACGCATGACTGCCCACGCGATTCACGAGACCTCCGGAACGTCCGGGACCCCCCTGCGCGTCGGACTCGTCGGCTACGGCCTGGCGGGTTCCGTCTTCCATGCCCCGCTGATCGCCGCGACCGACGGCCTCGTCCTGGACACGGTCGTCACGTCGAACGAGGACCGGCGGGAGCAGGCCCGCACCGAGTTCCCCGGCGTCCGGTTCGCCGCCTCGCCGCAGGAGCTGTGGCAGCGGGCGGACGAACTCGACCTGATCGTGATCGCGTCGCCGAACAAGACCCATGTCCCGATCGCCGCCGCCGCGATCAAGGCCGGTCTGCCGGTGGTCGTGGACAAGCCGATCGCCGGTACGGCCGCCGAGGCGCGGGAGCTGGCGGCCCTGGCCGAGGAGCACGGGGTGCTGCTCTCGGTCTTCCAGAACCGCCGCTGGGACAACGACTTCCTCACGCTGCGCTCGCTGATCGCGGACGGCGAGCTGGGCGAGGTGCAGCGCTTCGAGTCCCGCTTCGAGCGGTGGCGCCCGCAGCCTAAGGGCGGCTGGCGCGAGTCGGGCGACCCGCAGGAGATCGGCGGGCTGCTGTTCGACCTGGGCAGCCATGTCGTCGACCAGGCGCTGGTCCTGTTCGGCCCGGCGGTGCGGGTGTACGCGGAGTCGGACGTACGCCGGCCGGGTGCGGCGGCCGACGACGACACCTTCCTGGCGATCACCCATGCGGGCGGGGTCCGCTCGCATCTGTACGTCAGCGCGACGACGGCCCAGCTCGGCCCGCGTTTCCGGGTGCTCGGCTCCACCGCCGGCTATGTGAAGTACGGCCTCGACCCCCAGGAGGCCGCCCTGCGCGAGGGCGTACGCCCGTCGGCGGACGGGCCGTGGGGCGAGGAGGCCGAGGAGCTGTGGGGCCGGCTCGGCTCGGGCGAGTCCCCGCTCACGGGCGGCGGCACCCCGGTCCGTTCGCTGCCGGGCGACTACCCCGCGTACTACGCGGCGGTCACCGACGCGCTGCGCGGAAAGGGCGAGAATCCGGTGACCGCCCTCCAGGCCGCCGCGACCCTGGACGTCCTGGAGGCCGCCCGCCGCTCGGCCCGCGAGGGCGTCACCGTCACCCTGACCACGGCGACCGAGCCCGATCACGCCGCCGCTCACGCCCATGAGGAGCAATCCGCATGAACCCCACCGCTCCGACCATCTCCGAGCTGATCGCACAGGAGCGCCGACTGACGCTGCCGCATTTCGGCTACGACGACGCGTACGCGCTCGGCGGCCTGCTGGTCTCCCTGGCCCGGGAGCGGCACGCCCCGGTCGCGATCGACATCCGGCGCGGGGCGCAGCAGCTGTTCCACGCCGCGCTGCCGGGTTCGAGCGCGGACAACGACGCCTGGATCGACCGCAAGCGCAAGGTCGTCGAGCGCTACGGCGAGAGCTCGTACCTGGTCGGAACCCGGTTCCGGGCCAAGGGGACGACGTTCGACGACGCCTCGCGCCTGAACCCCGGCACGTACGCCGCGCACGGCGGCTCGTTCCCGATCTCGGTCGAGGGCGCGGGCGTCATCGGCTCGGTCACGGTCTCGGGCCTGCCCCAGGCGGAGGACCACGCACTGGTGGTCGAGGCCCTGGAGAGGTTCGCGACGGCGATCAGCGACTGACACACCGGAGGGGTGGACCGCTGCCACAAGCAGCACCCACCCCTCCGATGTTTCAACAGAGAGCTCAGCCACCTCAAGCCCGTCCGGCGATTGA
>NZ_JAFMPZ010000534.1 GCF_017353455.1 Streptomyces laculatispora
ACAGTCGACGGCGGCCCGGACGGCAGTCGCGGCGCCGGTCCGGGCGGCGGCCGTCGTGGCGGCCCCGGTACTGGCCCCGGTACCGGCCCCGGACCCGGTGCCGGCCGTGGCAGTCGCCACGGACAGCGGGGACCGGGTTCCGGGCTGCGGCAGGGGCGGGAAGCGCGAGGGCGGCGAGCCCGCCGTTCCCGGCCGGGCCCGAGGGGCCCAGGACCAGGCGCCGGGCCTCGCCGAATGGGGCCTGCCCGTCGCCACCGGACCGGGGCCGGTCAGGCCGCCCGCTCCGACGGCGCTGCGCGGGCCCGACGCGGCCGCGCCCGGCCCGGTGGAACTCTCCGTACTGAGGGTGTAGACGGCCCGCACCTCCACGGCCGTCCCCTCACCTCTCCCGCATCGCCAACACGGAGTTCCGCATGTCCAAGTCCATGTCCACGTCCACGTCCACGTCCAAGCCGTCCCCGAAGTCCAACAAGCCGGGCAGGCCGAACAAGGCCGCCAAGTCGAGGAAGCCGCTCGTCTACGGCGCCGGGATCGTCGTCGCCGCCGCCCTGTTCGGCTACGTCTCCTACCGGGCCACCGCCCCCGACTCCCCGGACTCCGGCTCCTCCGCGGTCGCCGATGTCACCGCGGAGCCCGATGCCGGCGTCTACCCCGAGCTGGCGAAGCTGGCCCGGCGCGACGCCGGCGACAAGCTGGCACAGGGCCGGGCGGACGCACCCGTCGTCCTCATCGAGTACGCCGACTTCAAGTGCGGCTACTGCGCGAAGTTCGCCAGGGACACCGAACCGGCCCTGGTGAAGAAGTACGTCGACAACGGCACCCTGCGCATCGAGTGGCGCAACTTCCCGATCTTCGGCGCCGAGTCCGAGGCCGCGGCGCGCGCCTCCTGGGCCGCCGGACAGCAGGGCCGCTTCTGGCAGTTCCACAGTGCCGCGTATGCCGAAGGGGTCAAGGAGAAGGGGTTCGGCAAGGACCGGCTGAAGGCGCTCGCCCAGCAGGCGGGGGTGGCCGACCTCGACCGCTTCCAGGCCGACGCGGACGGTGCCGCGGCCGCGGCCGCGGTGAGCAAGGACCAGGAGCAGGGGTACGGAATCGGCGCGACCTCCACCCCGTCGTTCCTGATCAACGGCCGCCCGATCGCCGGGGCGCAGTCGACGCAGACCTTCGACCAGGCCATCGAGCAGGCGGCGGAGCGGGCGAAGAAGCCCGGCAACGCGGGCGAGGACGCCAAGGGCGCCGCGAAGTGACGGCCGGGATCGGCTACTTCGCCGCGCTTCTCGGCGGGCTGCTGGCGCTGCTCAGCCCGTGCAGCGCCCTGCTGCTCCCCGCCTTCTTCGCGTACTCCATCAACTCCACCTCGCGGCTGCTCGCCCGGACCGGAATCTTCTACGCGGGCCTGGCCACCACCCTCGTCCCGCTGGGCGCGGCGGGTTCGTACGCCGGACGGCTCTTCTACAGCCACCGCGACGCCCTCGTCCTCGGCGCGGGCTGGCTGATCATCGGGCTCGGCGCCGCCCAGATCGTCGGGCTCGGCTTCGCCTCACGGCGGATCGCCGCCCTCAGCGGCCGGATCCGTCCCACGACCGCCGTATCGGTCTACGCGCTCGGAGCGGTCTACGGACTGGCCGGCTTCTGCGCGGGACCGATCCTCGGGAGCGTCCTCACCGTGGCGGCCGTCAGCGGCAGCCCGGCGTACGGCGGGCTGCTGCTCGCCGTCTACGCACTGGGCATGGCGGTACCGCTCTTCCTGCTCGCGCTGCTCTGGGAACGGTTCGACCTGGGCCGCCGGGCGTGGCTGCGCGGGCGTGTCCTGCGGCTCGGCCGCTTCGAACTGCACACCACGTCACTGCTGTCGGGGCTCTTCTTCATCGGGCTCGGCGCCATGTTCCTGGTGTACGACGGGACGACCGCGCTGCCCGGGCTGCTGGACGTGGACCAGTCGTTCGCCGTCGAGCAGTGGGCCCAGGGTGTCGGCGAGCATGTGCCGGATGTGGTGATGCTGGTCGCGGTGGTGGCCGTGGTGCTGCTGATGCTCGCGGTACGGGCCGGGCGCCGCCGCCGTGCGGAGGCCGCAGAGGCCACGGACACCGCGGACGAGCTGAACACCGCCGACCGGGAGGGTGTCTGACACGACGAAGGCCCCGTCCACCGGACGGGGCCTTCGGGTGGTGGCTGGGGCCGGGATCGAACCGGCGACCTATCGCTTTTCAGGCGATCGCTCGTACCAACTGAGCTACCCAGCCACGCAGCTCATACGGGCTGCAGCGGTCCTGACGGGATTTGAACCCGCGGCCTCCACCTTGACAGGGTGGCGAGCACTCCAAACTGCTCCACAGGACCAAGCTTTGTGCGACTAAGTGTCGCACAGGTTGTGCGTGCCCCCAACGGGATTCGAACCCGTGCTACCGCCTTGAAAGGGCGGCGTCCTGGGCCACTAGACGATGAGGGCAGAACTGCTCATACAGTCGCTTCTTCATCTGTCGCCCGAGGGAACGTAAGAAGCATGTGACTCCGCTTCCCCTCGAGAGGTTCCGCTTCTTCCGCAACCTTTGAGGTTCCAGAACGGCCAAGCCCTGACCGGCGCCCTTGGGCACGTCGGAGACTGTACTACGGCGTTTCGGTGTCAGCCAAACCGAATAGGGGAGGGCGTCGCGTCGGCCGGCTTCTCCTCCGGCAGATGGCGGCTGACCTCGGCCGTCGTCAGGCCGAGACCGCCCAGCGTGATCTCGTCCCAGGCCTGCAGACGCCGGGTGGAGCGGTCCAGATAGAGCACCGACGCGAGCACCTGTTCCGGCTTCTTGTTCTGTACGGCGCGCAGCCCGCCGCCGCCCGTGGAGCCCTCGACCTTCAGCCGGGTGCCGAGCTTCATCACCTCGTTCTGCCGGTGGTGCACATGACCGGCCAGCACGAGCGGGACCGTGCCGTCCGTCTCCCGGGCCGCGGCCGGCTCATGGGTGACGGCGATGTCGACCGGGGTGCCGGCCCGCCGCTGCTCGCGCAGGGCGGCCGCCAGCCGCAGGCCCGCCGTCCGTTCGACGTCCTCGGCCTGTTCGGGCCCGGTGCGGTCCGGGGTGAACTCCGGGTCCCCGATGCCCGCCACCCGCAGCCCGCCGACGTTCACCGCCCGGCCCTCGTCCAGCACGTGCACGTTCTTGAACCGCTTGGCGTGCTCCAGGTACTTCTGGGTGACCGCGGAGTCGTGGTTCCCGCGGACCCAGACGTAGGGGGCGCCCAGATCGCCGACCGGGTCGAGGAAGTTGTTCTCGACGGCGGCGCCGTGGTCCATCGTGTCGCCCGAATCGATGATCACGTCGATGTCGTACTGCTCGACGAGCGAGCCGATGATGTGCCAGGCCGCGGGGTTCAGATGGATGTCGGAGACGTGCAGGACGCGGAGCGTGGCGGGGTCCGGGCTGTAGACGGGGAGTGTCGAGGTGGCGTCGTACAGCCTGGTGACGTTGGTGACCAGCCGGGCCAGCTCCCGCTGGTAGACGTCGAAGTCGGTGACGATCGAGCGGGCGTCGCCGACGACGGAGGGGGCGCTGGAGAGCAGGCCGGAGAACCGGGGCTCCAGGACCGACTTCGGGTTCCAGGTGGCGTACGCGCCGACCCCCGAGGCGGCCAGCAGCGAGAGCGCGAGCCCGCCGGCCGCGAGTGCGCGGCGGGGCCTGCGGTAGACCGCGAGACCCAGCGCGGTGGCCCCGGAGACGACCGCGACGCAGGAGCGCACGGCGAGCTCGCGGGTGCCGGCGGCGACGTCCCCGGTGACCTCGTCCTCCAGCCCGGAGAGCCGTTCGGGGTGCTGGACCAGGGCCTCGGAGCGGACCGGGTCGAGGCGGTCGACATCGACGTCGAGCCGGACCGGGGCGTGGTGCGAGTCCAGTTCCAGGGCGCCGAGCGGGGACACGTTGATCTTGGTGCCGCCGCTGAGCGAGGGGCGCAGGGTCATCGTCGTGTCCATCGGGCCGACGGTCGTACGCACACTGCCGACGGCCAGCAGCCCGAGCCAGGCGCCGAACAGCACGACGGTGACCAGACCCAGCGCGCGGGCGAAGGGGCGCGGCGGGGCGACGAGCGCGCCGCAGGCGTGGCGGCCGGTGCGCGGCCGGGGGCGGTGCCGGACACGGGCTGCTGCGGCGCGGAACGGGTCGCGGGCCATGGGGCGACTGTGCCCCGGTCCGCAGGGAGGTATGCGCTCCGGGCACCTCGGGGCGCGTCCGGCGGCGGTGCGTGACAATGACGGGGTGCTGGAGATGACGCGGGAAGAGTTCGAGGAACTGGTCGGCGAGGCGCTGGACCGGATCCCGCCGGAGCTGACCCGGCTGATGGACAACGTCGCGGTCTTCGTCGAGGACGAACCGGAGGCCGACGATCCGGATCTGCTCGGGCTCTACGAGGGCACGCCGCTGACCGAGCGCGGTGAGTGGTACGCGGGCGTGCTGCCGGACCGGATCACCATCTACCGCGGGCCGACGCTGCGGATGTGCGAGTCGCGCGAGCACGCTGTCGCCGAGACGGAGATCACGGTGGTCCATGAGATCGCCCACCACTTCGGCATCGACGACGAGAGGCTGCACGCGCTGGGTTACGGGTGAGGCGGCGAGGGCCACGCGTCCGGATCAGGCCGGGCCCGCGGGTTCCGGCCTGATCCAAACGGAAGCCCGAGGTGTGAATGAGGTGCGGGCCGGTCCCGGGGCGTGTCCCCGGCGGGGCGGCGGGAGTTGGGCACAGCGCTGCCCGGCTCGTTTCCGTACCGCCTCGTCCTTCTTCGCGCCCCCCGGAGGTGCCCCCGTGCGCCAGTTGTCCGTCCCCGTCCGTTGGGCGGCCGTCACCGCTGTGACGATCGCCGCGTCCACAGGCTGTATGAGCGTCGGCGACGGCGGCGGGAAACCGGCGCCCTCGCGGTCCGCCGCACCGAAGGGGGCGGTGGCCGGCCCCGACGGCTCCACGGCGGCCGGTACCGGCCGGGCCCGTACCGGTGGCGCCGAGGCGCACTCCGAGCGGGAGGCCGCCGAGTCCGGCGCCCCGAGTGCCTCCGCCGGCCCCTCGGACAGTCCCGGCACGGGGTCCGCCGAGCCCGGCCGGGTCCGGGGCGGCCGGCTGTCGGCGCCGCCGCTCCAGCCGTCGGAGCCAGGGGTCCCGGAGCGGCCGGACCCCCCGGCTCCGTCCGAGCCGCAGGCCCCTGAGCCGTCGGTTCCGCCGGAGCCCGAGCCGGAGCCGTCGGAGCCGCCGGCGGTCCCTTCGGCGTCGCCCGCCGCGCAGCTCCGCAACGACGCGATGGGCGCGCAGGGCAACGTGGACGACATGCGGACCCCGGAGGCATCACCGCAGGTGGGACCGGCTTGAGGGGGTGGCCGGCGGGGGTCGGCTTGCGCGATGCCGGGGTTAGTGCGTATGGTAGTAGATCGTTTGATCCATTGCCCGGCGCCGACACAGAAGAGCGCCGTGTGGCGCGTACTCTCCCTTGCCGTGGCTGGACCGCATTGAGGCGGTCGAAATTGCGAAAACACGGAGTTACGGGCGCGTGCCGAGACTCCGGAAGGTTTCGCATTTCGCATGTCAATTTCCAGTTCTGACCACACCGTGCTGCCCGAGAACATCGAGAACGACGAGCTCGTCGAGGCCGCAGAGGCCGTTGTCGCCGAGTCCGCCGTCTCCATCAAGGACTACATCGCGGCTCCCCAGGCCGACACCGACGCTCCTCAGGCCGAGAAGGCCGAGCAGGTCGAGAAGGCCGAGCAGGACGTCACCGACGCTCCTCAGGCCGAGCAGGCCGACACCGACTCCGCCGCCGACGAGGCGGACGCCGAGCCGACCGTCACCTTCAGCGACCTGGGCCTGCCCGAGGGCATCGTCCGCAAGCTCGCGCAGAACGGTGTGACCGCGCCTTTCCCGATCCAGGCAGCGACCATCCCGGACGCCCTGGCCGGAAAGGACATCCTGGGCCGTGGCCGTACCGGCTCCGGCAAGACCCTCTCCTTCGGTCTGCCGACGCTGGCCTCGCTGGCCGGCGGCCACACCGAGAAGAAGAAGCCCCGCGCGATCATCCTCACCCCGACCCGCGAGCTCGCGATGCAGGTCGCGGACGCGCTGCAGCCGTACGGTGACGTGCTCGGCCTGAAGATGAAGGTCGTCTGCGGCGGTACGTCGATGGGCAACCAGATCTACGCGCTGGAGCGCGGTGTCGACGTCCTCGTCGCCACCCCGGGCCGACTGCGCGACATCATCAACCGGGGCGCCTGCTCCCTGGAGAACGTCCAGGTCGCCGTCCTCGACGAGGCCGACCAGATGTCCGACCTGGGCTTCCTGCCCGAGGTCACCGAGCTGCTCGACCAGATCCCCGGTGGCGGCCAGCGGATGCTCTTCTCCGCCACCATGGAGAACGAGATCGGCACCCTGGTCAAGCGCTACCTGAGCAACCCGGTCACCCACGAGGTCGACTCCGCCCAGGGCAACGTCTCGACCATGTCGCACCACGTCCTCGTCGTGAAGCCGAAGGACAAGGCGCCGGTCACCTCCGCCATCGCCGCCCGCAAGGGCCGCACGATCATCTTCGTCCGCACCCAGCTGGGCGCCGACCGCATCGCCGAGCAGCTCGTCGAGGCGGGCGTCAAGGCGGACGCGCTGCACGGCGGCATGACCCAGGGCGCCCGTACCCGCGTTCTCGAGGACTTCAAGAAGGGCTACGTCAACGCGCTGGTCGCGACCGACGTCGCGGCGCGCGGTATCCACGTCGACGGCATCGACCTGGTCCTGAACGTGGACCCGGCCGGTGACCACAAGGACTACCTGCACCGCTCGGGCCGTACCGCCCGTGCCGGCAAGTCCGGTGTCGTCGTCTCGCTGGCGCTGCCGCACCAGCGCCGTCAGATCTTCCGCCTGATGGAGGACGCGGGCGTCGACGCCTCGCGCCACATGGTGCAGGGCGCGGGCGTCTTCGAGCCGGAGGTCGCCGAGATCACCGGTGCGCGTTCGCTCACCGAGGTCCAGGCCGACTCCGCGAACAACGCCGCCAAGCAGGCCGAGCGCGA
Organism: Streptomyces laculatispora; assembly: GCF_017353455.1. Classification (GTDB taxonomy): domain Bacteria; phylum Actinomycetota; class Actinomycetes; order Streptomycetales; family Streptomycetaceae; genus Streptomyces; species Streptomyces laculatispora. The sequence continues at coordinate 7,032 of NZ_JAFMPZ010000534.1, forward strand.
GGCCGCCGACCTGACCAAGCAGCTTGAGCGCATCCAGCGCCGTGCCGTGGAGCTGCGCGAGGAGGCCGACCGCCTGGTCGCCCGTGCCGCACGCGAGCGGGGCGACGACCCCGAGGCAGCGGTGGCCGAGGTCGCCGCCGAGGCGGAGGCCGCACTCGCGGCCGCCGCTTCCGTGCCGGAGCAGCAGGCCGCGCGCGAGGAGCGCCGCGACGACCGCGGCAACTTCGAGCGCCGGGACAACCGCGGCGGCGACCGCGGTGGATACCGTGGCGGCAACGACCGGGTCGGCGAGCGCAGTGGCCGTCCCACCGGTGGCAACGGCTACCGCGGCAGCAGCGACCGTCCGTCGTTCCGCGGCAGCAACGACCGCGGCGGCGACCGTGGCGGCCGTTCCTTCGAGCGTCGTGACAACGACCGCCCGTCGTTCAACCGCGACAACGACCGTCCGTCGTTCAACCGCGACCGTCGTGAGGACCGTCCGTCCGGTGGCTTCCGCTCCGGCGGCAACGACCGTCGTGACGACCGCGGCGGCGACCGTGGCGGCCGTTCCTTCGAGCGTCGTGACAACGACCGCCCGGCGTTCAACCGCGACAACGACCGTCCGTCGTTCAACCGCGACCGTCGTGACGACCGTCCGTCCGGTGGCTTCCGCTCCGGCGGCGACCGTCCGGTCAACCGTGACCGTCGTGACGACCGTCCGGCGGGCGGCTTCCGCTCCGGCGGCAGCGACCGCCCGACCGGTCGCCGTGACGACCACCGTTCCACGGGAACCGGCACGAGCACCGGCTCCTTCGGCCGCCGCGACGACAAGCCGCGCTGGAAGCGCAACGGCTGATCGTCCGATCGCCTGACTGCTGATCAGGGCCCGTACATCACTTCGGTGGTGTGCGGGCCCTGTTCCGTTTGAACCGGTTCGAATCTCCCTGTCGCCGCCTGTGGGACTGCTGTTAAAGTCGGCCCACTTGCATGAGGGGTTGGGGCCGGGGGGCTTTCACACTTCGCACAGACCGCGGCACGCTGCCGCGTCCTCCTCATGCTCTTCTTGAAGTTCCCGGGAGGGACTGGGTTTGAGACGCCACATGGTTGTACGCAGCGCTGTCGCGATGATCGCGGCCCTTGGTATCGGGGCGGGGTTCGTGCCCCTCGCGGCAGGCGCCGCAGCCCCGCCGCCGGCCGAGCTCGTCATCCCCGCGGGGCAGAACCAGAACCCCAACGCCGGCCGCCTGGTCGGTGCCGGGGCGTCCGGCTATCTGTGGGGGCAGGCCGGTGAGGGCTACAACTGGACCTCGTACGCCGATGGTTCCACCCGGGCGGTAGCGGTTCCGGCCGGCCTGCGGGTGGCCCAGGTGTCCGGTACCGACGTGGTGACGTTCACCGGTACGTCGAATCCTGTCCAGCGGGACATGGGCACGGGTCAGGAGTGGACCCTCACGGTCCCCGCCGGCCAGTGGTACCGGGCGATCTACGGCGCCACCGTCGTCACGATCGAGCAGAAGGCCGACAGGGTCGCCATCATTCACCTCCTGACCTGGGAGAACGGCCAGGTGGTGGACAGCTCGGTGACCGGCCTGCCGGCAGGGGCCACGGCGCTGAGCGTCGAGGGGCACGGCGACCGGGACGGCATGTTCGTCAGGGCCATGGTGAACAGCCGGCCGGTCGTGTACCGGCTGGACGCATCCGGACTCCGTCCCACGGCGCTCTTCGACAACCAGGTGAACGGGAGCGGCCCGCAGGTCGTCGAGCGGTTCGGCAACAGGGACACCTACCGGGTGTGGAACCTGTCGGACCTCTCGAAGCCCGCCCATGAGCTCACCCTCCCCGATGTGAGTCCGGCACAGATGCTCGGAGTGGTGGGCAACGACGTGCTGTTCACCCGTCCTTCCACCACGGGTGGTTCCCCGGACCCCTCGGTTGCCGACCACACCGTCCTGGCGGTCCCGGTGACCGGCGGCCCCGAGCGGGTGGTCCTGGACCGTGCGGCGTCGATCGCGGCGTTCGAGCCCGACGGGACCATGCTTCTGGGCAGGGCACCCGAGAAGCAGGGCGCGGCGTATTCGGTGTACGCGTTGCGGTCGGGAACGGACGGGGCGCTGTCGACGGGCCGGGTCGCCGAAGTGCTGGCCATTCCGACCGTGGTCGAGGGCATGAGCATGGCCCAGGGCCGTATGCACACCATCGACAGAATCCCCTTCCGCCAGGCGCGGCTGCGCCGCACCGACATCTCGGTGAGCGGCGGCCCGACGGCTGCGGCGCGCGAGGACCGGGGGTTGTTCAACGACTACGCCGGATGCGACCAGGACTGGTGCGAGGAGGTTCAGTCGACCGGTGACGGCCGGCTGGCGTACCAGGGGATCAACGGCGACGGGCTGAGCGTTCTCGACGAGACGGCGGTCCTGCCGGCCCGGAAGGTCAACGACCAGTCCACGTACCAGCAGCCGCACGACACCATGCAGGCGTCCGGACGCTACACCGTGGCAAGGATCCCCGGCCCGGCATCCGAGGACTACCGGCCGCGCCTCCAGGTCATCGACCTGGACACCGGGAAGGCGGTCTACACCGGCCCGGCCCAGCAGCAGTACCTGCCGGCCTTCGCGATCGACGGAAGCACGCTCTGGGTCGAGGGCGCCACTGCCGGGGTCGTGCAGGCACTCGACGTGCGGACGGGCAAGGCCGTCCGCACCGTTGACGTCGGTGACTGCAACATCACGGACCTGCGGGCGAACGGCACCGACCTCTACTGGGAGTGCGGGGAGACGACGTCGGGGGTGTACGGCACCGTCACGAAGAAGTCGGTCCGGCTCCCGGCCCACCGGTCCGCCATGCTCGGCGACGGATACGTCGGCTGGGAGAAGGACGGCGTCCTCCGGGTGACCGATGTGCGGGGTACGGCCGGAACGCGCACCGTCGGCAGCCCGGCCAACGCCGAGCCGGGCGAGGGCTGGACCCTCGACCGGTTCGGCGGCCCGCTCGTGTACGCGGACAAGGCAGGGAACGTCCACGTCGTTCCCTCCGGTGTGAAGACCTCCGCGCTCTTTGTCCGGGACACGGCCGCCGCCGCGTCGGTCCGTGCCGCGAGCGCGTCCTGGTCGCCCCGCTGGTGGCTGTCGAAGCCCGCCGCGTCCTGGCAGCTGACGCTGAAGAACAAGGCGACGGGTGCGGCCGTCCGCACGCTCACGGGCGGTGAGGCGCGTGGGCTGGTGAAGGCGGGGTGGAACGGGAAGGACGCGGCGGGGCGGCTGGTCGCCAACGGCGCGTACACCTGGACCCTCACCGCGAAGCCCGCCGACGGCCAGGGCGCGGCCCTCACCACCTCGGGCACGGTGAAGCTGTCCGGCGGCGCCGCCGTGGCGCGGGACTTCGTGGGCAACGACGGCTTCGGCGACCTGCTCGCGTTCACCCCGGCCGGGGTGGCCGACTGGCGTGCCGGCACGGGTACGGGCCGGGTCGAGACGAAGTTCTCCGGCTCCGGCTGGACGGGCGCGAACACCGTGACGGCGACCGTGCCGTTCGAGGACGTCAGCGGTGACCGCTGCAACGACGTGCTGGTGCGGATGAAGACCGGCGAACTGCGCACGTACAAGCCTGCGTGCGGTGCCGCGCTGAAGCCCACCACCCCGTACACGAAGATCGGTACGGGCTGGAACATCTTCAACGCGCTCACCTCGCCCGGCGATCTGACCGGGGACGGCCACGCGGACCTGCTCGCCCGCGAGACCTCGACCGGGTCCCTGTACCTGTACAAGAGCAAGGGCGACGGTTTCTTCGAGCCGCGCGTGAGGATCGGCACCGGCTGGCAGAAGTACCTGCTGGCCGGGATGGGCGATCTGAACGGCGACGGCAAGGGCGATCTGCTGGCCCGGGACGGTTCCGGTGGGGTGTGGCGCTACCCGGCCACCGGCAAGGGGACGCTCGGGGCGCGGGTCAAGGTGGGCTGGGGCTGGACCATGTACGACTCGATGGTCGGGGCCGGTGACCTGAACGGCGACGGCAAGGCGGATCTGCTGGCGCGGGACACGTCCGGGGCACTGTGGAGCTACCGGGGCGACGGCAAGGGCGGCCTGGCCGCGCGGGTGAAGGTCGGCGGCGGCTGGCAGATGTACGCGTGGCTGTCCTGATGCGCGTACGCAGTATTCCGTCTGTCGCCCGGGAGGGGATTTCGTTGACCGTGTTCGTTCGTGGCCGTACGGCACTGGTGGGGGCCGCGCTGGGGGCGACCGTCCTCGCGACGGCCGCCGTACCCGCCACGGCCACCCCTGCCGGGGCTCCGGCCACCGTGGTGACCACCGGCGTCCGCGGCCTCGACTTCGCCGGTGGGCGGCTGGTCACCACGGAGCGGAGCGGCGGCGGTGACGCGATGGTCTTCGAGCGCCGGGTGTCCGCCGACGGCGTGACCGTGGGGGCGCGGGAGAGCCGGTCGTACGCCGGGCCCTTCGCCAACGGCGCGCACTTCAGGACGGTGCCCTGCGACATGGGCTCCTGCGTGGAGCTGGTCGCCTCGGGCCACGGGGACTACGGCGTCGTCTTCGTCGACGGCGACGACGCCGGCACCGAGAGCGTCCAGTTCCGGCGGCCCGGGGACTCGTACCACGGGGGCGATGTCCACTACCCCGAGGGCACCGCGAAGCTCGTGGACCTGACGGCCCGCGCCTATGTCGTCAACGGCGGAGCCCCCGTCAAGCAGCGGGCCGACATGTACCCGAGCTACCACGCGAACGCCGACCCCATCGTCCGCAGCCCCACCGCGGCCTCCGTCTGGGGCACCTCGCTCTGGGCGGCGGCCTCCACCACGGGTGCGCTCACCGCGACCGACATCGAGAAGAACAAGGTGGTGGAGAAGGCGGCCACCGGCGCCCCCTGTGTGATCAAGGAGGTCCGTGCGGTCGGACGCTGGGTCTACTGGAACTGCGGGACGACCGGGGCGGCCGGTGTGTACGACCGGACGGCGAAAAAGTCGTTCACCGTGCCGTCCGGGCCCGCCCTCGTCGGCGACGGGTACCTCGTCCGGCACGACCGGACCGCCGGAAAGCTGCTGCTGACCGACTTCCACACCGGCAAGGCGACGGTCACCCGGGCGGTGGCCGACCTGCCCGCCGGGAAGACCGCCGACCAGCGGCGGCTGACCTGGGCGGTGGACAAGTTCGGCGGGGACATCGCGTACGTCGATGCCGCGAACTCCGTCCACATCGTGCCCAGCGAAGTGCCCGCGCAGCCCCTCGCGAAGATCGCCTCCGACGTCGGCGACACCTCCATCGACATCAAGGGCGTTAATGGCCTGGAGGCGTGGCTCAGCACCTGGCAGTTCAACAAGCCCGTCAACTGGACGTACACCGTCAAGGACTGGACCGGCAGTACGGTGCGCACCCTGAAGGGCGCCGGCTCTGGCACCGAGGCGGACGTCGCCTGGGACGGCCGGACGGACGCGGGCGGATACACGGGCAGCGGCCGGCACGCCTGGACCCTGAAGGCGACGGCCGAGGACGGGTCCGGGACGTACACCACCAGCGGGACCATCGGGGTGGGCGGCGCCGTGGCGGGCTTCCACGACCAGGGCGGATACAGCATCGGCGACCTGGTCACCCTCAACTCCTCCGGCGGTCTGACCGTCCAGTTCGGGCAGACCCCGGGCAGCTTCGACGGCAAGAAGTCCGGTTCCGGCTGGCCGGCCGGCACGCTCGCCGTACCGTTCGCGGACACCGGCAGCGACCGCTGCTCCGAACTGCTCGTACGGATGCCGGGCGGCGAACTGCGCCAGTACGCCGGCCGCTGCGGCACCTCCGGGTACACGCCGGCCGGCAAGCACACCACGATCGGCACGGGCTGGCAGCAGTACGACGTACTGACCTCGCCCGGCGATCTGAACGGGGACGGCCGGGCCGACCTCGTGGCCCGTCAGACGTCCACCGGCGACATGTACTTCTACGCGGGAGCGGCCGGCGGGAAGTTCGTGCCGAAGGCCAGGATCTTCACCAACTGGAAGACGTACGCCCAGATCACCGGCGTCGGCGACATCACCGGCGACGGCCGCCCCGACCTGCTCGGCCACGACCGCGACGGCGGCCTGTGGCGCTACAACGGCCTGGGCAACGGCAGCTTCGCGCCGCGGGTGAAGGTGTTCTCGGACTGGGGGCGTTCGTACAACGCGGTGGTGGGAGTCGGAGACCTGAGCGGCGACGGCAGGAACGACATCGTCGTACGCGACCCGGCCGGGAAGCTGTTCCGCAACAACGGCAACGGCAAGGGCTCGTTCGGGGCCCGTACGCAGATCGCCACGGGGTGGCAGACGTACAAGGGGATCTTCTGAGGCACTGACGACCCGGCCTCCGTCCCACGGGGCCGGGTCGTCAGTGCATGTCGTGCCCCCGGCGAGGGAATCGCTGGGGGCATGACAAACAACCCCCGTGAGACCCGGTCCGGTCCGTCCGACGGGTCAAGCCCCTCCGGTCCGTCGGATCCCTCACCCGCGACGGC
>NZ_JAFMPZ010000535.1 GCF_017353455.1 Streptomyces laculatispora
GCTCCATCGCCGCGGCGATGGCCGGCAGCGCGCTCTCGTCGCCCACCAGGAGATGCCAGGCGGCCGAGGCGTCCGGGCCGTAACCGCCGCCGGGTCCCAGGAAGGTCACCGGGTCGCCGGCCGCGGCGCGTGCCGCCCACGGGCCCGCGAGGCCCTCGTCGCCGTGCACCACGAAGTCGATGGCCATCTCCCGGGTGGCTGGGTCCCAGGAGCGCACCGTGTACGTACGGGTGGTGGGCCACAGCTCGCGCGGGAACTCCTCGCGGATGCGGGCCATGTCGAAGGGGTGCGCGTACTCGGCGCCCTCGGGGGCGAAGCAGAGCTTGACGTAGTGATCGCTGTAACCGGACAGCGCGAAATCCGCGAGACCGTCACCGCCGAGCACCACCCGGATCATGTGCGGGGTGATCTGCTCGGTGCGCAGGACCTGCGCACCCTGTGCCTTGGGGGCCTGCCGCGCCGGTCGTTCTGCCACGAGGTTGTCTCCCTGTTTCGGATGCCCGGACCACCGACCCCGGAGGGTCGGTATTAGGGTTACCTAACTTAACACCTCAGTTCCGAAGTGTGGAGAGCAGGCGCTGCAGGGCGCCGCCCAGCCCCCACTGGTCCGCAAGGGCTTCGAGCGCCGCCGGGTCGCGCGGCTCGGCGGGAAGCGCGGGGTCGAAGTCCGGGAGCGGTACGTCACCGGCGACCCGGACGACCGTCGGTGCGACGGCCACGTAGTCACGGGCCTCGTCGAGGCGTTTGCGCTGCGAGGGTGTCAGCTTCGCGGCCGGGTCGTCCACCGCCGCCATGATTCCGGCCAGGTCGCCGAAGGCGTCCAGCAGCTTCGCCGCCGTCTTCTCGCCGATGCCGGGCACGCCGGGCAGCCCGTCGCTCGGGTCGCCGCGCAGCAGCGCCAGATCGACGTAGCCCGGGCCGTCCACCCCGTACTTCTCGCGCAGCCGGGCCTCGTCCGTCACCTGGAGCGAACCGACGCCCTTCAGCGGGTAGAGCACCCGCACCCCGCGGGCGTCGTCCACCAGCTGGTAGAGGTCCCGGTCGCCCGTGACGATGTCCACCGGGCCGGTCGCCAGGCTGGCCAGCGTGCCGATCACGTCGTCCGCCTCGTACTCCGCGACACCGACCCGTGCGATCCCCAGGGCATCGAGCACGTCCTCGATGATCGGCACCTGCGGGGCCAGCGTGTCGGGCGTCTCCTCCTCGTCGGGCAGCCCGCCGGCGGTCTCCACCGCGACCCGGTGCGCCTTGTACGAGGGGATCAGCTCGACCCGCCAGTGCGGCCGCCAGTCCGCGTCCATGCACGCGACCAGATCGTCCGGCCGGTGGTCCTGCACGAGCCGGCCGATGAAATCGAGCAGTCCGCGCACGGCGTTGACCGGGGTGCCGTCCGGTGCGCGCACCGAGTCGGGGACTCCGAAGTAGGCGCGGTAGTAGAGGGAGGCGGTGTCGAGGAGCATCAGGCGTCGCGTCACACCCCTGATGATGCCGCACCCTGCTGACAGCGGTCGCCGAGGACGCGGTTCCCGATCCCGGACCGCTTTTGTGTGAGCTGGATCACTCTCGTGTTTGGCCTGTGTAAGCGGGGGCAGGCGCGGCATCGGAGCGGACCACGTCGCATTTTCAACTAGTGCGCGTGCCATGCGGACCGAATCCGCGCGCTCCACGGTCTGCCGGAGGGGGTGGCAGACCGTTTTCGGTTCAACGCGTGAGGTGTATGTGTCAAGGCTGCAAGCCGAACACTTGTACAAGGTCTTCGGCAGACGACCCGATCAAGCCGTGCGGAAACTCGAGAACGGTTCCGACCGTGACGAGCTGCGCGCCGAGGGAACGACCGCAGCGGTGATCGACGCATCGTTCACCGTGGAACCGGGACAGATCTTCGTCGTGATGGGGCTGTCCGGGTCCGGCAAGTCCACTTTGCTGCGGATGCTCAACGGGCTGCTGGAGCCCACCGCCGGGAAGGTGCTGTTCGACGGCCAGGACCTGACCGCCCTGACCCCCGCCGAGCTCCGCCATGTCCGGTCCACCAAGATCAGCATGGTGTTCCAGCACTTCGCGCTCTTCCCTCACCGCAGCGTGCTGGAGAACGCCGGCTACGGCCTGGAGGTGCAGGGTGTGCCGCGCGACGAGCGCAACCGGCGCGCCACGGAGGCCCTGGAGATGACCGGCCTGGCGGGCTGGGAGAACTCCTGGCCCGACGAGCTGTCCGGCGGTATGCAGCAGCGTGTCGGCCTGGCCCGCGCACTGGCCACCGACGCCGACCTGCTGCTGATGGACGAGTCCTTCAGCGCACTCGACCCGCTGATCCGCCGCGACATGCAGGACCAGCTCCTGGAACTGCAGAAGCGGCTGAAGAAGACCATCGTCTTCATCACCCACGACCTCAACGAGGCCATGCGCCTCGGTGACCGTATCGCCGTGATGCGCGACGGGGAGATAGTCCAGCTCGGCACCGCCGAGGACATCCTCGTCACCCCGGCCAACGACTACGTCGCCTCCTTCACCCAGGACGTGGACCGCTCCCGGGTACTGACCGCAGGCGCGATCATGGCCGAGCCGCACACCGTCATGGGCACCACGACCGACGACGGCAAGGAACTCCGCACCCCGCAGGACGTCCTGCGGGAGGCCCCCGCCACCGTCACCGAGGGCACCCCGATCATCGAGCTGTTCACCCCCTGCTCGCAGAGCGGTGTCGCGGTCGCCGTGACCGACGACAAGGGCAAGCTCGTCGGCGTCGTGCCCCGGGCCCGGCTGCTCGCCGTACTCGGTGAGCCGATGCCCCCCGCCGAGGCTCCCCAGGACGCCGCGGCCTCGCTGAAGAAGGTGGCCAGTGTTTAGGCTCCACCTCGGCGACTGGGTCGACTCCGCCGTCGACTGGCTCCAGACCCACCTCGCCTGGCTCTTCGACGCCATCAGCTCCGTGGTCAGCGGCATGTTCGACGGCATCGCCGCCGTGCTCTCCGCGCCCGCCCCCCTGCTCTTCGCGGGCATCGTCGCCGTTATCGCCTGGTGGCTGCGCGGACTGCTCGCCGGTGTGCTCGCGTTCGTCGGCTTCGCCCTCATCGACTCGGTCGAGTTGTGGGACGAAGCGATGGACACGCTCACCCTGGTGCTCGTCGCGACGATCGTGACGCTGGTGCTGGCCGTGCCGCTCGGTATCTGGGCGTCCCGCTCCAAGACCGTCAGCGCGGTGACCCGTCCGGTCCTCGACTTCATGCAGACCATGCCCGCCATGGTCTACCTGATCCCCGGCGTCATCTTCTTCGGCGTCGGCGTGGTCCCCGGCATCATCGCCACCATCATCTTCGCGCTGCCCCCGGGCGTCCGGATGACCGAGCTCGGCATCCGCCAGGTCGACGGTGAACTCGTGGAGGCGGCAGAGGCCTTCGGCACCACCTCGCGCAACACCCTGCTGCGGGTGCAGCTGCCGCTCGCGCTGCCCACGATCATGGCGGGCATCAACCAGGTCATCATGCTGGGCCTGTCCATGGTGGTCATCGCCGGCATGGTCGGCGGCGGCGGCCTCGGTGGCTCCGTCTACCGCGCCATCGGCAACGTGGATGTCGGTCTCGGCTTCGAGGCCGGTATCTCCATCGTCATCCTGGCCATGTACCTGGACCGGATGACCAGCGCCCTGGGCCGCGAGGTCTCCCCGCTGGCCCGCCGCGCGCTCGCCAAGGCGCAGGCCGTGACCGGCGGACTGAAGGTGTGGAACTACCGCCCGCAGCCCGTCGTCGCCGTGGCCGGCATCGTCGCCCTCGCCCTCGTGGCCGGCGGCATGGGCCTGTTCGGCTCCTCGAAGTCGGACGACACCGCGAGCAGCGACCCGAAGAACATCGGCGCCGGCAAGACGATCAGCATGGGTTACATCCCGTGGGACGAGGGCATCGCCTCCACGTACCTCTGGAAAGAACTGCTGGAGCAGCGCGGCTTCAAGGTCGACGTCAAGCAGTACGAGGCCGGCGCGCTGTACACCGGTATGGCCAACGGCCAGATCGACTTCGAGACCGACTCCTGGCTGCCGGTCACCCACGCCGCGTACTGGAAGAAGTACAAGGACCGCCTGGAGGACATGGGCTCCTGGTACGGACCCACCTCCCTGGAGCTGGCCGTCCCCTCGTACGTGAAGGGCGTCGACTCGCTCGACGACCTCAAGGGCAAGGCGTCCGACTTCAAGGGCCGCATCGTCGGCATCGAGCCGAGCGCCGGTGAGACGGGCCTGCTCAAGGACAAGATCCTGCCGGGCTACGGCCTGGACAAGGAGTACAAGGTCGTCGACGGCTCAACGCCGTCGATGCTGGCCGAGCTGAAGCGCTCGTACGCCAAGAAGGAACCGATCGTCGTTCCGCTCTGGTCGCCGCACTGGGCGTACAACCAGTACAAGCTGACCAAGCTCAAGGACCCCAAGAACCTCTGGGGCAAGGGCGACGGCATCCACACGCTGACCCGCAAGGGCTTCTCCGACGAGAACCCCGAGGTCGGCAAGTGGCTGAAGAACTTCAAGATGACCGAGGACCAGCTCACCAGTCTTGAGGCGCAGATCCAGAAGAGCGGATCCGGCAAGGAGCAGGAAGCCGTCCGCACCTGGCTCAAGGCCAACCCGGGCGTCGCCGACAAGGCGGCCCCGGTCGCCAAGGCCGCCACCTCCAAGGGTGCCAACGGCAAGGACGAGCGCGAGCGTGCCGTCGAGATGGCCTGGTTCCCGTGGGAGGAGGACATCGCCGCCACGTACCTGTGGAAGGCCGTCCTGGAGGACCGCGGTTACAAGATCAACCTCAAGCAGTTCGAGGTCGGTCCGATGTACACCGCGATGTCCCGCGGCCAGATCGATGTGCAGTTCGACGGCTGGCTGCCGTACACCCAGAAGAACTACTGGGACAAGTACGGCTCGAAGCTGACGGACATCGGCTCGTGGTACGGCCCCACCTCGATCGAGGTCGCGGTGCCGGACTACGTCAAGGACGTGAAGACCCTGGCGGATCTCAAGGGCAAGAGTTCCCAGTTCAAGGGCCGGATCGTCGGCATCGAGCCGGGCACGGCCACGATGGAGAACCTCAAGAAGAACGTGCTGCCGAAGTACGGCCTCGACAAGGAGTACAAGGTCGTCGACTCCTCGACGCCCGGCATGCTCGCCGAGCTGAAGCGCGCGTACGCCAAGAAGGAGCCCGTCGCCGTACTCCTGTGGACCCCGCACTGGGCCTACAGCGAGTACAAGATGACGAAGCTCCAGGACCCCCGGAAGGCCTTCGGTGAGGGCGACCGCCTGCACACCATCGGCTCCAAGGACTTCCCGAAGAACTACCCGCAGCTGACCAAGTGGTTCAAGGACTTCAAGCTGAGCGAGGACCAGCTCGCCGGCCTGGAGAACGAGATCCAGAAGCTCGGTACGGGACACGAGGAAGAAGCCGTGAAGTCCTGGATGGCCAAGAATCCGGGCATCGCGGACAAGATGGCTCCGCAGCAGTAACCCCGTCGCGGCCCCGCCAGGGGGCGCGGCACAGGAAGGGGTGGGCACCGCCGGCGGCGGTGCCCACCCCTTTCGGGCTGTCCCGACGTCTCATTACCGGCCGTCCTCGCGTAACCGTGTGCGTAAGGTGCTGGCAGCCGGAAGGATGGGGAGTCGGGAGGGAGCCGGACATGGACGACAAGGAAACACTCCGGGTGGGCGCGGCGGTCCGCCGACAGCGCAGGTCCCTGGGGCTCACGCTGGCCGCGGTCGCGACGCGCAGTGGCCTGTCCGTACCGTTCCTCAGCCAGATCGAGAACGAGCGGGCCAGACCCAGCGCCCGGTCCCTGGACCGGGTCGCGGACGCCCTGGAGACCACCACCGCGCGTCTGCGGGCCGCCGCCGACTCGGCGCGCTCGGTCGACGTCGTGCGCGGCGGGCCGCAGGACGGTGTACGCAGGGTGGTGCGCGGACGCCATCAGCTCAGCGCCCTCGAATTCACCGGCGAGCTCGATCTGGGGCGCGAGTTCCAGCACCGCAACGACGAGGTGATGTACGTGGCGGAGGGTGCCGCCGAGGTGGAGGCCGAGGGCCAGGCGTACCGGCTGGAGCGCGGGGACACGCTGTTCCTGTCGGGCGGGGTGCGTCACCGCTGGCGGGCCACGGTCCCCGGTACCCGGCTGCTGTTCGTCGCGGTCGCCGAGCACATCGACGCGACGTTCGACCCGCGTCGCTGAGCATCCGGCCGGGGCATCCACGCCGCGGCCGGGAACCCGGCCCGGGCCCCGCCCGTGCCGCGTCGCCGATCAGGAGGTGTTTCCCGTGCGCGTCGTCTCCCTCGTCCCCTCGCTCACCGAGGCCGTCGCCGAGACCGCTCCCGGCCTGCTCGTCGGTGCCACCGACTGGTGCACCCACCCCGCCGGGCTGCGCGCCGCCCGGG
>NZ_JAFMPZ010000164.1 GCF_017353455.1 Streptomyces laculatispora
GGGCCTCTCGTTTGGATCATGCCGGGCTCGCGGGTTCCGGCATGATCCAAACGAAAGACCCTAGACCCTCCCGTGGGCCAGCAGGGCACGGTGCGGCAGCACCAACTGCCCGTCCACCGAATCGAATTCCTTGCACAGCACGTCGTACTCCCGCTTCGCCGCCGCCACCCCCTCCGGGCCCCGGCTGTTGACCAGCCGGCCGATCGCGGCGACGCCGGCCGCGGCACCGGCCCACCAGTCCTCCGGGTCCGCGCGGTGGTCCCAGGACAGCGGCTCGCTCCGGACGCCCCCGAGCCCGGCCGCCGTCAGCAGGGCGCCCAGCCCTTCCGGGGTGCGCGGGAAGTTGTGCTCCTCGTCGACCGTGGCCAGCCAGGCGGGACGGGTCAGACCGGCAGCCTCCGCGGCCCGTCCGAGCAGCGCCTGTCCGGGGCCGCCGGGTACCTGCCAGATGGTGACGGCGACCCTGCCTCCCGGCCGGGTGATCCGGCGCAGCTCGACGAGCGCGTCCAGCGGCCGGCCCACGTGGTTGAGCACGAAGTTCGCCGCGACCGCGTCGAACTCGCCGTCGGGGTAGGGGAGCTGGGGCAGCGAGCCGGTACGGACCTCGACGCCGGGGGCCGCCCGCCGGGTGGCCGCGACCATGCCGGGTTCGGCGTCCACGGCCCGTACGACCGCGCCCCGGCCGACGGCGGCGACGGTCACACTGCCGCTGCCGCACCCCACATCGAGCAGCCGGGTCCCGCGCCCGGCAGCGGCGGCGTCCAGCAGTGCGGGCACCGTACGGGCGCAGAGACGGGCGAAGGTGCGGGCGTAGCTCTCGGCCCGCCCGTCCCAGATGCGCCGTTCACTCACGTCGAACGCGGTCATGCGGCACCTCCGGCCGGGCCTTGCGGCTCCACTTCGTCCAGGTCCTCGTAGAGCGCGTCCAGAACCCGCCCCGTGGGCCTGCCCTCCGGCGACAGTTCGGCCAGGCACCAGCCAGGCAGCCTCGCCTCGGTCTCGGGCGGGAGATCGCCGTCCGCCGGGTCGGCCAGCCCGTAGAGCAGGCCGAACGCGGTCTCCTTGGCGACCTCCCGGGCTATCTCCCCCAGCTCGCCGGGGGTCAGCCCGAGCCGCAGCGCCCGCTCGACGGCCCCGCCGGCCAGGCCCTCCTTCCGGTAGGCCTCGACCCAGTCGGGCGCCGCCGCGCTCCAGGCGTCGATGTCCTGCCAGACCATGCGCAGGAACCGGTACCGGGCCAGCTGGGGAATGTTCTCCTCGGCCTCCGAGTCGGCCCAGCCCGGCGCGTCGTCGGCGCCCAGCGCTTCGAACAGGCCGGTCAGCTCGTCGATGTCCGTCATGGGTAGGGAAGGTACGCCACCGGCCCCGGCGGAGCGGAACCGCTCCCGCCTCCGGGTCTTCCGATCGAACCGGGCGGCGTTCGCCTCGTCTGCCAGACTGTTCGGATGCTCGCCGGACCCGCCAACGGGCAGTACCTGCTGGGCTCTGCGAGCTCCCCGGCCCGGCGGACGGCACGGGCGTAGCGGTCGGAAGCGGCACGGGAACGGGGACGGGGACGGGGACGGGGCGCATGGTCACGGGCCAGGCGGCTTTACCGGCCGGTTCGGCTGGGTCGGATCGGCCGGCCGGGTCGGCTCGGTGGAGAGGGCCGGCGGTACTCGCTGCCCTGATGCTGGCCGCTTTCACGTTCAACACCGCCGAGAACCTGCCGATCGGCCTCCTGGAACTCATCTCCGAGGGCCTGCACGTGTCCCTGCCGTCGGTCGGCTACCTGGTCACCGGTTACGGCGTGACGGTCGCCGTCGCGTCCTTGCCGCTGGCCCACTTCACGCGGACGATGCCCCGGCGCCATGTGCTCACGGCTCTGCTCGCCGCGCTCGTCGTGTCCAGCCTGGTCGCTGTTCTGGCCGACTCCTACTGGCTGCTGCTCACGGCGCGGCTGCTGACGGCGCTCGCCCAGGCGCTGTTCTGGGCGGTGATGGGACCGGTCGCCGTGGGCCTGTTCCGGCCCGGTGTCCGGGGGCGGGTGGTCGGGGCGCTGTCCGTGGCCGGTTCCCTCGCCCTGGTGCTCGGTGTTCCCGCCGGGACCTGGCTGGGACGGCAGAGCGGCTGGCAGGTGCCGGTCGCGGGAGTGGCGGCCCTGGGGCTCATCTCCCTGGTGACGATCGCCGTCCTGCTGCCCACCTCCCGCCCGGAGGAGGGGCACGCCGCGTACGGAAGCGCCCCCGACACCCGCCGGTTCGCCACCGTCCTGACGGCCGGAATCCTGTCCGCCACCGGGGCGTTCGCGGGATACACGTACATCGTGAAGTTCCTGGGCGACGTGAGCGGGTTCTCCGAGAGCGAGGTCAGTGCCCTGTTCATGGCTTTCGGTGTGGCGTGTCTGGCCGGGGTGAGTATCACCGGAGTGCTGCTGGACCGCTTCCCGAACTCCGTACTGGCCACCGCGATCACCACGCAGGCGGTGGGCATGCTCGGCCTGTACGCGACCGGGAGCGATCCGGTGGCGGCGGTGGTGTTCCTGACGCTGACGGGCGCCGCACTCGGGCCGGTGTTCATGGCCACCCAGAACGAGATGCTGCACTGCGCCCCGGGCCGCACGGACATGGCTCTCGCGGCCAACTCCGGTGGCTACAACGCCGGTATCGCGGCGGGCGCCGCGCTCGGCGGTCTGGTCCTGACGCTGTCCGACGTGCGGGGCACGTTCCTCATGGGCGGCCTGCTGACGGTCGCGGCCTGCGCGGTCCTGCTGGGCGAGCGACTGCTGCCCGGGGGCGCTGCCGAGAAGCCCCGCACGGGCGCTGAGGAACCTGCCGAGGCCGGCTGACGCCACCAATTCCGGCACCGTCGGGGTCGGGTGCCGGCGAGGCGGAAGCCGTCTCTTCCAGCACCCGGCGCTCTCAAGATCCGTCCCATATCCCCAGACGCATGAGCCGACGCTGCCGGAGCCGCTCCAGAAGAACAAACGGTACGAAGACAAATCCCATGGCCAGCCCCCCGAGCGCGGCTTTCCAGAGGTTCTCCGGCTCGGGTGACGACAGCCAGAAGAAGAAGAGCGCGTAGGGAACAGCCATGCAGAAACCGGTGCCGATCGGGTGTCGGGCCGTCCACTTCTGGATCCGAGTCGGACGCCGCTGCCCACCCAGGAGCCGATCCAGAGTCCAGAACGCATCGCTCAGAGACCGCTGCCAGTTCGCCATGGCAGAAGGATAGGGCGACCGATCGGCCGCCCTTGCCCGGCCGAACGCTAACGGCCGAACAGCGGCCCGTCGGCCACCAAAGTTCGTAACTGCCGTCAGTTCTCGGGTTTCTGGCTCACTTTCCGGTGGCGCGTGCGCGGTGAGTGATCCTTCGGGGGTTGACTCGGCGGAGATGTTGCATCAGAGGGTTGATCAGGGGGCTCGCCGGAGCGCCCCGGCGTCCTCGGGGTGCGTCGGCGTCGGCGTCGGCAAGTGAGGACTTCCCATACCGATGCCTCAGCGGGGGTCAGGACCGGGCAGCGGCGTACGCGACGAAGGCGACCCACGCGGCGGAACGGTGGGCGAGGCGGGGGCCCCGGAGGTTCTTGGAGTCGCGGACGTGGACCGTGTCCTGAGTGGTCGCGACCTCGACGCAGTCGTTGCCGTCGCCACTGCTGCTGTAACTGCTCCTGAACCACGCCCGCTCGGCAGCGTCCCCGGCAGAGGGCTTGTCGATCATGACTCTCCCAGTAATTGCTCGATGAAGGCCAGCGACTCCCTCGGCGAGAGAGGGCCTGGGCCCGGATCATCCCATTGCGCAACTCAAGGATCCTGAGCTGCTTCGGTTCGGTGACCGGAGGGCCGCCGAACATCCCCTCGGAACGCCCCACAGCACTGCCGTCGGGGAACTTCAGCACCTCAATCAGCCCACCCGTCCCCGGGTGCTCTTCGCGATGGGTAGGCATCACTTGGATCGATACATTCCTCAACCGCCCCACTTCCAGAAGGCGTTCCAGTTGTCGGCGCCACACCATTGTGCCCCCGACAGGACGGCGCAGCGTCACCTCCTCCTGTACGAAGCTGAGTGACGGAAGCGGGTCACGGTCGAAGATCAACCGCCGGGCCATGCGCGCGGCCACCACACGCTCGATCTCGCCCACGCGCTTTCACCGTGCTGCTCTCCCCCACCCGCCGGGGAGCCCTGCTCGCCCGGCTGCTCACCGTGGCTCATCTCAGCCTCTGGGGGCTGCCCTCCGAGTCGGCCGCGCACATCGTCGCCGGAGCTGGCCACCAACGCCACCGTGGGCGGAGAGGCGCTGTTGCGGATCGAGGTGACCGATACCCGGGGCGATCGCCTGCCCGTCCCGTCCGCCCCCGGGGACGACGCGGAGGGCGGCCGGGGTCTCCTCATCGTCGAGGCGCTCGCCGACCAGTGGGGCGTCATTCCTGGTCCGGTCCCGCGCAAGACGGTCTGGGCGGAACTCGACCAGGAA
>NZ_JAFMPZ010000165.1 GCF_017353455.1 Streptomyces laculatispora
CCGTCGGCCGACCGGTCGGCCTTCGCGGAGCTCGCCGCAGACCCGAAACTGGCCGCCGCCGTGACGGTGATGGTGGACGACCACGCGCAGCTGGAGCTGATCGACGCGGCGCGCGCCGGGGGCACCGAGGAGATCCGGGTCTGTCTGGAGCTGGACACCTCGCTGCGGATGCTCGGTGGCAGGGTCAGGATCGGGGCGCTGCGTTCGCCGCTGCGCTCCCCCGCCCAGCTGGCCGAGCTGGCACGGTCCGTGGCCCGCAGGCCCGGCTTCCGGCTGGTGGGGCTGATGGCGTACGAGGGCCATATCGCCGGGGTCGGCGACTCGGTCGCGGGGCGGCCGCTGCGCTCCCGGGCGATCCGGTTGATGCAGGCCGCGGGGCGCCGGGAACTGGCGGCCCGGCGGGCCGAGGTGGTGCGGGCGGTACGGGCGGTGGCGCCGGACCTGGAGTTCGTGAACGGCGGCGGCACCGGCAGTGTGCAGCACACCGCCGCGGAGCACGCGGTGACGGAGATCGCGGCCGGTTCGGGGCTCTACGTGCCGCGGCTGTTCGACAACTACACCTCGTTCACGGCCCGTCCGGCGGCCCTGTTCGCTCAGCCGGTGGTGCGCCGCCCCGGGGTGGGCGTGGTGACGGTGCTCGGTGGCGGCTACCCGGCGTCCGGTGCGGCCGGTCCGGACCGGCTGCCGGTCCCGTACCTGCCGGAGGGGCTGCGTTACGACCCGCAGGAGGGACCCGGTGAGGTGCAGACCCCGTTGCTCGGCGCCCCGGCGGACGATCTGCTGATCGGCGACAAGGTGTGGTTCCGGCACGCGAAGGCCGGCGAGCTGTGCGAGCGGTTCGACGAGTTGCAGCTCATCGAGGGGGACCGGGTGACGGCGACGGTGCCGACGTACCGGGGCGAGGGCCGCACCTTCCTCTGAGCGGACCGGCGTCCGGCGTCAGGGCGCGACCGAGCTGCCGACGCCGCCGCTCGTCTCGCTGTCGCCGATCGGCCGGATGCCCTTGGTGAGGGTGTCCATGAGGGAGAGCGGGGGCCCGTCGGAGCCGGCGTCGAAGGCGTAGCGCACGACGACGAGCGACTCGCTGCCGACGGTCGAGGGGAAGACGAGCGACTGCACGTAGCCGCCGGGGCCCTTGCCCGTGACGACCCGCCAGCGCACCTGGTATCCGGTGCGCCCGGCCACGCTCACCGAGGCGGCGGCGATCTGCTTGTGGGACGTGATGCCGCCGTGGATACGGGTACCGACGGCGTTCTCCCCGTACGCGCCCTTCGCGGCGTCGGCCACGTCGGCCTTGGCGAGCTCCTCGGCGGAGCCGGCGTCACCGGCGTTCGGTGTCCGTGTGGTCACCGTGCCGTGATAGCAGGAGTCGGAGGAGCTGCCGGGGCAGTTGTAGGAGCCGGTGGTGCGCATCGTGAGCACCTGCTCCACGGTGCTGTCGGGCTTCTCCCAGCCGTCGGGGATCGGCAGGGTGATGCCGTTGAGCTGGTCGACGAGCACCGTGGGGTCGCCGTCGTCCGGTGAGGCGTCCGGCGAGGGGCTGCCGTCGGACGTGCCGTCGGTGCCGGTGGCCGCGGGCGGCGGCGCGTCGCTGCTCGACCGGGCCTGCGGCCGCTTTCCGTCGTCGTCGTCCCTGCCGAGCAGTACGGCTCCGGTCACCGCCGCACCGACGACCACCGCACCGGCCACCACGAGTGCGATGATCCGGCCGCTTCCGCCCCCGCCGGGCCCGGCGGGGGCAGAGGGCCGCACGGGGCCCGGCTGCTGTGTCGCGGGAGCGTACGGGCGGGTGTGGGCGGTCCACGCCGTGCCGTCCCACCACCGCTCGTTGCCCGGTGCGGCCGTGTCCGGATACCAGCCGGGCGGTGTCGGGTTGCTCATCGCCCCACTCTAGGCCGTGCCCTGGAAGGGCCGCCCGCCTCTACAGGGGGGTGACGTAGGCGCCGGAGATGCCGCCGTCGACGAGGAAGTCGGTGGCGTTGACGAAGGAGGAGTCGTCGCTCGCCAGGAAGGCGACGGCGGCCGCGATCTCGGTCGCCTCGGCGAACCGGCCGAGCGGGATGTGCACCAGCCTGCGGGCCGCGCGCTCCGGGTCCTTGGCGAACAGCTCCTGGAGCAGCGGGGTGTTGACCGGCCCCGGGCACAGCGCGTTGACCCGGATCCCCTCGCGGGCGAACTGGACGCCCAGTTCCCGGGACATCGCGAGCACCCCGCCCTTGGAGGCGGTGTACGAGATCTGCGAGGTCGCCGCGCCCATCCTGGCCACGAACGAGGCGGTGTTGATGATCGAGCCCCGTCCCTGGCGCCGCATGTAGGGCAGGGCCGCCTTGCAGCACAGGTAGACGGAGGTGAGGTTGACGTCCTGGACGCGTTTCCAGGCCTCCAGGCCCGTGGTGAGGATGGAGTCGTCGTCGGGCGGCGAGATGCCGGCGTTGTTGAAGGCGATGTCGACGGAGCCGTAGGTGTCGTGCGCCGCCTTGAACAGGGCCTCGACCTGTCCGGGATCGGTCACGTCGACGCGTACGAAGGTGCCGCCGACCGCTTCGGCGGCCGCCTTGCCCGCGGTCGCGTCGGTGTCGCCGCAGACCACGTGCGCGCCCTCGGAGGCGAGCCGGTGGGCGGTGGCGAGGCCGATGCCGCTGGCGGCGCCGGTGATGACGGCGGTGCGGCCGACGAGGCGGCGGCAGATGTTCTCGGTGTCCGTGGTCATACCGGTTCAGGCCTCCGTACTGAGGAAGACGTTCTTGGTTTCGGTGAAGGCGGTGAGGGCGTCGGGTCCGAGTTCCCGGCCGAGGCCGGACTGCTTGTACCCGCCGAACGGGGTCCAGTAGCGGACCGCGGAGTGGGAGTTGACGGAGAGGTTCCCCGCCCGGACGGCTTGCGAGACCCGCAGCGCGCGCCCCACGTCACGGGTCCAGAGGGAGCCCGCGAGGCCGTAGCGCGTCGCGTTGGCGAGCCGGACGGCGTCCGCCTCGTCCTCGAAGGGCAGCACGACCGCGACCGGCCCGAACACCTCCTCGGTGGCGACGGGCGCATTTGGCCGGGCATCGGTGAGGACGGTCGGCGGGAACCAGAATCCGGGGCCCTGGGGCGCGCTGCCCCGGATCGCGGCAGCGCCCCCGGGGACGTGACCGCGCACCCGGTCCAGCTGGGTGCGTGAGATGAGCGGGCCCATCTGCGTCTTCTCGTCGGACGGATCGCCCACGACGACGGCGGCGACGGCCGGGGCGAGCAGTTCCAGGAAGCGGTCGTACACGGATCGCTGGACGAGGATCCGGGTGCGGGCGCAGCAGTCCTGGCCGGCGTTGTCCAGGAAGGACATGGGGGCGGCGGCCGCCGCGGCTTCGATGTCGGCGTCGGCGAAGACGATGTTGGGGCTCTTGCCGCCGAGTTCGAGGGTGATCCGCTTCACGCGCTCGGCGCACTTGGCCATGATCTGCTTGCCGACCCGGGTGGAGCCGGTGAAGACGATCTTGGCGACGTCCGGGTGCTCGACCAGGGCGTTGCCCGCCTCGTCGCCCGCGCCCGGCAGCACCTGGAAGAGGTGTTCGGGCAGTCCGGCCTCCAGGGCCAGTCCGGCGAGCCGGAGCGCGGTCAGCGGGGTGGTCTCGGCGGGTTTGAGGATGACGGCGTTGCCCGCCGCGAGGGCCGGGGCCAGCGCCCAGGCGGCGATCGGCATGGGGAAGTTCCACGGTGCGATCACGCCGATGACGCCGAGGGGTTCGAGCAGGGTGATGTCGATGCCGCCGGGGACGGGGATCTGCCGGCCGCTCAGCCGTTCCACTCCCCCGGCGGCGAAGTCGAGCAGATCCCGGACGTTGCCCGCCTCCCAGCGGGCGTTGCCGATCGTGTGGCCCGCCTCGCGGACCTCCAGCCGGGCCAGCTCCTCGGTCCGGCCGTCCACGGCGACGGCGAACCGGCGCAGCAGCCGGGCCCGGTCGGCGGGGGCGAGCGCCGCCCAGGTCCGCTGGGCGGCCGCTCCCCGGGTGACGGCGGCGTCCACCTCGGCCGCAGTGGTGGCGGGCACGGTGGCGAGGAGTTCCTCCGTCGCCGGGTTCAGTACCTGGTGCTCACGGGTCAAGGAAGTCCTCACAGGCGTTCGAAAGAGCGTTTGATTTCCCAGTCGGTCACCGCTGCGTCGAAGGCGTCGAGTTCGACGCGTGCCATGTTGGCGTAGTGCGCGACGACTTCGTCGCCGAAGGCCGCCGCCGCGATCTCACTGCGCTCCCAGAGCCCGGCGGCCTCGCGCAGGGTGGTGGGGACGTGGTCGTACGCGCCCGTGTAGGCGTTGCCCTCGCAGGGCTCGGGCAGTTCGAGGCCGTGCTCGATGCCGTACAGGCCGGCGGCGACGAGTCCGGCGACGGCGAGGTACGGGTTGACGTCACCGCCGGGGAGCCGGTTCTCGAAGCGCAGGGACTGGCCGTGCCCGACGACCCGGAGCGCGCAGGTGCGGTTGTCGGCGCCCCAGGCGACGGCGGTCGGGGCGAAGGAACCGGGCTGGAAGCGCTTGTAGGAGTTGATGTTCGGCGCGTAGAGGAGCGAGAAGTCGCGCAGGGCCGCGAGCTGGCCGGCCAGGAAGTGCCGCATCACCGGGGACATGGCACCGTCCTCGTCCGCCATGACGCTGCGTCCGGGGTCGCCGGTGGACCGGAGCGAGAGGTGGATGTGGCAGGAGTTGCCCTCGCGCTCGTTGAACTTGGCCATGAAGGTGAGCGCGACGCCTTCCTGCGCGGCGATCTCCTTGGCGCCCGTCTTGTAGACGGCGTGCTGGTCGCAGGTGACCAGGGCCTCGTCGTAGCGGAACACGATCTCGTGCTGGCCGGGGTTGCACTCGCCCTTGGCCGACTCGACGGTGAGGCCCGCGCCCGCCATCTCGTTGCGGATGCGGCGCAGCAGGGGTTCGATGCGGCCGGTGCCGAGGACGGAGTAGTCGACGTTGTACTGGTTGACCGGGGTGAGGCCGCGGTAGCCGCGGTCCCAGGCCTGTTCGTAGGTGTCCTTGAAGACGATGAATTCGAGTTCGGTGCCGGCATGAGCGGTGCAGCCGTGCTCGGCGAGGCGTTCCAGCTGGCGGCGCAGTATCTGGCGGGGCGCGGCGGCGACGGGTGAGCCGTCGCTCCACGCGAGGTCGGCGGTGACCATCGCGGTGCTCTCGTTCCAGGGCACTCTGCGCAGGGTGGCGAGGTCGGGGTGCATGGCGAAGTCGCCGTAGCCCCGGTCCCAGGAGGACATGGTGTAACCGTCGACGGTGTTCATGTCGGTGTCGACGGCGAGGAGGTAGTTGCAGCCCTCGGTGCCGTGCGGCACCACCTCGTCGAGGAAGAAGGCGGCGGCGAAGCGTTTGCCCTGGAGCCGCCCCTGCATGTCGGGGAAGGCCAGGACCACGGTGTCGATCTCACCGCTGCCGACGAGGAGGCGGAGTTCCTCGACGGCGAGCGGGGCTGTTCGGTCGGACACGGATGGATCCTCTCCTCGCGGGCCGACAGATGATCCAAATCTATGGGCAGCGCAAGGGATTTGGATACGGTGCCGATGCGTTCCGCGTGCCGTGCGAGAGGGAGATCCGATGAACCGCCCGCTGATCGGGATCAGTACCTACCTGGAGGCCTCGGCACGCTGGGGCGTCTGGGATCTGCCCGCGACACTGCTGCCCGCCGGTTACAGCCGTCTGGTCCGTGCGGCGGGCGGGCTGGCCGCGCTGCTTCCGCCGGACTCCCCGGATCTGGCGGCGTCGGTGGTGGCGCGGCTCGACGCGGTGGTGGTCGCGGGCGGGCCGGATGTGGACCCGGCGCGGTACGGGGCCGGG
>NZ_JAFMPZ010000166.1 GCF_017353455.1 Streptomyces laculatispora
AGCACCGGCATCCAGACGGTGAACAGGGCGAGCGCCGCCAGACTGTCCGAACCCGTCAGCGACTTGACCCAGATCCCGGCCGCCAGCGACATCGCCGAGCTGCCGAATCCGGAGACGACGACCGCTGCCAGGAACAGCCCGGCCGTCCGGTCCCGCAGTACCCGCCCCGCCGCCGACCCCGCCATCGTGCCCACCGAACCTCCTTGACCTGCGCGTGTGTTGTGCGGTCAGGCTGGCCGCTAAGGCCCGTGCGGGGCATCGGGAAGATGCCGTAGGCGGCCTGGCGGGGCGGCCCGGTGCCGCGATCCGTGTACGGCACACGTCGTAGTCCGGTGAAGTTCTTCTGCCAGAAGCGTTGACGAAACATTCATGGCGCCTCTAGCTTCATCGCGTCGTACTTCGTACGTCATATATGAGACGCGATACGCGAGATGCGAGAGCCCTTCACCCATGACCTTTGCGCCCACCCCGATTCCGTCCCGCACCCAGTACGTGCTGGAGGCGATCAAGCACGCGATCCTCACGGCGCAGCTGAGACCAGGGCAGGCGCTCGTCGAGACCGAGCTCGCCGCGCAGTTCGGGGTCTCCAAGACCCCCGTCCGGGAGGCGCTCAAGACCCTCGCCGGTACCGGGCTCGTCGTCATGAGCCAGTACAAGGGCGCGATCGTGCGGCTGGTCGACGCGACCATGGCCAGGGAGGTGTACGACGTGCGGCTGCTGCTCGAACCGGAGGCGCTGCGCCGCTCCATCACCCGCAAGGCCTCGCTCGACGCGGCCCAGGAGGCCCTGGAGCGGGCCGACTCGGCCGGCGACAAGGCGGACAGGTCGCTCGCCAACCGGGACTTCCACCGGGCGCTCTACCTGCCCTGCGGCAACCCCCTGCTGGCGCGGATGCTCGACGAGGTCCGCGACCAGGCGGCCCTCGTGTCGACCGTCGCCTGGGCGACCGTCCCGTCCTGGGAGCGGGAGGCGGCCGAGCACCGGGAGATCCTGCGGCTCGCGCTCGCCGACGACGCGGACGCCGCGGCCGGGGCCCTGCACGACCACATCGCGTCGTTCGTCCGCCGCGCGTTCCCCGACGACGAAGACGGGGGCGGCGCGGCGTGAACCACCAGCACACCGACGAAAGGCCTGTCCGCATGGACCTCACACCGCTGAAGGCGGCCCTCGCGGACGTCGTGGCGATCCCGGTGACCCCGTTCGCCGCGGACGGCACCATCGACACGGCGGCGCACCGCGCCCTGCTGCGCAGGCTGCTCGACGGCGGCGTGCGCATCCTCACCCCGAACGGCAACACCGGCGAGTTCTACGCGCTCACCCCCGAGGAGCGGCGCACCGTCACCGAGCTGACCATCGACGAGGCGGGCGGCCGCGCCGCGGTCCTGGTCGGGGTCGGGCACGACGTGCCGACCGCCGTCGCCGCGGCCGAGCACGCCCGGGACGCCGGGGCCGGGATGGTGATGGTGCACCAGCCCGTCCACCCGTACGTCTCGCAGGACGGCTGGATCGACTACCACCGGGCCATCGCGGAGGCCGTCCCCGGACTCGGCGTCGTGCCCTACATCCGCAACCCGCATCTGGACGGGGAGTGCCTGGCCACGCTCGCCGACAGCTGCCCCAACGTCATCGGCGTCAAGTACGCCGTCCCGGACGCCGCCCGCTTCGCCGCCTTCGCCCGGGACGCGGGTCTCGACCGGTTCGTCTGGATCGCCGGCCTCGCCGAGCTGTACGCCCCCTCCTACTTCTCCGCGGGGGCCACCGGGTTCACCTCCGGCCTGGTCAATGTCGCCCCCGGTGTCTCGCTGGCCATGCTGGAGGCGCTGCGGGCCGGCGACCACCGGGCCGCCATGAAGGTCTGGGAGCGGATCCGCCGCTTCGAGGAACTGCGCGCCGACCGGCAGTCCGCCGACAACGTGACGGTCGTCAAGGAGGCCCTGGCCTCGCTCGGCCTGTGCGGCCGCGATGTACGCCCGCCCAGCCGGGTGCTGCCCGAGCCGCAGCGCGCCGAGGTCGCCGACCAGGTCGCGGGGTGGTCCATATGACCCCCGGGGCCGGCCGCGTCAGCTCCGAGGAACTGCGCAGCCACCAGTGGTACGGCACGGACGGGCTCCGCTCCTTCAGCCACCGCGCCCGCACCCGCCAGCTCGGCTACCTCCCCGAGGAGCACCTCGGCAAGCCGGTCATCGCGATCCTCAACACCTGGTCCGACATCAACCCCTGCCACGTCCACCTGCGCGAGCGCGCCCAGGCCGTCAAGCGGGGGGTCTGGCAGGCGGGCGGCTTCCCGCTCGAATTCCCGGTCTCCACCCTCTCGGAGACGTTCCAGAAGCCGACCCCGATGCTCTACCGCAACCTGCTGGCGATGGAGACGGAGGAGCTGCTGCGCTCCTACCCCGTCGACGGTGCGGTGCTGCTGGGTGGCTGCGACAAGTCGACGCCCGCGCTGCTGATGGGCGCCGCCTCCGTCGACCTGCCGGCCGTCTTCGTACCGGCCGGGCCGATGCTGCCGGGGCACTGGCGCGACGAAGTCCTCGGCTCCGGCACCGACATGTGGAAGTACTGGGACGACAAGCGGGCCGGACTCATCGGCGACTGCGAGATGGCCGAACTGGAGAACGGGCTCGCCCGCTCGCCCGGCCACTGCATGACGATGGGCACCGCCTCCACCCTGACGGCCGCGGCCGAGGCGCTCGGCGTCACCGTCCCCGGCGCCTCCTCCATCCCGGCCGTCGACTCGGGCCATGACCGGATGGCCGCGCGGTCCGGACTCGCGATCGTCGAACTTGTCTGGCAGCAGAGGAAGTTGTCGGACATCCTCACGGCGGACGCGTACGAGGACGCCGTCGCCACCGTCCTCGCGCTCGGCGGCTCCACCAACGCCGTCATCCACCTCATCGCGATGGCGGGCCGCTCCGGGATCACGCTCACCCTCGACGACTTCGACCGCATCGCCCGCACCGTGCCGGTGCTGGCCAATCTGCGGCCCGGCGGAAAGTACCTCATGGAGGACTTCCACTTCGCCGGCGGGCTGCCCGGCTTCCTGGCCCGGCTCACCGACGTACTCCACCTGGACCGGCCCACGGTCACGCACGACACCCTGCGCGCACAGCTCGACGGTGCGCTGGTGCACAACAGCGACGTCATCCGGGAACGTGACAACCCCCTCGCCGACGAGGGCGGCGTGGCGGTGCTGCGCGGCAACCTCTGCCCGGACGGCGCGGTCATCAAGCACATCGCCGCCGAACCCCACCTGCTGCGCCACACCGGTCCCGCGGTCGTCTTCGACGACTACCAGGAGATGCAGCGCACCATCAACGACCCGGCCCTGGCCCTCACTCCGGACCATGTGCTGGTGCTCCGCAACGCCGGACCCAAGGGCGGCCCGGGTATGCCCGAGTACGGCATGCTGCCGATCCCCGACTACCTGCTGAAGCAGGGCGTACGGGACATGGTGCGGCTCTCCGACGCCCGGATGAGCGGCACCAGTTACGGGGCCTGCGTGCTGCACATCGCACCCGAGTCCTATGTCGGCGGGCCCCTCGCCCTCGTCCGCAGCGGTGACCTGATCACCCTGGACGTCGAGGCGCGCCTGCTCCATCTCGACGTCAGCGAGGAGGAGTTGTCGCGGCGCAGGGCCGGGTGGACGCCGCCGGTCAACCGGTACGAGCGCGGTTACGGGGCGCTCTACCAGGACCAGATCACCCAGGCCGACACCGGCTGCGACTTCGCCTTCCTGGCCCGGCCGGGAGACGTGCCCGACCCGTACGCCGGCTGAACGGCCCCACCGCAATTCCGCGCACCGCCTCGTTCGATACACCGAACGTCATGCGGGAAGCGCTTGCGCACTACACGCATCGCACCACCGAGCACCACCCGGCACCACCCGGCGCAGTCCAGTGCCGCCCAGCCCCGCCGAGCATCAACCCGCACCCCCCGTACCAGAGAGAACGGAGACGTGTCATGGCCCAAGCCGCCGCTGTGGCCACACCGCCCAAGGTGCCCAGGCGCCGCTCCGCGAGCCCCCGCCGACTGCCGTATCTGCTGATCGCCCCCGCGGGGCTGCTGATGCTGGGCTTCATCGCCTATCCGGTGGTCAGCGTCTTCTACTACAGCCTGCAGAACTACAACGTCACCAAGCCCTGGCGGAACGGCTTCGCGGGCCTGGACAACTTCACCCGGATCTTCACCGAGGACGACCAGTTCTGGACCACGCTGGGCTTCAGCGCCCAATGGGTGGTCACCCAGGTCGCGCTCCAGCTCACCCTCGGACTGGCCCTCGCCCTGATCGTCAACCAGACCTTCATCGGCCGCGGCGTCTCCCGCGCCATGGTCTTCTCGCCGTGGGCCGTCTCCGGCGTGCTGACCAGCACCATCTGGATCCTGCTCTACAACTCCTCGACCGGATTCAGCCGTTACCTCGCGGACGCCGGGATCGGCGACTACGGCACCTCCGTGCTCTCCGACACCGGAACCGTCTTCTGGGCCGCGACCGTCGCCGAACTCTGGCGCGGGGTCCCCTTCTTCGCCATCCTCATCCTCGCCGACCTGCAGTCCGTCTCCAAGGAGCTGTACGAGGCGGCGTCCGTCGACGGCGCCGGGCGGCTGCGCCAGTTCTTCCACATCACCCTGCCGCACCTGCGGGACGCGATCATCCTCGCCACCCTGCTGCGCGGCGTGTGGGAGTTCAACAACGTCGACCTGCTCTACACCCTCACCGGAGGCGGACCGGCGGGCGAGACCACCACCCTGCCGCTCTACGTCGCCAACACCGGCATCGAGGGCCACGACTTCGGCTACGCCTCGGCGCTCACCACCGTCGCCTTCGTGATCCTCCTCTTCTGCTCGATCGTCTATCTGCGCCTGAGCAAGTTCGGAGGCGACCACAAGTGACTGCCGCACTGGCCGAGAAGAACGGCACCGACTCCGCACACCCGCCCGCGCCGAGCAGCCGGCCGCCCGCCGCGCACCGGCGCCGCAAGCCCGGCCGCGAGCGCGCCTTCGACGAGGTGCCGCGCTGGCAGATCTACGTACCGCTCGGCATCTACCTGGTCTTCACCCTCATCCCGTTCTACTGGATGCTCCTGTTCGCCGTGCGCCCCGCCGGGTCCACCTCGCTGGTGCCGTGGCCGATGACCGGGGAGCACTTCTCCAAGGTCTGGAACGAGCGCAGCTTCGCCGTCTTCTTCCAGAACAGCATGATCGTCGGGGTCTGCACCCTGATCACCACCACGCTCGTGGCGCTGGCCGGCGGTTACGCCCTCGCCCGGTTCAACTTCAAGATCAAGAACGCCTTCATGCTGGCGCTGCTCTGCTCGCAGTTCATCCCGGGCGCGCTGATGCTCGTACCGCTCTTCGAGATCTTCAAGAACCTCCGGATGATCAACTCCCTGGGTAGCGTGGTCATCGCCGAGACGGTCTTCCAGCTGCCGCTGTCGATCATCCTGATCAGCGGATTCATCAAGAACGTGCCCGTCTCGCTGGAGGAGGCCGCCTGGGTGGACGGCTGCTCGCGCCTGCGCGCCTTCTGCGCGGTGGTGCTGCCGCTGCTGCGGCCGGGGCTGATCGCGGTCGGCTCGTTCGCCTTCGTGCACAGCTGGAACCACTTCCTGTTCGCCCTGATGTTCCTCAGCGAGCAGGACAAGCAGACGATCCCGGTCGGCCTGAACACCCTCATCGGCGCGGACAGCGTCGACCTGGGCGCGCTCGCCGCGGGCGGTGTGATCGCCGCGGTCCCCGTGGTGATCGTCTTCGCCTTCATCCAGAAATGGCTGATCACCGGCTTCAGTGCCGGCGCCGTGAAGGGCTGACGCGCATGGGCCCCATGAACACGCACACCACCCCGCTGCCGATCGTCCTCGCGGGCGCCCGCGGCCACGGGCGCCGGCACCTCGCCAACATCCGCCGCCTCCAGGACCGGGGCCTCGTCCGGCTCGCCGGAGTCTGCGAGCTGAACCCGCTCAGCGAGGGAGAGCTCGCCGCCTTCGCCGCTGAACCCCCCGAGCAGTCAGCCGACTTCGGGGCGCTCCTGGACTCCACCGGGGCCCGCGCCGCCGTGATCTGCACCCCCATCCAGACCCATGCCGAGCTGGCCCTCACCGCCGCCGGACGCGGCGTCCACCTCCTGCTGGAGAAGCCGCCCGCCGCGACCCTGTCCGACTTCGGGCGGATCCTGACCGGGGTACGGGACGCCGGCATCGCCTGCCAGGTGGGCTTCCAGTCCTTCGGCTCGCACGCGGTGCCCGCCGTCCGCGAACTCGTCCGCACCGGTGCCATCGGCACCGTGCGGGGCTACGGCGCCGCGGGCGCCTGGGTCCGCGACGACACCTACTACCGGCGGGCGCCCTGGGCCGGGCGGCGGCGGATCGGCGACACCGACGTGGTCGACGGGGTGCTGACCAACCCGCTCGCGCACGCCGTCGCCACCGCCCTCGAACTCGCCGGCA
>NZ_JAFMPZ010000536.1 GCF_017353455.1 Streptomyces laculatispora
GTGGTGACGGGGTGGTGACGGGGGTGGCCCGATCCTCCGACGATCGCTTTTCCGCAGGCCCCAGTTGGGTTGCGGGGAGGTCACCGGTCGATATCGGCCGGTGTGTATAGTCGGGCGGCAGAAGTCCCCTACGCCAAGGAAAGACGAGGTCGCGCGGTGAAGAAGCTTCTCCTGGTCGCACTGGCCGCCATCGGCGGGCTCCTCGTGTACCGCCAGATCCAGGCGGATCGCGCCGAGCAGGATCTGTGGACGGAGGCGACTGACTCCGTGCCCGCAGGTTCGGGTGTGTGAGACAGAACAGCCTGTTGCGAGCCCCGGTCGCCTGAGCGGCCGGGGCTTCGTGCTGTTGCGGGACCGTGACGCCTGTGCTCTTGAGTTCACCTACGCAAATCAATAGGTTGCTTGAGCAAAGAGACTGGGGAGTTCGGTCGAGGGGGGCACGGATGAGTGCACGCAACCACCGGCGCACGGCGCGGGCGGGGACATGGATCGGCGGGGCACTGTTCGCTCTGGTGGCAGGCGCGCTGCCAGCCGTGGCGACGCCCGGGGAGGCCTCCGCCGCAACGGACGCGGCCGGATCCGGGGGGAGCGGCAGCCTGGTCATGGTGCTCGACTCGTCCGGCTCTATGGGGCAGGACGACGGTACGGGCCGGACCCGGATGGAGAGCGCCCGCGCAGCCGTCGGCACGGTCGTGGACGGCCTTCCCGACGGCTATCCGACGGGCTTACGGGTCTACGGCGCCGACCGGCCGCAGGGCTGCACGGACACCCGGCTCGTGCGCCCGGTGCGGAAGCTGGACCGGGCCGCGGTGAAGCGGGCGGTCGCAGGCGTACGGCCCAGGGGCGATACCCCCATCGGCCTGTCGCTCCGCAAGGCTGCGCAGGATCTGCCGCAGCCCGCGGGCGGCGCCATCGGCACGCGCACGATCCTGCTGATCTCCGACGGCGAGGACAACTGCGGTACGCCGCAGCCCTGTGAGGTCGCCGGGCAGCTCGGCAAGGACGGGGCCGGGCTGCGGATCGACACCGTGGGCTTCCAGGTGAAGGGCGCGGCCCGCGAGCAGCTCGAATGCGTCGCGAAGGCGGGCAACGGGCGGTACTACGACGCCCCGGACGCCGAGTCGCTGGCCCGTCAGCTCCAGCGCGCCTCCCAGCTCTCCGCGGACGGGTACCGCTTCCGGGGCGAGCCGGTGGCGGGCGCGGCCACGGCCGACCGGTCCCCGGTGCTCGTACCCGGGCAGTATCTGGACACCATCGGGCCGGGCGAGAAGCGGTACTACGCGGTGGATCTGGATGCCGTGTCCACGGCTGACTTCGCGGCGACGGCGGTGCCGCAGCCGGGGGCGGCCGTCGACACGTTCGACGCGTTGAGCACCAGGATCGAGTACGACGAGCACGGTTCCTGCGGGACGAACACCGAGCGCTTCCAGCAGAAGGAGGGGGCGGCCCCGCTGACGTCGGCGGTCGCCCGGATCCGCTCCGAGGAGGGCACCCGCACCTGCGACCGTGCGGGCCGCTACCGGCTGGTGGTGGAACGGGAGAGCAAGAAGGGTTCCGATGCCGCGCGTTGGCCGCTGGAGCTCGTGTACGGGGTCGAGGCGCCGCTGGAGAAGGGTGTGACGCCCGCCCAGTCGCAGGCGGAGTACGGCAGTGGCGGCAAGGAGGCCACGCTGCCCGCGGGTGATCCCCGCGATGTGCGGGGCGGCACCGGCTTCAACGATGCCAGGGCGATCGGGCAGGGCGTGTGGCGCGACCGGATCCTGCCGTCCCAGACGCTCTGGTACAGGGTTCCGGCCGGCTGGGGCCAGCAGGTGCGCTACGAAGTGGAGTTCGCGAACGAGCCCACCGTGGACCGCGGCTCCGCCACGTACTCCTACGGGGCGACCCGGCTCTACACCCCGGCGCGCTATCCGCTCACCGGCGGCGGTGAGTTCACCTCTGCCACGATGTACAACGGCCGGCCATCGGCCCTGCGGATGGGCGGCGTCCCGGTCTCCTGGACCAACCGCTACGAGAGCCGGAACAATGTGCAGCCGGTGCATGCCGGGGGCGGCTTCTACATTTCGGTGACGCTGGGCGCCCGGGCCGCCGAGATCGCGGAGAATCCGCAGATCGCTCTGGTGCTGCGGGTGTCGGTGCTCGGCGCGGAACGGACCGGGCCGCAGCACGGGGCGCCCGTGCGGGCCGGGTCCGGCAGCGGCGCTGACGAGGATGCGGGCAAGAAGGGCGATTCGATCGCGTCCGCAGACAGCGGTGGTGCCGGAGGGGCAGGATGGACCGGCATCGCGGCTGCCGCCGGGGCGGCCGTCGTGGCTCTGCCGGCCGCCGTGTTCGTATATGTACGCAACCGCCGCGGGGCAGCCGCACGGTCGACGAGGGGAAGCGCGTGATGAGGCAGCGCAGCAGGGGCCGGGCGACGCTGGCCGCGGTCGCGGCGATGTGCGCGGTGGCGGCGCTGCCGGGGCAGGCGTACGGGGCGGACGGGCCCGCGGCGTACACGTTCGATCCGAAGGCGAAGGCGGTCAAAGGCGCTGCGGTCAACACCGAGGCGAGGGATCTCACGGCCGGTTCGGTCTACCGGAGTTCGATCAAGTTCGGCGAGAAGCTCTACTACCGGCTGAACCTGGAGGCGACGACGAACGCGTACGTCTCGGCCGTCGTCGTGCCCAAGGACGGCGGCAAGGTCGCCTACGGGGACGGCATCGCGATCAGCATCAGGGACGGGTCGGACCTGGGGTGCAGCTCGGAGAACGCCCGGTTCGGGTCCGCCGAGTATCCGCGGCCCATCGCCGCGTACGCCTACCGGACCGTGGACAAGGACAGCAGCAGCTGTCAGGGCGCCGGGGTGTACAACGTCGTGATCGAGCGGGAGGGCGAGGCCACCTCGGGGCGCGGGGACTGGGAGTTGGAGATCCGGTACGCGTCGGAGCCGCAGCTCGCGAAGGAGCCTTCGACGCCGCCCGAGGCGCCGGAGGACTGGCCGTCCGCCTCACCGAAGCCGGCGGGTCGGGCCGAGGACAACCGCAGGCACGGCGGCGGCAGTTACTACGACGCGACGAGCCTGGAAACCGGTGAGTGGAAGGACGAGGTCGCCCCCGGACAGACGCTCTTCTACCGGGTTCCGCTGGACTGGGGGGAGCAGATCTTCGCCACCGCCGGTCTCGGCAACAGCACCGTCCCGAACGAGGACGAGTACATCAGCGGCGCGCTCGCGATGTCCCTGGACAATCCGGCCCAGGGCCATGTCGACAGCGCTTCCCCCATGGCCTACTCGGGCAAACCGGCCTCGATGTCCCTGGACCCGGTGCCTCCGGTGGCGTACCGGAACAGGTTTGCCTCCGACACCAGCGTCAGTGCGATGCGCTTCGCCGGCTGGTACTACCTGTCCGTCACGCTGAGCCCGGAGGTCGCCAAGCCCTACGGTTCCAAGCCGTTCCCGCTGACCCTCACGGTCAATGTCGAGGGGAAGGCGGCCGGGACCACGCCGTACAAGGGCGAGGCGGGGATCTTCGGCGTCACGCAGGACGACAAGGACATGGCGAGGAACGGCCAGAGCGGCTCGCAGGCCGCCGAGAGCAAGAGCAGGAGCAGCAACATGAAGCTGCTCGGCGCGGCCGGCATCGGCGCGGGCGCCGTGCTGGTGCTCGGACTGGGCGGGTGGATGCTGCTCGCACGGCGCCGACAGGCCGCGGCACCGGCCGGGACGGCCGACGCCGGACAGCAGCAGCCGTACGGAGGGCCGCCCCAGGCCTGGTAGCCGGACGCGGGCCGCCGTTGCCGCCCGCGTCGGGCCGGG
Organism: Streptomyces laculatispora; assembly: GCF_017353455.1. Classification (GTDB taxonomy): domain Bacteria; phylum Actinomycetota; class Actinomycetes; order Streptomycetales; family Streptomycetaceae; genus Streptomyces; species Streptomyces laculatispora. The sequence continues at coordinate 3,797 of NZ_JAFMPZ010000536.1, forward strand.
TTCGTCGCTCAGGCCTGGGTCAGGGCCCAGATCCCCACGGCGAAGCAGATCAGCGCCACCAGCAGCACCGGGACCGCCACCTTCGTGGACGGTCCCGGCCGCTTTTGCGGAGCGGGCGCCGCGGTGTGCGACGGGGGTATGACCTGGGACGACGCTGCCTGCGCGAAGTGCGGCGGTGGCGGAGCCCCGGCCCCGGAAAACCCCGGTCCGGAAGCGGGAACCTGCGCCTGCTGAGCGACGTACGGACGGGTGAGCGCTTGTTCGTGCTGCACCGCGGCCGTGGGGGCCTGTGAGAGGTCCGGAGCGGCGGCGGGGAAGGGGGGCGCCGTATGCGCCGGATGGGGAGTGCCGGGAGTGCCGGGTGTACTGGGAGTGCCGGGAGTGACGGGCTGCGCCGCCTGGGGCGTGGCGGCGGGGTGCTGCGGGGGCGGCTGAAGGTGGAAGCTGCCCGTCTCCGACATCGAGGCAGGGGGCTGTGCGTACGACTGAGGTGCCGCGTGCCGGCCTGTCTGCTGCCCGGGTTCCTGGGCTGCCCGCGTCTGCCCGTGCGGGGCGTCCGGTCGGGCTGTCTGCCGCGGAGCCGAAGCCGGCCCCGCGGGGCCGAAGCC
>NZ_JAFMPZ010000537.1 GCF_017353455.1 Streptomyces laculatispora
GCGAGCGCCATCGCGATCATCACGCGCTGGCGCATTCCGCCGGAGAGCTGGTGCGGGTAGGCCCCGAGCCGGTCCGCGGAGATTCCGACGAGCTTCAGCAACTCCTCGGCGCGTGCGGTGCGCTGGGCCCGCTTCATCTCCGGGCGGTGGGCCTGGAGTACGTCGGTGAGCTGGCTGTGGACCGTGTGGACCGGATTGAGGGAGTTCATCGCGCCCTGGAAGACGATCGACAGCTCCTGCCAGCGGAAGGCCCGGAGTTCGGGGGCCGACAGGGTCAGCAGGTCGAGCGCCTCGCCGCCGCGCTGGTGGTAGCGGACCTCGCCGCCGGTGATGACGCCGGGTGGGGAGAGCAGCCGGGTGACGGCGTACGCCAGGGTGGACTTGCCGGAGCCCGACTCGCCCGCGAGGCCGAGGACCTCGCCCCGGTGCAGGGTGAGGTCGATATCGCGCAGCGCGTGCACGGCGTCGTCCCCGGTCCCGTAGTCGACGTTGAGGCCGCTGATGCTGAGGACGGGCTCGCTCATGAGCGGGTCTCCTTGTCGTGCCTGCCGCGCGCCCCGGCCTTGTCCGTACCGCGTGCCACGGGGGTGAAGCCGACCCGCATCCGGACCTTGCGGGAGCCGCCGGTCTCGGTGCGCAGGCGCGGGTTGACGAATTCGTCGATGCCGAAGTTGATCAGGGCGAGGGACATCCCGAGCAGGGCGATGCAGAGCCCGGCCGGGACGAACCACCACCACGCGCCCTGGGCCAGGGCCTGGTTGGACTGCGCCCAGAACAGGACGGTCCCCCAGTTCCAGTTGGAGATGTCGGCGACGCCGATGAAGGCGAGGGTGATCTCGGAGAGGATGGCGAAGATGACCGTGCCGACGAAGCCGGAGGCGATGACGGCGGTCAGGTTGGGCATCACCTCGAACAGGATGATCCGCCAGGTCGACTCACCGGTGGCGCGGGCCGCCTCGACGTAGTCCCGGCGGCGCAGGGAGAGCGTCTGGGCGCGCAGCACCCGGGCGCCCCAGGCCCAGGAGGTCAGGGCGATGACGGTCGCGATCAGCAGGTCGCCCGCGTCGGAGACGAAGCTGGCGATGATGATGATCAGCGGCAGTCCGGGGATGACGAGGAAGACGTTGGAGAGCAGCGAGAGCACCTCGTCGGCCGTGCCGCCGAGGAAGCCGGCGCTGACGCCGATCAGCACGGACAGGATCGTGGCGAGGATGCCGGCGGTGAATCCGACGACCAGGACTCCGCGGGTGCCGACGAGGATCTGCGAGAGCACGTCCTGACCGGTCTGGGTGGTGCCGAACCAGTGGGCCCCGGACGGCGGCTGGAGCAGTTCCTTGCCCATGGTGTCCGGGTCGTACGGGGCGATCCATGGGCCGATGACGGCGATCAGCACGAAGAAGAGCAGGATGCCGAGTCCGATGACGGTCTTGCGGCCGCGCAGGAAACGGAACCTGCGCTTGCTGGGCGCCGGGGTGTCGGCGGTAGCGAGTACGGCGACCTCTGGGGCGGTGACGGCCATTGTCCTACGCCTCCCTTCGGGTACGGGGGTCGAGGATCATGTAGAGCACGTCGGCGAGGAGGTTCGCCGCGAGGACGGAGAGCGTGATGATCAGGAAGACGCCCTGCATCAGGGGGTAGTCCTTGGCTCCCACGCCCTGGAAGAGCTGGTATCCGATGCCCGGGTAGGAGAAGACCATCTCCACCAGCAGCGTGCCGCCGACGATGAAGCCGAGCGAGAGGGCGAAGCCGGAGATGTTGGGCAGGATCGCGTTGCGGGCGGCGTACCCGAACATCACCCGGCGCTCGGAGAGCCCCTTGGCCTGGGCGACCATGACGTAGTCCTCGGAGGAGACCGTCACCATCATGTTGCGCATGCCGAGGATCCAGCCGGCCACCGCGCTGAGCACGATGGTGAGGCCGGGCAGCACTCCGTGGTAGAGCGCGCTGGAGATGAACGGCCAGTCGAAGGCGGGGACGAGCGAGTTGTCGTAACCGCCCGCGGCCGGGAAGAGCGGCCACTTCACCGCGAACAGCGAGATGGCGATGAGGCCGAGCCAGAAGTACGGGATCGCGGAGATGAAGGTGGTGACGGGCAGCAGGCTGTCCATCCAGGAGCCGCGCCGCCAGCCGGTGAAGACGCCGATCCCGGTGCCGAGCACGAAGCTGATCAGCGTGGTGATGCCGACGAGCGCGAGCGTCCACGGCAGCGACTGGGCGATCACCTCGCTCACCGGTGTCGGGAAGAAGGTGAAGGACAGGCCGAGGTCCCCGTCGAGCAGATGGCCCCAGTAGTCGGTGTACTGCTGCCAGATCGACTGGTGCTTGTCCAGGCCGAAGAGGGCCTTGAGGGAGGCGATGGCGCTGGTGTCCAGCTGCCCCTGGAAGCGGGCGATGAGGGCCTGCACCGGGTCGCCGGGCATCAGCCGCGGGATGAGGAAGTTGATGGTGATCGCGGCCCACGCGGTGACCAGGTAGAAGGCGAGCCTCTGGAGCAGGTACTTCACTTCGCGGCCTCCTTCTCGTGGTCAGCGGCGCGGCCGGCGGCGTCGGCGTACAGCCAGCAGGCCGCCCACTGGCCGTCGGCCAGGTCGAAGCGGGGCGGCAGTTCGGTGCGGCAGCGTTCCATCGCCTTGGGGCAGCGCGGGTGGAAGCGGCAGCCGGCCGGTGGCGCGATGAGCGACGGGGGCTCGCCGCTGCCGGTCTCCTCCTGCTCCGCATCGGCGACCACCCGGTCCGGGTCGGGTGCCGAGGCGATCAGCAGCTGGGTGTAGGGGTGTGCGGGGCGCTGGGTGACGGTCTCGCTGTCACCGCCCTCCACGATCCGGCCCGCGTACATCACCAGCGTGGAGTCCGCGAAGTAGCGGGCGGAGGCGATGTCGTGGGTGATGTAGAGGATCGCGAGGTGCATGCGGTCCTTGAGGTCCTTGAGCAGGTTGAGCACTCCGAGCCGGATCGAGACGTCCAGCATCGAGACGGGCTCGTCGGCGAGGAGGACCTGGGGGTCGGCGCCGAGCGCGCGGGCGATGGCCACGCGCTGGCGCTGACCTCCCGACAGCTCGTGCGGGAACTTGTCCAGGTACTGATGAGGAGGAGTCAGCTGGACGCGGTTCAGCAGAGCGGTCAGGTTCTGTTCCAGTTCCGCCTCGCCGTTCCCCGCCCGGCCGTGGATCTTCAGTGCCCGGGTGAGGTGGTAGCGCACGGTGTGCACGGGGTTCAGCGAGGCGAACGGGTCCTGGAAGATGAGCTGGACCCGGCGTACGTAACTGCGGAAGGACCGGCCACGTCCGGCCTTCACCGGCTGTCCGCCCAGGTGGATCTCGCCCTCGGTGAGCGGATACAGCTGGGCGAGCAGTCTGGCGACGGTGGACTTCCCGGAGCCCGACTCCCCCACCAGTGCCGTCACGGTGCCGCGCCGCAGTTTCAGCGAGACGTCGTCGACGGCGTGGACGGTGCGGCGCTTGCCCGCGAGGAGATCGCGGCCGGTGCGCCGTACGGCGAAGTGTTTGGTGACTCCGCGTGCTTCGAGCACGACGTGGTTCTTTTCGAGCTGTTCAGACATGGCCGGTACCTGGATCCCTGGGTGTGAGGCCGACGGCCTTACTTCGACGGCTTGAGCTTCAGCACGACTTCCAGCGACGAGGGCTGGGTGTGCTGCGGGTCGGCGTACGGGTCGGCCTCGGTGGGCCAGCCCACCCAGTTCTTGGTGGAGTACTCGGCCCCGATGGGGGCGGCGGCGGTCGGGATCATCGGCGCCTGCTCGACCATGATCTTCTGCAGCGTGTTCATCGCGGTGATGCGCACGGTGTCGGTCGTGGCGCTGGCGAAGTCCTTGAGCGCCTCGGTGGCCTCGGTGTTCTTGAAGCGGCCGAAGTTGCCGAGCTGGGAGGCCTTGCCGATGGGCTGGAGCAGCGCGCCGTCCATGATGTTCTGGTACATGTCGTACGGGGTGGCGCCGCTGTTGGTCCAGTGCAGGGTGGCGTCGAAGTTGCCGTTGGCGACGTCCGCGCCCCAGGCCTCGGCGGTCTGCGTCTTGACCTTGGCCTCGATGCCGAGCTTCTTGATGTTGTCCTTGATGATCGCGAGGCCGGTGATGTAGTCGTTCCAGCCGGCCGGGTCGGTGAAGGTCAGCTTCACCGGCTTGCCGCTCGGGTCCTTCAGCACTCCGCCGCTGAGCGTGAAGCCGGCCTTGTCGAGGATCTTCTTGGCGCCCTCGACATCGGGCTTCGTGGTGGCGTTCTTGTACTCGGGGGCGATGAAGGACTTGCCGGCGGGCAACGGGATGCCGGTCGGGTTGGTGATCTCCGGGTAGAGGGTCGCCTCGGCCTGGGTGTAGATCGCGTTGCGGTCGACGACCATCGCCATGGCCTTGCGCAGCGCCGGGTTGTCGAAGGGCTTGCGGGCGGTGTTGAACCACAGTCCGTGGATGCCGAGCCCGGAGGGGAACCACAGCTTGTGGTTCTTGGGGTCCTTGGCGATGTACAGCTGCTTGTAGTTCGGCATGAAGACGAACGACCACTCGAGCTTGCCGCCGGCCAGCGCGGTGGTGGCGGCGCTGTTGTCGTTGTACGTGCTGTACCGAAGCTCCTTGACCTTCGTCGCGCCCTTCCAGTAGGTGGGCGTGGCGGTCAGGGTGGTGGTCTGCGGGGTGAACGTCTTGAGCTTGTACGGGCCCGAGCCGACGGGCGTGCGGTTGGGCCAGGTCTCCGGGTTCTTGACGCCTTCCCAGATGTGCTTGGGCACGATGAACTGCTGGATGATCTTGTTCTGGTTGACGTACTGGGAGTCGTCGAAGGTCAGCACGACCTTCTTGCCCTGAACCTCGACCCCGCCGAAGGCGATGCCGTTGCCGTTGAGCGCCGGGTGCTTCTTCAGCAGGTTGAAGGTGAACGCCACGTCCTCGGCGGTCAGCGGCTTGCCGTCGGCCCACTTGGCCTTGTCATCGAGGGTGAAGGTGACCTTGGTGAAGTTGAGGTCCCACTTCCAGGACGTCGCCAGCCACGGATCGGCCTTGTCGGCGGGCCGGATCTGGCTCGTCATCGCCAGCGGCTCGTAGATCATCCAGCGATAGCCGAGGGTGGCGCCCGCCGAGGTGTTCAGGAACGGGTTGCTGTTGTTCGTCTGCGGCCCGTCGGGCTTGCCCAGCGTCAGGATGCCCGACGCGGCGCTGCCGCCCTTGTTGGCGTTCGAGTTGGCTGACGAGCATCCGGCGGCGAGCGCGACCACCGCGGTGGCGAGCGCGACCGCTCTGAGCGTGTGGTGACGGCGTGCGGACATGGCGACTCCAGGAGGGACTGGCGGGTCTGGGAGATCCGGAAACGGGCAGCGCTCGGCGCGCCGGGTACGGGCGGTGCGGGTGCGGTGCGGGGCGCGCAGCCGGCTGCTGCACGGAGTACGGGAGCGGCGGGGCCGGTCCGGCCCCGGCCGCTAGGGCGCCGAGTGGCGCACGACCAGTTCGGTGGGCAGCACGAGGGGTGCGTCGGGTACGGCCGTGCCGCCGAGGTGGGAGAGCAGCATCCGTGCGGCCGTCTCACCCATCTGCCGGGTGGGCTGGCGCACGGTGGTCAGCGGCGGTTCGGTGTGCTCGGCCATCGGGATGTCGTCGAATCCGACCACCGCGATGTCGCCGGGAACGGACCGTCCCGCGGCGCGCAGCGCCCGCAGCACGCCTGCCGCGGTGATGTCGTTGTGTGCGAAGACCGAGTCGAACTCCACGCCGGAGGCGATGAGTTGCTCCACGGCCAGCCGGCCGCAGATCTCGGTGAAGTCCCCGCGGACGACGAGGTCGGTGGGCAGGACGGAGACGAATCCCGCGAGCCGGTCGCGTACGCAGCCGAAGTCCTGGGGGCCCGTGATGACCAGGGGCCTGGTGCGGCCGGCAGACCGCAGATGGCGGGCGGCCGACGCGCCTCCTTCGTGGTTGGTGGTCACGACGGAGGGGAATTCGGGGTGGTGGCCGCGATCGTCGATCAGCACGATCGGCAGACCACCGCGGTGCAGTGCGGTGAGATGGTCGAGGGTGTTCTCGGGTTCGACGACGACCAGTCCGTCGAAGGCCCGCGCCGACACCTGGCTGGTGAAGCGCTCAACGGACTCGGCCCCGCGGTTGCAGGTGAAGAGCAGCAGCCCGTAGTCGGCGGCCTCGACGGTGTCGACGACGCCCTGAAGCACCTCGCCCATCCACGGCCAGGTCAGCGAGGGCACCAGCATGCCGACCGTGCGGCTGCTGCCGCGGGCCAGACCGACGGCGCCCGAGCTGGGCACATAGCCGAGCTGTGCGATCACTTCACGAACACGGGCGGCCGTTGAACCGTCCACTTCGCCCTTGGTGTTGATGACCCGGGACACGGTCGTCTTGCTGACGCCGGCCTCGCGGGCGACATCAGCGATGGTGACACGCATCGGGGGCCTCCAGGACACAACGGGACAGAGAGAGCGGCCGGTCGTGGAACCGGTTCCGCAACCGGTTCCGGAACCGGTACCGGCGTTGGTGGCGTGAGTTAACCCCGCTGGAACAGAGTCGTCAATACTTCACACCGAGATTGGTCCGTACCCATCCTGCGAGCTGCGGGGAAGGCCAATGTGTTCAAGTCCTGAACGTGCACCCTCTTGACGTGGGCACGTAAGAGCAGTTCACTCACGCCTCGTTCGACGGCACGTTCCCCACGCTCCCGCCGAGGAAGGTCTTGAGCATGATCCGATCAGGAAGAGCCGTACGGGTGCTGCTCGCCGCAGCGCTCGCCTCCGCCGGTCTCACCGGCCTCTCGTCCGGCACCGCCCAGGCCGCGGGCGAGAGCGTCGGCATCACGCTGACCACCACCGATGACTCCGGCGGCCGGCATGTCACCCGGGGCCTGGAGGCCCAGGCCCCGGTCGCCTTCACCGCCGGTACCGGCGGCGCCGGTACGAACATCACGGTCGACGAGAACACCCGGTACCAGACCTTCACCGGCGGCGGCGCCTCGTTCACCGATACGGCCGCGTACCTGATGAAGAGCAGCGGGGCGCTGAGCCAGGCGACCCGGGATGCCACGATGAGGAAGCTGTTCTCCCCCACGGACGGCATCGGGCTCTCGTTCGTACGCAATCCGATGGGCGGCTCGGACCTGGCCCGGACCGGCTACACCTACGACGACCTCCCCGCCGGGCAGACCGACCCGGGGCTCGGGAAATTCTCGATCGCACACGATCTCGCGGACGTGCTCCCGCTGACCAAGCAGGCCAGGGAACTGAACCCGGCCCTGACGACGGTGGCGTCCCCGTGGACCGCTCCGGCGTGGATGAAGGACAACGGGCAGTTGAACGGCGGCTGGCTGAAGGCGGAGAACTACGGCTCGTACGCCGACTACTTCGTGAAGTACCTCCAGGCCTACCGGGACCAGGGCGTTCCGGTGGACTACGTCACCGCGCAGAACGAGCCGACCTGCTGTTCCGGCTACCCCTCGATGAGCTGGAACGGCTCCGGGCTCGCCTACTTCACCAAGAGCGAACTGCTCCCCAAGCTCCAGTCGGCCGGCCTGTCCACCAAGGTGCTGGCGCACGACTGGAACTGGGACACCTACGACGCGTACGCCGCGGCCACCGTGAACGACGCGGAGGTGCGCAACCACCCCAACTTCGGCGGGGTCGCCTGGCACGGGTACGGCGGTGACGTCGCCAAGCAGACGGCGGTGCACGACCAGTACCCCTCGATGGACGCCTTCCAGACCGAGCACTCGGGCGGTACCTGGATCGCCGACCAGCAGCGCGAGGACATGCTGAACATCATCGACTACACCCGCAACTGGGCGAAGTCGGTGACCAAGTGGTCCCTGGCGGTGGACCAGAACCGCGGCCCGCACAACGGCGGCTGCGGCACCTGCGACGGGCTGATCACCGTGCACGACAGGGACGGCCGCAGCGGGCAGGTCGACTACAACATCGAGTACTACACGATGGGCCACCTGACCAAGTTCGTCCGTCCGGGAGCCTCCCGGATCGCCTCCACGGCCAGCTCCGCCGTGCCCAATGTCGCCTGGCGCAACCCGGACGGCTCGAAGGCCCTGATCGCGTACAACGGCGGCGGCTCGGCGCAGCAGATCACCGTCAACTGGGGTGGCAGCCGGTTCACTTACTCACTGCCCGCCCGCACTTCGGCGACCTTCACCTGGTCCGGCACCCCGTCCGGCCCGGCGGGCACCTCCGGAGCCCTGGCGACGGGCGGCAAGTGCCTGGACGCCACCGGCAACACGGCCGCCGACGGCACCCCGGCCCAGCTCTGGGACTGCACCGGCGCGGCGAACCAGCGCTGGACGCTCCCGGGCGACGGCTCGGTCCGCACACTGGGCGCCTGCCTGGACGTCGCGGGCGGCGCCACGGCGAACGGAGCGAAGGTCCAGCTGTACACCTGCAACGGTTCCGCGGCGCAGCGCTGGACGTACGACGCGGCCACCGGTGACGTCGTCAACCCGGCCTCGGGCAAGTGCCTCGACGTGGTCGACCGGTCGACGGCGAACGGCGCCCGCACCCAGATCTGGACGTGCACGGGGGCGGCCAACCAGAAGTGGCACCTGGGGTAGGAGACGCGCGCCCCTGGCGGCGGACCGGATCCGGTCCGCCGTCGGGGCGCGCCCGTTCCTACTCCGTCGGCTCGATCCCCGCCCGCAGCAGCCCGAAGGTGTACGCGTCCTCCAGCGCCTGCCAGGACGCCGCGATGATGTTCTCGGCGACGCCCACGGTCGACCAGTCGGCGGTGCCGTCACCCGTGGTGATCAGGACCCTGGTCGTGGAGTCGGTGCCGGTGCGCCCCTCCAGGATGCGGACCTTGTAGTCCACCAGCTCCAGCTTGGCGAGCTGGGGGTAGATCCGCTCCAGCGCGACCCGCAGCGCCCGGTCCAGGGCGTTGACCGGGCCGTTGCCCTCGGCGGTCGCGACGATGCGCTCGCCCTTGGCCCAGAGCTTCACGGTCGCCTCGTTGGCGTGCGTGCCGTCGGGGCGGTCCTCGACGATGACGCGCCAGGACTCGGTACGGAAGTAGCGGCGTACCCGGCCCTCCGCCTCGGCCCGCAGCAGCAGCTCGAAGGAGGCGTCGGCCGCCTCGTAGGTGTAGCCCTTGAGCTCGCGCTCCTTGACCCGCTCGACGACGCGCCCGACGAGCTCGCGGTCACCCCCGAGGTCGATGCCGAGCTCCTGGCTCTTGAGCTCGATGGAGGCGCGGCCCGCCATGTCGGAGACGAGCATCCGCATGGTGTTGCCGACCAGCGCGGGATCGATGTGCTGGTACAGGTCGGGGTCGACCTTGATCGCGGAGGCGTGCAGCCCGGCCTTGTGGGCGAAGGCCGAGACGCCGACGTAGGGCTGGTGGGTGGAGGGGGCGAGGTTGACGACCTCGGCGATGGCGTGCGAGACGCGGGTCATGTCGGCGAGCGCGCCCTCGGGCAGCACGGTCTTGCCGTACTTGAGCTCCAGCGCGGCGACGACGGGGAAGAGGTTGGCGTTGCCGACCCGTTCGCCGTAGCCGTTGGCGGTGCACTGGACGTGGGTGGCGCCCGCGTCGACCGCGGCCAGGGTGTTGGCGACGGCGCAGCCGGTGTCGTCCTGGGCGTGGATGCCGAGACGGGCGCCGGTGTCGGCGAGGACGGTGGAGACGACGGCCTGGACCTGGGCCGGGAGCATCCCGCCGTTGGTGTCGCAGAGGATGACGACGTCCGCGCCGGCCTCGGACGCGGCGCGGACGACGGCCTTGGCGTACTCGGCGTTGGCGCGGTAGCCGTCGAAGAAGTGCTCGCAGTCGACGAAGACCCGGCGGCCCTGCTCGCGGAGGAAGGAGACGGTGTCGCGGACCATCTCCAGGTTCTCCTCCAGCGTGGTGCGCAGGGCCAGTTCCACATGGCGGTCGTGGGACTTGGCGACCAGAGTGATCACCGGCGCGCCCGACGCCAGCAGCGCCTTGACCTGGGGGTCCTCGGCCGCCTTGCCGCCCGCCCTGCGGGTCGCGCCGAAGGCGACCAGCTCGGCGTTGCGGAATTCGATCTCCTGCTGGGCGCGGGCGAAGAACTCGGTGTCGCGGGGGTTGGCGCCCGGCCAGCCGCCCTCGATGAAGCCGACGCCGAAGTTGTCCAGGTGCCGGGCGATGGTGAGCTTGTCGGCGACCGTCAGGTTGATGCCTTCACGCTGCGCACCGTCGCGCAGCGTGGTGTCGAAGACATGGAAGCTGTCGTCGGTGGGCTTGGCCTTTGTGGTCATGCTGGTCTGACTCCTGTCGGATGAGTGGATCCGGACGATCTGGCTCCACTTGCCCCCATCATCCCGCGCGCCTCGCCCCGGCCGAGGTGAGGGCCGGAAAACAAAAAACCCCTCGCGGGTGCGAGAGGTCTGCGCGCGGGTCTGGGGCACGATGGCCGCGCCGTACATGGTGGTACGGAACGGTCACTGCGGACCGGCGCGCCTGTTGCCAATAATCATGACGAACGAGGACACGGAGGCAGTGTGGCACAGGACCGCCTCCGTGCCGTGTCCCGTCTCAGGATGCGGGCGTGGTGCTCGTCGCTCCGGCCTGCTGCGGCTGCTCCCGCGGCTGACCGGCCGCGGCGACCCGGTTCAGGTCGATGTCGCGGGTCTCGCGCATCGACAGGTAGACGATGAGGGAGACCGCGGCGCAGCCCGCCACGTACCAGTAGAAGCCGGATTCGGCCCCGGCGTCCTTGAACCAGAGCGCCACGTACTCGGCGGTACCGCCGAACAGCGCGTTGGCGACGGCGTACGAGAGGCCGACCCCCAGGGCGCGGATGCCGGTCGGGAAGAGCTCGGCCTTCACACACGCGTTGATGGAGGTGTAGCCGGTGACCACGACCAGGGCGAGGAGCGCCAGGCCGAGCGCGGGCCAGAAGGTGTCGGCGTGCTTGAGCATCGTCATGATCGGCACGGTCAGGAAGGTCGAGCCGACGGCGAAGGTGATCAGCAGCGGACGGCGGCCGATCCGGTCGGACAGCATGCCGGCCAGCGGCTGGATGCACATGAAGACGAACAGGGCGCAGAAGCTGACGAGCGAGGCGGTGGACTTGTCCATGCCGGCGCTCTTGGAGAGGAACTTGGTGAGGTAGGTGGTGTACGTGTAGTAGGCCACCGTCCCGCCCATGGTCAGCGCCATCACCAGGAACGCCTCGCGCCGGTGCTGCCAGAGCACCTTCAGCGTGCCGCGGTCCTGCTGCTCGGCGGCGCCGGACTCGGCATACACCTCCGTCTCCAGCATGGAGCGGCGCAGATAGAAGACGACGGCGGCGCCGAGCGCGCCGACGACGAACGGGATGCGCCAGCCCCAGCTGTGCAGCGCCGCGTCGGACATGTTGCGCTGGAGGACGATCTGGAGGCCGAGGCCGACGAGTTGGCCAGCGGTCATGGAGACGTACTGGAAGCTGGAGGCGAAGCCGCGCTTCTCGGGGGCGGAGGCCTCGGTGAGGTAGGTGGCGCTGGCGGCGTACTCACCGCCGACCGAGAGCCCCTGGAGCAGCCGGGCGAGCATCAGTACGGCGACCCCGCCGTATCCGGCGACGTCGTAGGTGGGCGCGATGGCGATCAGGATCGCGGAGGCCGACATGAGGGTGACGGTGAGGGTGAGCGCGGCCTTGCGGCCCTTGCGGTCACCGATCCGGCCGAGCAGCCAGCCGCCGACCGGTCTCATGAAGAAGCCGACGGCGAAGATGCCCATCGTGTTCATGAGGTTGGCGGTCTCGTTGCCCTCGGGGAAGAACGAGTCCGCGAAGTAGACCGCGAAGGTCGCGTACACGAACCAGTCGAACCACTCGACCATGTTGCCGGCGGAGCCGACCCAGATCTTCTTCCATTGCTCTCGTCCCATGGTTGGTCACCGTGCCCCAGCCGCCGGAGAACTAACAGGATGCACAGGACAACGACCGGTCTTGGGTGCGTTGTGTTCACCGCACGAGCGAGTCCCGCAGGAACTCCCCCACATGGGACAGAACTTGTCCGCGGCCGGTACCGGGGATACCGACGGCGACATGGACGCTGAAGCCGTCCAGAAGGGCGCGCAGCCGGGTGGCGAAGCGGTCCGGGTCCACGGCGCGGAACTCGCCGCGCGAGATGCCCTCGGCCAGCAGCGCCACCAGGTCCCGGTGCCAGGCCCCCTCGATGGCGGCCATCCGGCCGCGGGCGTCGGCGTCCGCGTTCTGCGAGCGGTTCCAGACCTCAAGCCAGAGCGTCCAGTGGGGGTCGCGCGGCCCTTCGGGGACATACAGGTGCACATAGGCGTCGAGCCGCTGGGCGGCGGACGCCTGCCGGGAGAGCAGGGCGCCGCGCTCGGCGCCGAGCCGGCCCTCGCTCCACTCCAGGGTCTGCAGCAGCAGCTCGTCCTTGGTCCGGAAGTAGTACAGCAGGTGCCCGCTGCTCATCCCGACCTCCCGCCCGAGCCCGGCCATGGTCAGCCCGTCGAGCCCGCGCTCGGCGATGGTGGCCATGGCGGCGACGAGCAGGGACTCGCGGGGCGGGGCCGTGTTGCGC
>NZ_JAFMPZ010000167.1 GCF_017353455.1 Streptomyces laculatispora
GCCCCCGACCCAAAGCACCCCGCGCCCAGCCCATCACCGACCGGGCCGCCAACCGGGCACCCAGCCGGGCCGCGAGCGGGGCAACCAGCCGCGGAGCCAGCGCGCCAAGAAGCAGCTCGGACATCGAACCGCCCATCAGGAGTCCGGCCGCGCCGCCCATCGGGGTGAACATCAGCGCCAGCATGGCGATGCTCAACAGCAGCGGCAGGCCGACCTTGAGGAGCTTCTCCAGCAGGAAACCGCCGGTGCCCAAGGTTTCGTAAGCGTTGAACAGGTTCCCCTCGTCCGCGATCTCCTCCCAGCGGTACAGGAGCAGAAGGCCGATCGCCAGGGAGCCGGTGCACAGGACAAGGCGGAAGTGGACCAGGGCAAGAGCCTCGGCCTGCGGCTGCGCGGCGGCCGGACGGTAGCCGCGCACCGTCAGGACGAGGCGCCACACGGTCAGGGCCAAGCCCGCGAGAGCCACGCCGATCAGCAGGCGCAGGCCGGTGCCCCCGGCGAAGTACTTCTGCAGGTCCTGGGTGGACTTGAAGGAGCCCACGCCCAGATAGAGGAGGGAGGGGATGGCGATGAGCAGGCCGAGTACCAGGAGCAGCTTCTCCTGCAGTGGCCGCCTGCGGCGCTGCGCGCGGGCCCGCTTCCACAGCTCGCGCAGTGAAGTTCCCTGCCACGATTCCCGGTTGTGGGTGGCATCCATGCGCTGGGTCTGCTCGGTCAGTGCTTTGCGCAGGGCGGCGAGCCGGTCGGGGTCGCTGCGCGGGTGGGCCGATGCGTACAGCAGGGCCCGGCGCCGGCGAGCATATCCGAAGGCGATGATCCAGGTGGCCGGGACATGCAGCAGTGCGTAGTCGAGAAGGGCCTGCCAGGAGGTGCGGCCTTCGCGCTCGGCGGTCAGCCGGACGCCTGTCTCGCGGTCCTTTCCGCGGCGGGCGCGGCGCTGGTCCCACAACCAGGCGGCGGCCAGCGTGCCGAGGACGATCCACAGTCCCCAGGTCCCGGTCAGCTGCTCCCGCCACCACATCGCGGTGTCGTCGTCGCTGTCGGAGAAGACGGCGGCGTAGTTGTTCACTCCATGGATGGCGACGGCTGCGGCCAGGGGCAGCAACCCCGCCACCCGGAGTAGTGGGCGGCGGGCGCACCACAGCAGGCCGACCGCGAGTCCACCCAGTGTGCTGGCGAAGATGTGCAGGTCGTAGGTCATGACCGGCTGTTCGAGTTCTTCGGTGCCGGTCGAGGCGGGGAACCAACTCCCGACGATGTGCCAGAAGTCCGGGACGTACGGATGTGAGCCAAGGCTCTCGACGATCCGCCAGCCGCCGGCGGGCAGGTCGACGGCCCGGCCCGCGGAGCCGCCGTACATCGAGAGTGACTCCAGCAGGCCGAAGCCCGCCCCCGTGGCACTGCCCAGGACCACGAAGTCGGTCAGCCCCCACTGCATCCGCCTGCGCAGCGCCCAACCGGCGATCAGCAGAGGCAGGATTTTGATCAACTCTTCGGCCACCGGGGCCGTCGTCCACGACACCGTGTCCATGACCGCGCTCAGCGACTCGTGCCGTGAGGCCGCCAACTGCCGTGCTGTTATCAGCTCGACGAACATCGAGGCGACACCGCAGCCGTACATTCCGACGCCGAAGGCCAGCGCCACCATGGGCCAGCGCACCGTCCGGGCCGGCCAGGACAGGAGCAACAGCTGCAGCACCGCCCAGATCGACGCTGCGGCCATCCATAACGCCATCCCTCACGCACCCCCGCCGAATCACGAACACTCCTGACGGCGAGCATGTGGGCCCGATTCCGATGACACAAGGCGTGTTCCGATGGCACAAGGCGTGTCATGTGTCACTCAGGTCACTGTTCACGTGAGCTACGAAGGCCGAGCCGACCGAGTCAGGCGTCACCTACAAGGCGCGCGGCAGGAGTGAAGTCGGCCCTGTTGAGGGGCCCGCAGATTCCGGACTGAACAGGTGAGGCCAGAGGTAGGGCCGGTGCGCTCCAAGTTCCGCTGATGTGCTCTGCTACGCACCCCGTGGCTTGAACGGCTTCCGTGGGCCGCGGTGGCACTTCGATTGACCACGCTGCCGAGAGCTCGGCGCGGACCGTCTTGCCGGAGGGCGGATAGGTCACGCAGTCCCATTGGTCGGCGAGCGCGGCGACAAGCAGCAGCCCGCGCCCGCCGTCCCCGAGCGATGCGGGCTCGCAGGGCGGCAGCTCGGGTCGTCGGTCGCCGCGGGCGTCGGTGACCTCGATGCGGAGGTGCTCGGCGGGCGGAGCGTAGGCGAGCGCCAGACGGAAGTCGCGGCCGGGAACGCGGCCGTGAATCACGGCATTCGCGGCGAGTTCGGCCACGACGAGTTCGGCACGCTCCGTGAGGTCGGGAGGTGCGTCCCAGGACTGCAGCTCGGTCACGGTGAGGAGGCGGGCGAGGCGGGCGCCGCGCGGTGTGGACGACAAGAGCTGCGAGAACGTCCGTACTGGTTCTGCCGGTTGGGGGAATGCTTGGTTCATGGTGCCAGCGTGGTGGGCCCGGGGTGCTCATGGCGAGAACCACACCCCGTACGCGGAGTCAGCGTACGGGCACACGGGGTGGACAGTACGGGGCGTTGTTCGTCACGCTGTGTGGGCACGATCCGTGCGGCAGGGTGCGGGTGCGAGGAGAGGGGCCGCGGATGGACTACGTCGACGAGGACCGGGACGGGTCCGGAGGTGTCGGGACGCGGGCCGCGCCGGAGGGGGACTGGGAGCGCGAACCCCATCCGTCGGACAGCCTGCGCACGTTCGGTGCGGTCGTTCAGGCGCTGCGCGAGCACGCGGGACTCAGCAGGGCGGAGCTCGCCGACCGGGTCCGGTACTCCAAGCACACCGTGGAGTCGGTGGAGCTGGGCCGCCGGATGCCGGACGAGGCGTTCGTCGAGCGGGCGGAGGTGGCGCTCGGCAACACGGGCGCCATACGGAAGGCGGCCCGACACCTCAGCCGCGGGGAGGCCGGTCTCGCGGCGTGGTTCCGGAAGTGGGCCCGGCTGGAGCGGGAGGCGGCGAGCCTGTGCACGTACGAGTGCCGGCTGGTGCCGGGGCTGTTGCAGTCGGAGGGGTATGCGCGGGCGGTGTTCGACAACAGCATCCCGTTGCTGACCGACCGGCAGACGGAGGAGCAGGTCGCCGCCCGCATGGAGCGGCAGGTCAGGGTGCGCGAAAGCCTGACGGTGCCGTTCAGCTTTATCGTCGAGGAGGCTGTGTTTCGCAGGGGGTTGGGCGGTCCGCAGGTCCAGGCAGGCATGCTGGATCACGTGTTGGATTTGACTGCGCCGCGCAACGTGACACTGCAGGTGGTGCCGTTGGAGCTGGAGTTCCATGGGTGCTTGGACGGTCCGGTCCAGTTGCTGGAGACGCGGCAGGGGCGGCGGCTCGGCTACTCGGAAGGGCAGCAGAACGGGCGGTTGATCTCAGAAACGAGAGAGGTGAGTCTGCTCTTCCGTCGCTATGACACACTGCGCTCGCAGGCCCTGAACCCCAAAGAGTCGCGGGGCCTACTGGAGCGACTGCGAGGAGAGCTATGAGCATCCGCAAGGCTGAACTTGCCTGGTTCAAGTCGAGTTACAGCGGCACGCAGGGTGACAGCTGCGTGGAAATTGCGATCGCTGAACAAGACGTCCACGTACGGGACTCCAAGGACCTCGCCCGTCCGGCCTTCGCTGTGGGGCGCGAGGGCTGGGACGAGTTCGTCAGGTTCGCGGCGAGCGCCTGAGGCGGGACCGCGACGCCTTGTGTACGCCGCGCGTTACTTACGGGAATCCTCGGGCGTGGGCGGGGTGTCGTCCGTCAGCTGCGGCCAAGAACCCGGGGGTGGCCCGAACGCACGACGGGCGGCCCTCACCGCCAGTGTGGCAACGGCAGCGTTGGCGCCGCCACCGATCACCGCGCCGATCCCGAAGGGGACCACGCGACCGAGAACGATGATTCCCTGCTTCGTTCCGTACTTCGTGATGAAGTTCCGCCCGAGGACCTTGTTGATCTGGCGCAGCGTCTGCGCGGGGACCGAGGCGACGACCTGACGTCCCCAATGCTGCCCCGTGCGTTCAGCGATCTTGCCGATGGTGGCGGACCCGGATTTGCCGAGCAGGATCCCCATCACGATGGTCCGGCGCCGTTCGAGCTCGTCGATCGGGATTCCGTGGACTTCGGCGACCGAGAGTGCGAAGAGGACGCTCATTTCGAGGGACGAGAGCGCCTCGCCCGCCGACAGCGCGAGCGCGACTGCCGTGCCGACGCCGGGCGCGGCTGCGCTCCCTCCGACCGCTGCGCCCGTCCCGGAGAGAGCGCTCACGTAGAGCCGCTCCAGATTGCGGATCACCTCGGCCGGCGAAGCGTCCGGGTTCCGCTGGCGGGCCCGGGCGATGTTCCTCTGGACCAACGGGCTCTGGATGGCGAGCGCCTTGTCCAGAAGCTCGAGTGCGCGCCCTCTGGATATGTTCTCTTCCGGAGTCGGCTCATCGTCGGCACCTGTTGTCATGTCATGAACTCCTTGAGTCTCTTCTTGGCTGCCGTTGTGCGCGGCGCCGCAGCGGACCGCGGCCATGCGTGTCGTGCACGCTGCCGACGTCAGGTCAGGGTGTTGCGCAGGTGCGGGCCGAGGTAGCCGACGAAGACCTTCCCGGACTGGGGGCCGTCCGCGTAGAAGTGGAGGCGCGGGGCGACCGTGTTGCCACGGCCGATCTTCAGGTGGGCCTGCATGAAGACCTTGCCCTCGGCGGCGATCGCCTTCGGAACGGGAAGCATGCGCTCGTCGCGCAGCTTGCTGCTTTTGGTGACGGTATCGGACTCACGCATGGCCACCTTGGCTGCCGGGAACGGGAAGACGCCGGACGCGTCGGACTTGCACCAGCTCCGGAAGTCGCCGGACGCCGCGCCGCTGGCCGACGCCTCGGCGAAGTGGTTGAGTGCCAGGCGACGTTCAGCCAGTTGTTCACGGACTGGCTGTCAAGCTTCTGGGTGATCTTGGAGTTGCCCGTGAACACGATGAAGGGAAGTTCCCCCAACCGGTCAAGCAGTTCGGCGAAGGACTCCGGATAGGTGATTGCCGGAGCGTCGGCCGCACCGTAGGCAGTGGCGAAGTCGCCGGTTCCTTCGAGCCGTTCCCGCAGAAAGCGGATGAGGCGCTGGGACTCCTGAAACTTGTCGTACAGCTCCTCGTTCTCGCCCTGGAGGTCGTGGGCCGCGCGCTCTGCGACGGTCAGTTCCGCATACAGGTCACTGACCTCGTTGACGCGCATCCCCTCCGCCTGCTCTGCCTCGTTCAGCAGCAAGATCAGGGCGGCGTAGTCATTGCGCAGCTGCTCGATGTCCGCATTGTCCGAACGCGGTCGCAGCCGCGTCCGCTGCCGTGGAACCCTCAGCAGCGCAGCAGGCAGTGCGACACGCGAGGCGAGCCGCTGAGGAAGCGTGGCGAGGATCGAGGCGGCGCGGCGTACGTCCGCCTCGATGGTCCGGCGGGACATCACGGGATGCCGCTGCGCATCCGGCTTCCAGGCGGGATCGAGCTCCGGCATGTAGGTGCGGACGCCGCCGCCGAACACCGGGTGGAACTCCAGCGCACCGTTGAATCTGGCTTGGGCGGTGGGTGCGAGGATGTACAACACGGCCAGCCCGTGAAGGTTCCGGAACAACGGCTCCACGACCGTTTTCGACCAGTCGTCGGGGCCCTTGCCGAACGGCACGGTGGCGATCACGACGGGCATCCGGCGACTGGAGTCGCACAGCTCCTCGATCAGGTCATCGACGTCGTCATCGTCCTCAATGAAGGCGGGGGCAGTGGTGACGTCGGCCTGACCGTCGCGCGCCTCCAGGGCGTCCAGCAAGAACCGGGCAATTTTTGGGGTGCTGGCCGGGGCGGGGAAGACGTTCGCGTCCGCCGGCTGGTGCTCGATGTCGACCTGCACCCAGGTACGGCCCTCGTCCTCGGGGAGTCCGGACCGCACGACGAGCGTCGACTGCCAGGTACCTGATGTGGCGGAGAATGTCTCGCGCATGCGCCACCGGCTGTACGCGCCGTTCATCCCGGACTCGTGGTCGCGGTCGAGGGTCGCGTGATCGGCGACCTCGGTCCGGCCCTCCGCGAGACCGGAGGTGTCGTACCGTTTCGACGTGAGCCAGCCGATTAACTCCCGCTCCGCTATGGCACAGGTGTCCACGTAGTTCGAGACGGTCGATACCACCATGCGGTATCCGCGTGGCTCCATTGACGGTTCCTCTTCCAAAGTTCGCAATGCGGGGTGGGTGCTTCTCAGGGCTGATCGATGGGGCCGTATCCGAGCGAGGCGCGATCGATGAGCCGGTCGCCGAGATCGCGCACGGGCGTGGGCGTGGGCTTGGGCTTCTGCGCGGCGCCCTTGCTCGTGGGCCTCCTCTTGGCGGATGTCTTCGGGGCAGGCTTCTTGCCACTCGCACGCTGTGCTGGGGCCGCTTTTGCCTGGCGGGCGCTCTTCGCGGCCGGCGTGTTGCGCGCTGCGTACTTCTTGCGGAGCGCCGAGAGCTTCTCGCGTTCCTGGGCGGCCATGTTGGTGGGGAGGGCATTCGTGATCGCCTGAGCCCGGCTGAGTGCGTAGCGCGCCTCGTTCCAGCGCTTCCTCTCGATTGCCAGGCGGAGCACCCCGACGGTCCGCTGCAACGCCTTGATCTTCGCGGGCTGCCGCTTGGGTATGGAGGACTCGGCGCCGCTGCTTCGTTTCTGCCCGGCGGCACGGGTGCCCCAGTCGGTACCCGAGGTCAGGACGACGATGGAGCGGGGGTTGCTGGACTGGCTCAGGCGTGCCACGTGCGTCGGTTCTTTGGGTGAGTTTCGGGCACCCCTGAGGTGGACACGGGCGCGGCCACCCCAGGGATCGGTCAGTCGTGCCGGGGGCCCTGGCCGGGGGGCGGGGTGAGTGTGGACCGGTAGGTGCCGTGCGCACCTTCGGTGAGGGGCGTTTCCAGGGTGAGGCCGGCGGCTGCCATGCGGTCGTACTCGGTGAGGATCAGGCGCTTGGTGCGGTACTCGCCGTGGGCGGCCTCGTCCTTGCGCTTCACGATGGGGAACGTGTCCAGGATGTACGACGCGTCGTCACGGGTGATGCCGTAGAGGTGGAAGAAGAGCGCGTCGAGTTCAGCGCGGATCGTGGCGCGGCGTTCCTCGTCCCAGCGGAAGGGGGCGCCGGCGTCGCCCATGTCGCGGGCGAAGGTGGTCATGTCGTGGGCGGTGTATGTGAGCTCAAGCACGCGGTGCGTGACGAAGGCGAGGTGAGGCTCCATCTGCTCAGGGCTGGGCAAAGGGAGTTGGTAGGCGATGAAGAAGTTTAGGTGCGTGCCGCCCACTTTGAATCGTGCAACGTAGTCGAATGCCATCGATGCCGCTGCGGCGCACAATCCTGGCGCGGATCTCGTCAGATGGTCTGTCAAAATTGAAACCGGTAGACTGTTGCCGACACCAGTGTGTGGAATGAGGCCGACAATTGCAGTTCTCTCGTTAGTGGCTGAAGTGATGTCGCGCCACCCGAGAAGCCATTCCCTCCGCCAGCCTTGATCGGAAAGCCGCTTCGCAACCCCCTTCCGGAGGCGACCGTCGATGTTTGCATCGTTTTCGTGGACCCAGCTCGACGGCTGAGGTAGGCGGTTTGGGTCGTCAAGATCATGCGTCGTCAAATACTTTGGTTGATTCTGCCTCTTGGTGGCGGTGCCACTCCTGACTACGTCGGCGACGCGGTGATTGTAGGACTCCGCCATCTTCGCCTCGTACAGCGGCAGCAGCCGCTCATCCCCCCGCACAAGGACGTTCCCGTCGAGGCGCCAGCCCTCCGCGAGCATTGAGTCCAGCGTCTCGCCGTTGGCGGCGGAGGGGCGGAAGAGGTGGGAGTCGTGGGACATGTCGAACATGCGCAGGAACGAGACGCCCCACGGGTTGCCGTTCGCCTTGTCGGACTCATTGAGGAGGACCGGCACGCGGCGGTAGATGCTGAGGGTGATCTCGGCGTCACGGCGGGAGCGGAAGACCGGGCAGGTGCCGGTGTTGGGGTTGAGGAGGGTGATCTCCTCCGGGGTGAGCGTGAAGACCTTGTCCGCGGCTTCGAGTTCTGCCGGGTCGTGGAGGAAGAAGGCGAAGCGGGCGGACGGTTCGCGCAGGGAGCGGCCGGTGAGGGACAGCACACAGAACTTCATGCGCGAGTCCACCGCCGGGAAGAGGCCCGCGCGGTTCTCGAAGTCGAACAACGCCGCCAACGACCCCGCCGACACCAGGTCCTTGAAGAAGTACTGCGTCCGCGCGTCCGTCGCGATGCCCGTCGGGATGATCACGCCCGTGCGGCCGCGACCGGCGGTCAGGATGCGGTCGTCCTCGGCGAACAGCGCGTACAGGTTGAGGTTGCCCTGGCCCGTCAGGGGATAGCGGCCGGAAATGCGGAGGAAGTGGCTCTCGCCATACACCTTGCGCTTGGCGGCCTCGTACTCGTTGAAGAGTTCGATGGTGTCGAGGTCGTCCTGGAGTCCCCGGATTTTCTTCTTCCGGGCAGCCGTATTGTCGGTTGCCGCGATCTCCGGGGCGCGCACGGCGAAGAACTCGGTCTCCGGAAAGTTCACGCTGTCCCACGGCGGGTTCCCCAACACCGCGTCGAACCCCCC
>NZ_JAFMPZ010000168.1 GCF_017353455.1 Streptomyces laculatispora
GTTCGTCGAACATGGGCACGGTCGCCTGGCTCGCCGAGCGTGATCACGCCAGGGCCCCTCGGTCGCTCAACCCGCCGTGCCGCCCACGGAGGTCTGGCCGCCGCCGCTGCCGGGCCGCTCCCCGCCGCTCTTCTCCGTCTGGGAGAGGGGCCTGGCGATGTCCTCCAAGGAGCGCTGCTCGGCGTTGACCGCGAGAAAGGCAGCGACGACGCCTGCCGCGCACATCAGTCCCGCGCCGATGCAGAAGGCGAGGGCCGTATCGCCGGGGACGCCCGATTCGGTGAGTTGGGCGAAGATGAGCGGGCCGCTGATCCCGCCGACCGCCGTACCGATCGCGTAGAAGAAGGCGATGGCCATGGCCCTGGTCTCCATGGGGAAGACCTCAGAGACCGTCAGATAGGCGCT
Source organism: Streptomyces laculatispora (assembly GCF_017353455.1). Taxonomy (GTDB): domain Bacteria; phylum Actinomycetota; class Actinomycetes; order Streptomycetales; family Streptomycetaceae; genus Streptomyces; species Streptomyces laculatispora. The sequence goes on from NZ_JAFMPZ010000168.1 coordinate 406, forward strand.
GCTTGCCCCGGCCGAGGCGAAGAACAGCACGACGCACCAGCACGCGGTGAGGGTGTTGGCCGTGAGCGAGCCCCGGTCGAAGAGCCAGGCGGTGATGAACAGCAGGATGCCCGGCACGATGTACGTTCCGGCGATCATGACGCGCCGCCCGATCGTGTCGAACAGCTTGCCGAGCGCAAGTGGGCCGACGAAGTTGCCGGCCGCGATCACCGCGAAGTAGTAGCCGGTGTGGCCGCTCTTGACGTCGTAGAACGTGGTGAGGATCGCGCCGAAACCGAAGGTGATCGCGTTGTAGAGGAAGGCCTGGCCGATGAAGAGGGACAGTCCGAGCACCGCGCGCTTGCGATAGCTGTGGAAAACGGTCTTCGCGATGAGACCGAAGCCGATGCTCTTGCGCTCGTGGATCGTGATCTCACCGGCCGGGGGCGGCAGCTTCTCGTATTTCTCCTTCTCGATCTCCCGCTCGACGGAGCCGACGAGCTTGTCGGCGTCCTCGCCGTGGCCGTGGATGAACTGCCACCGCGGGCTCTCCGGCACGTGCCTCCGTACGAGCAGGATCACGAGGCCCAGGACGACACCGAGAGCGAAGGTGAGCCGCCAGCCGAGGTTCTTGGGGAAGTAGTCCGTGTTCAGCATGACGACCGACAGCAGCGCCCCGCCGACGGCGCCCAGCCAGTAGCTGCCGTTGATGATGAGGTCGACCCGGCCCCGGTACTTCGACGGGATCAGCTCGTCGATCGCCGAGTTGATGGCCGCGTACTCCCCGCCGATACCGAAACCCGTGAGGAAGCGGAAGAGGAAGAACCACCACGCGCTGAAGGACAGACCCGTCATCGCGGTCGCGGCGAGGTAGACCGCAAGCGTCACCATGAACAGCTTCTTGCGGCCGAACCGGTCGGTGAGCCAGCCGAAGAACAGCGCGCCCAAGCAGGCCCCCGCCACGTAGAGGGCTGCGGCAAGGCCCGTGACCTGCGCAGACGTGATGGCCAGCCCTGAACCCTCCTCCGACAGACGGCCCGCGATGTTGCCGACCGTCGTCACTTCGAGGCCGTCCAGGATCCACACCGTGCCGAGGCCGACGACGATCATCCAGTGCCAGCGCGACCACGGCAGCCGGTCCAGCCGGGCCGGTACGGCCGTCGTGATGAGGCCAAGCCCAGAATCACCCGGCGCCGCGACCTCGCCGTCCCGGTCGCTCCCCGGGCCCCGGCTGCCACCCGGCCCGCCTCCACCCGCACCCTGCTCCGTGTCTTCGGGCTCCTCCGATGCGGCGGGGGTTGTCACGGCGGATACCTCCTGGTCGGGGCGGGCGCACACTGCGGGACCGCTGAGAATCCAATATCCGCCAGGTGCCCGGGCGCCGGCGCCGTACACGCGGTGACGCTCGCCCAGTTGACGAGAACGAGGTCGTTCACCGGGGATCCCGGGCGTCGGCAGGCCCTGGACTGCGGGAAGGGTTGCCCGGTGCCACACCACCGGGCGATCAGGGCCGGAGGGTGCCGGGAGCGGACGGCACCGGACGGTTCAGCCGCCAGACCACTTCGATCCCACTGCCTGCGGGGGCCGCGGGCGGTGTCGCTCGTTCGCGCCGGACTTCGGTGAAGCCCAGCCGGCGCGGTACGGCGGCGCTGGAGGTGTTGGCCGAGTCGTGCGCGATTTCGAGATACCGCACAGCCGGCAGGGTGAACATCTCGGCGGCCAGGGCCGCCGTCGCTCGTGTCGCGATGCCCTGGCCGGTGGCGGCAGGGTGCAGCCAGTACCCCATGAGCCGGCCGTTCGGTTCAGCCCCGCGATAGGTCTGGCACATGCCGACGAGCGCGCCGTCCTTGGTGATGGCGTAGTTGTACACGTCACCGTTGGCCCACTTCGACGCGGACTTGGCGAGGAAGTCCCGGGTGTGTTCCTCGCTGTGACCGGCCACCCAGGGTTCCCAAGGGCGCAGGTGGTCGAGTGACTCCTCAATCAGTTCGTGGGCCGCAGCGAAGTCGTCCTGTGCCCGCCAGCGTCGCAGGGTGACGTCTCCGAACTCGATGATGGGCCTCGGTCGCTCCATGGCAGCCATGATTGTCCGTGGACGAGCTCGCCGCAGCTACATGCTCCGGCCGGCGTGACACCGTTTCGGCGAGTGGGGCCCTCCTGCCGCTCCACCGGCCTCCTGCCCGGCGCTCATCGCTGCCGCTCCTCGTGACGGCTGTGGGGATCACTGCCGGTGGCGTGCACCGTTGCGATGACGCCGTCGGGGAACCGCTCATTGCGCAGCAGGATCCACGTGTTCCCGTGGCCGTCCTCGATGGCCGCCTCCGCCGTGCGGTGCCAGTGCGGAAGGACGTTGTCGCTCAGGTGAGTCGCGAGTCGCTGCGCGATGTCGTCGATGTTGTCGCGCGTGACCTTCAGGCCGAGGGTGTGCCGGGCGTACAGGTTGAGGGCCTTCCCGCCGATGGGCACCGGGATGTGCCTGGACAGGGCTTCACGCTTCCACGCCGCCGTACCGCCGGAGCCGCTGATGCGCGAGGTGACACCCGTCCGGTACTGGGCCCAGGTGCGTTCCGCGTGACGGGTGCAATATCGCAGGACGTGACTGCGGTTCGCGCTGATGACCAGGCCGTACCCGTGCTTGCGGAAGTAGATCCGCCACGTCCCGGTGCTGCTTCGTTCGGTGGCGGCCTGCTCGGAGATGAGGTCTTCGAGGAGGGAGCGGATCTGCGTCTCGGCGATCTGTGGCGTGACCGCGTGCACTCTGCCGTACGTCGCGACGGCACCGGGGGTGACGTCGATCTCGTACGCCTCGTCGGAGTCCATGCCGAGAGCGCCGGGTGTCCAGGTGTCGGGCCCCCACCGCCACTCGGAGCGGCGCGGCCCGGTGGCGTTGCGGGTCACGGCGGGCGTCACGGTCGTGTAGCCGTCGCACCGGCCGCACCATCCGTCCGCGCGGGTGGTGGTGTTGGAGCAGGGCGTGCCGTCGGCGCTGTAGCGGGGGCACGGGCGCCGGGGCGGTGCTGGAGTGATCAATCACCTCTCCTGTTCGGTTGTTGTCGCTGGTGGTCCTGGGCCGCTGTCGCCCCGTTGAGGGTAGGCCGCGGACGCCCGTTCGGCGTCGAGTTCGCGAGGCCGTCCCACGCGGGCGTCGCGTCCGTTCAGTGACGCACACACCTCTCGTCCACCATTTGGTCACAAATTCATCACCAATGGAATGTATGGCTCACACCGGCCCGTACGTCCTCGCTACGGTCATGCCCGACGCATCACTTGGGGGACCCATGTCGCACAATCCGCCGCCGCAGCAGCCGCCTTGGGGCCAGCCGCCCCAGCCCACCGGGCCCAACCCGTATGTGCCTCCGGCGCCTTCCGGGGGCAGGCCGGGCTGGACGAGGAAGCGGATCATCATTCCCGCGGCGGTCGTCCTGTTCTTCATCGGCCTTGGCATCGGCGCCTCCGACGACGGCACCAGGACGGAGAAGGCCGCCGACGCGAAAGCCGCACCTGCGGCAACCGTCACGGCGACGGCGACGGAATCGGCCGAGCCCCTGCCCGCCGTCACAGAGACCGTCACCGCCGACCCGGAGCCGGTCCCGACCGTCACGAAGACGAAGACCGTCAAGGTCACCGTCGCGCCCGGCTCCGGTACCTCCGGCGGGTCGGGAACCTCCGGCGGCTCAGGGTCGGACGGAGGCTCAGGGTCGGACGGAGGCTCCGGGTCGGCGTACTACGCCAACTGCACCGCTGTCCGCGCAGCCGGCGCCGCACCCATTCACGCCGGGGAACCCGGCTACGGGCGGCATCTCGACCGCGACGGGGACGGGGTCGCCTGCGAGTAGGCGTTCCGCCCGCGACCGGCGGGTGACACCGTCATCGGCGCGTGCGTCACCGGCGGCGCGCGGGCACGAACTCCCGGATCGCCAGGGCCAGCCGCTCCGGCTGGTCCAGCGGGACGAGCGTGCGGCTGTCGGCGATCTCGGCCGGCCGCCCCTGCGGGAGGAGCGCCGCGAGGCGTCTGCCGTGCTCGGGCGGCATCACGCGGTCCCCGGCCGCCCAGACGACGAGTGCGGGCCGGTCGAAGGACCGCAGCGTCCCGGCCGCCTCGGCCAGTCTGCGGGCATCCGCGTCCGCCGCCTGCAGCGTCCGGACCGCATCGCGGCGGATGCCCTGCCGGGTCATGACGGGCCGCGTCCACCGGCGGGTGGCCGCGTCGCCCCGCTTGGTCAGCCACCCGAACGCGATCGGGAGGCGGCGGACCGCCCGCAACCGCATCTGCTGCATGAACAGTCCGAAGAGACGCGGCGACAGCCGGCCGGCGAGCGCGAGAGTCGTACCCGTCACCCGTGCCGGGTAGTTGTCGAACGCCTCACAGGAGACCAGCACCACCCGCCCCACCCGGGCGGCGCGGTCGCCGTCACCGATCAGCAGTTGGACGAGGGCCCCGCCGGTATCGTTGCCGACGAGCGTGACGTCCCGCAGGTCCAGGCGGTCGAGGAATTCGGCGACCAGCCGGGCCGCCCCGAGGAGCGAGAGATCGGCGTCCGCGCGCATCGCGTGAAGATGCGCGCCCAGGGGCAGCGTCGGCGCCAGGCAGCGGTGGCCGGCGGACAGCCCGGCGACCGTCCCGTCCCACAAGGACGCGTCCATCATCAGCCCATGGAGCAGGACCACCGTCGGGCCGTCGCCGCCGGTGTCCTCGTAGGCGACCGTCCCGGCCGACAGTTCGATCTCCTTCATGACCGGCGTACCGATGATGCGTCCGCGGCGGCGGGCCGTTTCGCGGGTGCCGGGTCGGGCAGGTGCCGGCGCAGGAAGGACAACTCGCCCGCGAGCGGCGCCGGCACGGGGCGGCGGTCCAGGAGAGCGCCTGCCGCGTCCCGCAGGACGGTGCCGGTGAGCCGCAGCATCGCGAGCGGGCTCCGGTGGCGCGTCACGTTGCGGGAGGCGGCCGGCCCGTCGGCGTTGGGCGTCTGGGCGGCGGCGGCCGCCAGGTGGGGATTGCGGGCCGCCACACGCAGGACGTGGCCGCCGGACAGGGTGAAGCCCCAGACCGCGATCCGCGCCGGAGCGACGTCCGGCAGGGTCGCGGCGAAGGAGACCACCGACTGCCAGTCGGCGAGTTGGTCCTTGATGCGCACGGTCTGGCGCGGCCGGCCACCGCTCTCGCCGGGGCGCCGGCAGGCGAAGGCGAGAACCGTGAACCCCGCCTCGTGGAAGCGCGCGGCGAACGGATCGGTGCCCGGCTCCTTGGTCACCCCGCCGCCGGCCATGGTCACGCAGCCGCCGTTCGTTCCCGGGGAGTGCCAGGCCGCGCATTCGGTGCCGTCGGCGGCGAATCGGACCTTCTGGCGTTCTGCGGACGTGCGCATGACGACCTCCGACTGGGCGGGATTCACCCCTCCCAAAAGTGAACCATGTGGTTCACATCGTGTCCATCGCTCGCCCGGCCCCGCCCTGCGGCCCGCCTGGCGAGCGCGGTCACTCCTCGGCGGCCTCCTCGCGCTCCAGCGCGCGCACCAGGGCCTCGAACCCGGCGGCGACCCCGGCGGTGTCGCCGCTGGTCCGGGCGTCCACCAGGAAGCCGCGGAGCGTCGCGAGGACCATCTCGGCGACCTCCAGCCTGCGACGCGCGGACCAGTGCTCCGGGCAGACCGACAGCAGAGTGGGCAGGTACTGCTGGGAGGCCTCGCGGCCGAGTGCGGCATAGCGTTCGGAGTCGTACATCGCCAGGCCGATGGCCTGATCGAGCACCGCCGCCTCCTCGCCCACCAGGATGGGCCAGATCGCGCGCACCCAGTCCCCCAGTGACCGGCGGACCTCTCCCTCGGTCGCGGCAGCCAGCGCCTTCGCGATGCGGCGCCGGCGCAGCTGGACGACGGCCTGCACGAGCAGGTCGTCGGCTCCGTCGAAGTGGTAGAGGAGCACCTTGTGCGTGGCGCCGGCCGCACGTGCGGCGCGCCGCAGCGAGAAGTCCACGATTCCGTTGGCCGCGAGGTCCTCGGTGACCCGGTCGAGCAGTTCGCGGCGCCGGGCCTCACCTCGCGGCGACCCCGTCGATCGCCGGTAGCCCGCTCGTTGCGGTGAGCCCTCGTCGCCAGAGATGTTCATGCCGACAGCTTCCCTGATGCGCCGCGCACGCACAGCCGAGGTCCGCGCGGGGCGACTGGAGGCCACGGGGCGGGCGCCCGGTACCGGACTGCCCCCGTGCCCGCCGGAGCGGGAACGGGGGCAGTCCGGACCTCGGCCGGGGTTCCGTCACTCGGTCTCGACGAAGGGCGGAAGATCGGGTTCGACGAACAGCCCCTGGTAGCACGGTGTCGGTACGGCCTCGACACGGCCCGGGGCCTCGGCCGCCGAGCCCGCCGCGCTCTCGTCCGAGCGCCGCTGAACCTGGCGGGTCGGGGTATCAGCCATCGGGTCTCCTGTACATCGCAGTTAGTGTGAGAGCCCCGTGGCCGGCCGGTCCGTGGACAGCGGCGACGACGGGGGTGTGGCATCGTCCCGGTCCCACACCCACCAGGGCACCGGTATCCGACGAGGCTTGCAGAGACTATCCGTTGCCGCCGGTCCGGCCGTCGGCACCGTCGCCGGTGCGCCCCGTGTTCGCCTTCACGGTCGCATCAGTAAGCGACGACCGCCCACACCAGCGCTGCCGCGACAGCCGCCGCGTAGCAGCCGACGGCGGCCCGCACGACGGACACGCGGGTGTGTGGGCTCCACGATGTCATGGCCAGGAGGCGTACCAGTACCGGAAGCACCAGGACGGCGTGGAGACTGACGCCGTGCAGGGGCTTGAGCGATGCCGTGGAGGCGTATCCGGCCAACTGATGCCCGGTGCGGGTGAGATACACGCCGCGCGCGATCATGGCCGCACCCGACAGCAGTCCGATGACGAGAATCGCGCAGCCCGCGCGCAGCGCGAGCGCCATGCCGGGCGGTCCGCCGGGCCGCCGGAGGAAGGCTGCGGCCGAGAGCATGCAGAGAATGACGACGAGCGCAGCCCCGCCGACGGCGAGCGTCATGGACACCCCTGTGTCGAACGGGGTCTCCATGTTGAAGTGGGACGGCACGTGCCGCCATGCCTGCACGGTGATTCCGGCGACCTCCAGCACGCAGTCCGCGGCGAACAGCCCCAGCAGCACGGTCCGGGTGCGGACACCGATCCGCAGGTACGCGGAGACCCATGCGATCGCGATGAGCGTCAGGCCGAAGGAGAGGCCGAAGGTGATGGGCTTGCGCCAGGACACCGGGCCGTCCCAGGACCCGCCGTCGACGAGGAGGACGACGAGATGCGCCAGTCCCGACGCGATGAGCACGGTCCCCGTCGCGTAGCAGAGCCCTTCGGCCGGACGTACGTCCCACAGGCCGCGCAAGGGCGTGGACGGGCCGGGGGCGTGGTTGCCCGCCCGTCCGGCCGGGGCTGTCGCTGTCGTCCGGTTCTCCATGGTGCGCAGGATCCCCCGGCACGCGTCCCGGCGTCGTCGTACGCCGGAAGGCAGTGACCGTACGCCGGGTGGAGTAGTGGCGGCTCCCGGAGCCGGCGAGCGCCCCGTGGAGCAGCGGCGCGGCTCACAGGCCCACGCACCGCCTCACCGGGCGCCGCGGTCCTCCTGCCACTGGGCGTACGGGACACGGGAGATCTCCCGTACGCCTCCGAAGGTGCCCCACTCGTCCTTGCCGAGCCGGGTCAGCGGGCGCAGCCTGGCGGCTTCCGGATGTGCGGTGCGAGATTTAGTGAAAGGCAACCAGGGGTCACTGTAGAAATCCAGGCGATCGGCAGGGGGCACAACCACTGCGGTCAGCAACCGCGAGCCCACGCGGCAGGGCGAGCACGCGCCGCAGCTTTCGGTGGCGGCGAACTACCAGATGTGCCGCAGCACGTCCTGCGGAGCCACGCGCTGGTCGAAGGCGACCAGTCCGGCATGCCCGAGTGCGGCGCCCCGAGCGGCGAGGTCGGTCTCGGTCAGCGGCACGTCCAGTGCGTCTGCGGCAAGGAAACCACCGAGCGGTCCACCGATCTGGAGCGCGGTCAACTCAGCCTCGTCCTTCAGGCCGGAGCCGAGTTCGGTGACGATCAGTTCCAGCGGGGTTCCGAGTTCGACTTCGTAGGCACCCGGACGGGCGAAGCGCTCGGACAGGCATACGAGTTTTGTCCCTGTCTCGGTGGAGGTCCCGCGCCGGGCGTAGGCTCGACCGCCCCGGGAGACGATCCAAGGGACGGCGGCCAGGGTCTCGACGTTGTTGACCACGGTCGGCGCATCCCACAGCCCGCGCTGGGTCGGGTACGGGGGGCGCGGTCGCGCGCACCCCCCGGTCCCCCTCCAAACTCGCGATCAGGGCGGTCTCCTCACCGGCGACATACGACCCGGCTCCCTCCACCACCTTGATGTCCAGGGCCGTGGTGGTGCCGTGGACGGACGGGCCGAAGTGCCCGTCGGCGTACGCCCGCGCGACCGCTTCCCGCACTCTCGTCAGTGCGCGCGGATACTCGGAACGCACCAGCACCAGCCCCCGGCGGGCCCCGCACGCGAAGCAGGCCAGAGCCAGGCCTTCCAGCACCCGCTCGACCGTGCGCGGTCGCAAGGTCCGCGTAGTAGCCGGCCGGTCCGAGCCCGGCTGCGGCAGGCAAGCCCACACGAGCGGCGACCGCCGGTGCTCACGCCTCGGGGCTGTCCGCCGTTCCTGCTCCGGCCTCCGCCAGCCTCTCGATCAGCCGGGCACCCGGCCGACCGCGTCGGCCTGCCAGAGCCCGAAACGCGTCGAAGCGGTCTGCCGAACCGACAGGAGCCATGCCTTCATCGTGGAGGCGGCGGGCCGTGGCCGCAATCCCGGCATGGGCGCTCACGTATGCGAGCGAGTCACAACAACAGCAGGGCGATCCATGTGGACGGAACACGGTCTCTTCCTTAGTGTCGTCCCATGTCGGACGAGAAGAGTTCGAGGGCACCGGGCAAGCTGCCACGCTCGCTGTACGAGCACGAGCTGTACCGGCTTCAGACCGAGCTGGTGAAGCTCCAGGAGTGGGTACGCGCCGAAGGCACACGACTCGTCGTGGTGTTCGAGGGACGGGACGCGGCGGGCAAGGGCAGCACCATCAAGCGCGTCACCGAACACCTCAATCCCCGAATGGCACGTATCGCAGCGCTCCCGCGGCCCACCGAGCGCGAGCGCGGCCAGTGGTACTTCCAACGCTATGTCGAGCACCTTCCGGCCCCGGGGGAAGTGGTCCTGTTCGACCGGAGCTGGTACAACCGCGCCGGCGTCGAGCGCGTCATGGGTTTCTGCACCATGGAGGAACACCAGCGGTTCCTGCGCCAGTGCCCGATCTTCGAGCGCATGCTGGTGGAGGACGGCATTCTGCTGCGCAAGTACTGGTTCTCGGTCAGTGACGCGGTGCAGGAGGAGCGATTCCGGCGCCGGCTGCAGGATCCCACCCGCCGGTGGAAACTCTCCCCGATGGATCTGGAATCGATCACCCGCTGGGAGGCCTATTCGCGGGCGAAGGACGAGATGTTCGTCCATACGGACATCTCGGAGGCTCCGTGGTACGTCGTCGAGAGCGACGACAAGCGCCGGGCCCGACTGAACATGATCGCCCATCTCCTGTCGACCGTGCCGTACGAGGCGGTCGCTCCGCCGGTGATCGAACTGCCTCCGCGGCCTCCGGCCACCGGGTACCAACGGCCGCCGAGAGACCTTCAGACGTACGTCCCCGACCACGCGTCACTGCTCGGGAAGGGAGACTAGGGCGCTCACGCGATCAGGCTGTGAGAGGTATGACGGCCACCGGACAGTCGGCGTGATGGAGCAGAGTAAGGGCAACTCGGCCGAGTTGGAGTCCGAGGTGGCCCTGGCGGCGATGCGCTCCGACGACGATCAGATCCGCCGCGGCCGAGCGCTGCACCAGTACCTTCGCGGCCGTTCCCTCCACCGCCGCCGAGTGCAACCGGACCGTCGGGGCTTCGCGTACGGTCTCCGCCGTCACTTCGTCGATCAGGGTCGCCGCACATTCCTTGTGGTACAGGTACTCACTGGCAGTACGCCGGGGATCGGCACGGTTGTGCGAGGGACAGCTCCAGGCTCGTACGGCATACAGTTCGCAGCCCCTCGCTCCGGCCTCGCGGAAGGCGAACCGAACCGCCGCCGATCCTCCCTCCGGTTCCCCGATGCCCACGAGGATCCGTCCGTGCGTGCCTTCGATTCCGACGCTGTCACCACGCACGACGATGACGGGGCACGGGGCCCGCGCGGCGACGGCCAGACCGACCGAGCCGAGCAGAAGCCCGGTGAACCCGCCACGGCCTCGATCCCCGGTGATCAGCGCCTCGGCGTTGCGGCCCTCGTGCAGCAGGGCGATCACCGCGTCCTCGGGCGTCGCCTCGGCAGAGATGTCGACATCCGGATGACGGCGCCGAACCCGCTCAGCGGCATCCTCGACGATACGGTCGGCGAGCGGCTGCTCGGAAGGCCTGCCCAGGCCGAGCGCGAGTGCGGCACCCTCGTACTGCTCCCACCCGAACGCGTACACCAGCCGCAGCGGCAGCCCATGGAGGGCTGCCTCGTCGGCAGCCCAGTCGGCCGCCCTCAGGCTGCTCTCCGATCCGTCCACGCCCGAGACCAGGGGCAGTTCCATCATCCCCACCGCCTTCCGCTCGCCCTGCTGGGGGAGAGTGCCTGTTCTCACGGTCGCACCGGAACGTATCGGGGGTGAGGGCCGGTTCGGCCCGGATGAGGAACGTTCGACCCTCTTCGTGGTCCGGCTGGACCGCACTACGCGACGTGCTTGTCGGCAGCGGTAAGACAGCAGCGGTAAGACAGGGGCCGGATGTGCTCGTCGCCGCCTCGGCGTCCGGTTGGCCCGCGAGGCGCCGGTGGCGATAGTGGAGGGCCGGGCGACGGCCCGGTCCGGTCTCGCGATCGGGCGAAAGTGGCGACTCAGTCGGCAGGGCCGCCAGGTATTCGGGAATCGCAGGGCCCGCCCGGGGCCGGACGGACCTGCGGCAAGGGCCGGACGACCCATGTCCGTGAACCGGCTGCCCGGCGATGCTGACACCAGAGACGACAGAGGAGGCCACCGATGAGCGGTTCTCCGACTCGCATCACGGCAGCCCTGCCCGCTCAGTACCGTGCCCGCCTGATGGGGACCGGACAAGAAATCAATTTCTCCCAGGGGGTCCGTCTCTTCCGAGAAGGGGATCACGCGGACCGCTTCTGGATACTGCGTTCGGGCACCGTCACGCTGGACATCCACGTCCCCGGCAGCGCCCCGGTAGCCATAGAGAGTCTCGGGTCCGGTGAACTGGTCGGCTGGGCCTGGCTGTTCAAGCCCTACATCTGGCACCTCGGGGCCGAGGCGATGACGCCTGTCCGTACCCATGAGTTCGACGCGGTGACCGTACGCATGATGATGGACGCGGATCCCGCCTTCGGTTCGGCCGTCGGCCATTGGGTCGGGCAAGTTCTCACCCACCGCTTGCAGGCCACCCGGATCCGTCTGCTCGATCTCTACGCCCCTCATGGCAGCGGCGGGTTCGTGTGAGTATGCCGTCGTGCCGCCACTCAGGAGTCACGCCCGAGGAGCACCCCATGGCTGCATCCCCGTACACCGTCAGCGACGTCATGACCCACACGGCCGTGGCCATCGGCCGCGAGGCCTCGTACAAGGAAATCGTCGAGCTGATGCATCAGTGGAAAGTCAGCGCCGTGCCGATCCTGGAAGGCGAGGGCCGCGTCGTCGGGGTCGTGTCCGAGGCGGACCTGTTGCCGAAGGAGGAGTTCCGGCAGGAAGACCCGAAGCTGCCTGGTCAACTCGAGGAGGCGTCCAAAGCCGACGCCGTACTGGCCGGGGATCTGATGTCGAGTCCGGCCGTCACCGTCCATCCCGACGCCACACTCGCCGAGGCCGCCCGCATCATGGCGCGAAAGCGAGTGAAACGGCTGCCCGTCGTGAACGATCTCGGCCTGCTGGAGGGCGTCGTGAGCCGCAGCGATCTGCTCAAGGTGTTCCTGCGCCCGGACGAGGAGATCGAGGAGGAGATCCGATCCGCCGTGCTCGCCGAGTTGTCTCCCCCGGACCGGGTGGAATTCACTGTGCTGGACGGTGTCGTCACTGTTCAGGGGCCTCTCCGGGACCGTTCTCAGGTCCCGCTCCTGGCCCGGGCCATTCGCGCGTCGAAGGCGTCGTGGACGTCCGCATGGAGGTCGTCACGACGGGATTCACACGAGGGGAACCGTGATCACCGGGCAGTGCGCCCGGTGCAACAACCCGTGGACGACGGAGCCGAGCCGCATGCCCTCGTAGCCGCCACGGCCGCGGCGGCCCACGACGACGGCCAGGGCGTGCTCCGCCGCCCCGGCAAGCTCCTCCACCGGATGTCCGGTCGGTACCTCGTGGGTCACGTGCACATCTGGGTACCTCGGTGACCAGCCCGCCATCGTCTCGGAGAGCATGCGTGTCTGAGCCTGCACGGCGTCCTTTCCGTCGTGGAGCATGAACACGGGCGGCTGCCACACCGAAACGGCACGGAGCGCTGCTCCGCGGAGGTCTGCCTCCTCGAACGCCAGCCCCACAACCACCACGGGGCAGCGCGCCTGGGCCGTGACGGGAACGACGAGGGAGCCGGCGCTGAAGTACTCCGCGGTACGGCTCAGATGGCGGGATCCGAGAACGACCATGCGGGCCCTCGCGGACAGCCCCCGATCACGGCAGCCGGGAAACCGTCGAGCAGATCAGTGACCGGCCGCAGCTGCGGATGGTGCGCCCGGACCCAGGCGGCTCCCTCCCGAAGAGCGTCCGCCCCGGTTCGGAGCATCGCCTTCCTGCCCGGGCGGTCTTCACCCGCGCGCCGGTCGTGCGATGGAGGTACGGCTACGACGAGCCTGAGGTCCAGCCCGCGCCGACGCGCCTCGTCGGCCGCCCAGGCCAACGCGAGGTGCTGGTTTCTGGCCGGGTCGATACCCATGACCAGCTCATGGCGTTCGTCGGTACCCATCACGAATCGCTCCCCTGCCCGGAACCACGCCGCGGAATGAGCTGCACGGGGCAGTGGGCGTGGTGCAGAAGGCTGTGCGTCGCCCACCCGAGGGTGGGGCCGATGTAGCCGGGCGCCCGTCGCCCGCCCATCACCAGCAGATCCACCTGGCGCGATGCCTCCACCAGCACCCCGGCTACGTTCAGGCTCTTCGCGGCTTCCACCCGAACGTTCAGGGCCGGGAATACGTCGCGGATCCGGTCCGTCACGGCGTTCAGGTGGTGGAGGTTCTCGCCTGCGATGGCTTCGACGTCGTCGAGCATGGTCACGGCGAGTCCGGCGGATCCGAGAATGTGCCACACGTGCAGGAGCCTCAGCGAGGCCTTGTGCATCTCGGCTTCGCGCGCCGCGTAGCGAGCGCATTCGGCACCATGCTCGTCACGGACCGCGGCGAGCACCACGCCGCTCTCCTCCCCCTCGTCTGTGCCTCTGACTACGACGACGGGTGTCGTGGCGTCGGCAGCGATCTTCAGACCGACAGAGCCGAGCATGAGGTTCTTGAACCCTCCCAGGCCGCGGTTGCCCACCACGACATTGCCGCGCAGGCCGACGGCCCGGCGCAGGCTGGGGACGGCTGCGCCCGCCGCTGAACTCCGTGCTGACGTGCAGACCGGAATGCCGTTCGGCGATGGCCGCGGCAGTCTCCCGCAGCAGTTCGTGGCCCGCCCCGTGGACGCGCTCGATGTTCTCTCCCGAGAGGCGGAGAACCCGGCTGTCCGTGTCAGTCGCGTGGACGATGCGCAGTGTGCTGCCACGGCATGCGGCCTCGGCCGCTGCCCACAGAGCCGCCCGGCGGGCCGGCGCGGAGCCGTCGACGCCGACGACGACGGGTCCCAGTTCCGGGCCTCGGTGACGTCTTTCATGGTCGCTCCTCACCGAGGCCGCTGAAGGTACGGCTCTCACACTGGCACCGCTCGCCGCTGCGGGACGAGGGCCGCTCAGGTCCGCCCGGGGACCGATGGACCCTTGTCGGGCGGGTCCTGCCTGCCGCGCGTTCCCGGACGCCGGAGCCAGGTCCAACCGGTCCCGGCCATGCCCCGTTCGGCCCTCCTGCCCCCGTGCGGCCCGAAGAATCATGGATACCGAACAACCACCGGCATCGCGTCCGGGCGGATCGCTGTGGGACGGCAGGGGGTGTCACCATGAAGCACATCCGAGTGGGGACCTGATGACCGACGACGTCGTATCGGTCATCTCGCTTACCTCCTTCAAAGAGGTCGCGAAGCTGCTCGCCCAGCGCGACATCAGTGGACTGCCGAGGCTTCCGGTCGTGGACGACGAGGACAGGCTTGTAGGCATCGTCACCCGCCGGGACCTGCTGTGTCTCTTCCTTCGACACGGGCGGGCATCCCGTCACCGGTCGTGGGCGGTGTCCCGTACGACGTGGCGTCCCCACGACCGACGCCCACGAAAGGGAGATCGGATCATGATGCACCGCTCTGTAGCCGAGGTCATGACCCGGGATGTGGCCACGGCCAGCCCCGAAGCATCACTCAAGACGGTCGCCTGGAGTCTTGCCTACAACGATGTCTCGGCCCTGCCCGTCGTGGACACTCACCGTCACCCCATCGGCATCGTCTCGGAGGCGGACCTGCTCCGCAGACAGGCGGGCCTGCCGGAAGCGGAGGGCCGCGACCAACTGCGCGGAACGGCGGCCGTGAACCACCGCACCATGGACGCACGCACCGCCGCTGATCTCATGTCCGTTCCCGTGCTTATGGCCCGGCCCTCGTGGGGTCTCGTCGAGACAGCGCGCTTCCTGAACCAGCGAGGTGTCAAACGCCTTCCGGTGGTCGATGACACCGGCACGCTCGTGGGCATTGTCAGCCGCTCGGATCTGCTGCGCCCCATGCTCCGCCACGACGACGCCATACGCGAGGAGATCATCGACGAAGTGCTGGGCCGCACCCTCCGGATGACACCGGGAGGTGTGGCAGTGACCGTTCAGGAAGGGGTCGTCAGTCTGAGCGGCACGGTGGAGGAACGTTCAACCATTCCGGTCATCGAACTTCTGTGCCTCTCCGTCGACGGTGTCGTCAGTGTCGACCAGTCCCTGGGATACGCCGTGGACGATCTGCCGCCGGAGCCTGATCCCGCGCATGACGCCGGCACCCTTTGAGCGTTCACGTCGTGCGGCGAAGCCCGCACCTTCTCCCATGGCCTCCGGCCACCTTCGCGAAGCACCGCTCGCGCCACTCCAACAGGGCCGAGCAGTCCCCGGCAGACCCCGGACGGTCCTACCGCCGGGCGTCGACGACGCCGACGATCGGAGAAGCGGGGCCCATATTCCTGGAGGGACCATGAAGCATCTGCGTACCGTCGGCGACGTGATGGCGCATGCTGTCATCACGGTCAACCGCGGAGCGCCGTTCAAGGACATCGTGGAGGCCATGCAGCAATGGCGGATCAGTGCGCTGCCCGTCGTGTCGGACGAGGGACGAGTCGTCGGCGTGGTCTCCGAAGCGGACCTTCTGCTCAAGGCACAGGGTGGAGACGAGTCCCGCGCCGTCACCGCCGGTCAGCTGATGACCGTCCCCGCTGTGACGGTGTCCCGGAGGTCGAGTATCGCCGGGGCCGCCCGGCTGATGGCCCGCGGCCATCTGAAGAGGCTGCCGGTCGTCGACGACGACGGACGTCTCGGGGGCGTGGTCAGTCGAGGTGATCTAACTCAAGATCTACCTGCGTCCGGACGAGGACATCGCCGAGGAACTGCGCGAACTGATCATGACTCAGCTGATTCCTGCGGGCTCCGCGAGCGTGTACGTCGATGTGTCAGACGGCATCGTCCGTCTCAGCGGCACCGTCCCCGACCCGTCACTCGGTGACGTGCTGGTGCGTGTCGCACACACGGTGCCGGGAGTCGTGGACGTCTCAGCCCGGTTGGAGTCCGAAGTTCCCACGCGAATGGAGGGCCATGATGAGGCATCGCAGCGTCTCCGACCTCATGACGCCCACGGCCGTCAGCGTTCAGCGCGGCACCACGTTCAAGGAGATCGCCCGGCTCCTCGACGAGTTCGGCATCACAGCCGTGCCCGTCGTGGACGAGAACGGATGCCCCGTGGGCGTAGTCTCCGAGGCCGACCTGCTTCGCCGGCACTACACCGGTAACACCGCCGTAGATCTCATGAGTCGGCCGGCGATCACTGCGGCTCCCGAATGGAGCGCTGTCCGTGCCGCCCGTGTCATGGAGCGGCACAAGATCAAGAGACTCCCTGTCATCGGCAACGAAGGCCGGCTGATCGGGGTCCTGAGCCGAAGCGACCTTCTGCAACTCTTCCTGCGCAGGGATCACGCTATCCAGGAGGAGATTCTCGAAGACGTCCTGACGCACACGCTGCGGATCAGTCCCTCTTCCCTGACCGTCGACGTCGCCGACGGTGTCGTGACCCTCAGCGGCGGTGTGACCCGGCACAGCCTCGTCCCCGTCGTCCTGCGTCTGTGCCGGAGCGTCGACGGAGTCGTGGAGGTGATCGACCGGCTCGAATGTGAGAAGACCGACGTGCCCGACGGTGTGCGAATCGACACCCCACACCAACAGAAGAAGGACTGACACGCCGACGCGTTCGCGAGTTCTTCACTGACCCGAAGCAGCCTCTGTCCGAGGAGGACCATCATGAACCGGCGTATTGTCGTCGGACTCGACGGATCCGCAGAGAGTGTCGCGGCGGCTCATTGGGCCGCACGCGAGGCGCTCATTCGCGGTGAGCCTCTCCACCTCGTCCATGCCGAAATATGGTCGCCGCCCCACGTCGGCCCCTCAGCCGGTTCCGAAGGGCGCCGCCGAGGGGCTCGGACCCTTCTTCGTAAAGCTTCCGACGAACTGCTGGACAAGCACCCGCGACTGGATGTCAGCGCCGAATCATGTGACGGACAGCCGGCCGCCTCACTAGCCCATGCCGCAGAGGGCGCCAGCATGCTGGTGCTCGGCTCCCGAGGACTGGGCACGCTCAAGGGTTTCGTCCTCGGTTCCGTCGGCATGGCCGTCATCCTCGCCGTGGAACAGCCCGTTGTGCTGGTACGCGCGAGCGAGGACGCGCTGCGGCACGCGCAGGGGCGGCACCTGGACCGCAACGTGGTCGTGGGTGTCGACACAGGTCGTCCGTGCGAAGCCCTGCTCTCCTTCGCGTTCGACGAGGCATCACGGCTGGGTTGCACACTCCATGCGCTGCACACCTGGATGCTGCCGCCCCTGGCCGGGTCCGGGGCCGCGTACAACCCGGAAGTCAACGCCCAGATTGCCCGGAGCAAGCAAATCGGCCTGGAGAAAATGCTGCGTCCCTGGCAGGACATGTACCCGGCTGTCGGCCTCGAAGCGGAGGTGATGGTCGGCCCCGTGTCCGAGCAACTCCTAGAGGCAGGTTCCGGTGCAGATCTGATTGTCGTCGGCCGTCGCGTCCGCCGGTCCTCGATCGGCACGCACATCGGCCCGGTCGCTCACGCGGTCCTCCATCACTCCAGCGCACCCGTCGCCGTCATCGCTCACGAGTGACGACATCCTCCGGCCAGGTCCCGGACGGGGCCGGCCGGTTCTCCGTGTGCGTGTCCCGTTCGGCAGCCACCACATGCTGCTTGACTGCGGCGAAGCTGTCCGGTGCCACCGAGATCGAGTCGATGCCGGTACTTACCAGGAATTCCGTGAAGGCTGGGTCGTCGCTGGGGCGCTGACCACACAGGCCTACTGAGCGGCCGACGGAATGGGCGCGCAGTACGAGCAGACGAATACTCCTCATGACTGCGGGGTCGGTCTCGACGAAGACATGGGCAAGGGTTTCGGTATCGCGGTCGACGCCCAGGGTGAGCTGGGTCAGGTCGTTGCTCCCTATGGAGAAGCCGTCGAAGCGCCGGGCGAATTCCTCGGCCAGGATGATGTTGGAGGGGATCTCCGCCATGACGTAGACCTTCAGACCGTGCTCGCCCCTGCGCAGTCCCTGCTCCGCCATCACGTCCAGAACCCGGTCGGCCTCTTCCGGATTGCGGCAGAAGGGAATCATGACGATGACGTTCGTCAGCCCCATCTCGTCGCGGACCCGGCGCAGCGCCCGGCATTCCAGGGCGAAGCCTTCGCGGTAGTCGTCGCTGTAGTAGCGGCTGGCACCACGCCAGCCGCTCATCGGATTCGCCTCGACCGGTTCGAATGCCCGTCCGCCAAGCAGACGCGCGTACTCGTTGGTCTTGAAGTCGCTGGTCCGCACTACTACCGGGTCGGGCCACCGGGATGCGGCGACGCGCGCCACTCCGTGGGCCAGCCGGTCGACGAAGTACTGGGCGCGGTCGAGGTGGCCCTCGGTGAGCTGTTCGATCGCGCAGCGGTCGGGGCGGTCCAGTCGCTCGGGGTGCAGCAGTGCCATGGGGTGAGCCTTGACCTGGTGGGCGACGATGAACTCCAGGCGTGCGAGCCCGACGCCGTCGGCGGGCAGGCGCCACCATCGGAAGGCGGCGGACGGGTCGGCGAGGTTGAGCATCACGCGGGTCCGGGTGGCGGGGATCTCGCTGAGGTCGGTCTCTTGCTCCTCGTAGGCCAGCAGCCCCGCGTACACCCGGCCACGGGACCCCTCGGCGCACGAGACGGTGGCCTTCTGGCCGTTGCGCAGCACCTTGGTTGCATGTCCGGTGCCGACAACGGCCGGGACACCGAGTTCGCGGCTGACGATGGCGGCGTGCGAGGTCCGGCCGCCGTGGTCGGTGACGATGGCGGAGGCCTGCTTCATGACGGGTTCCCAGTCGGGGTCGGTGATGCCCGTGACGAGCACACCGCCAGTCGGGAAGCGGTCGAGGTCCACCGGCGAGTCGAGGACGACGGCCGGGCCCGAGCCGATGGCCTCGCCGACCGCTGTGCCCTCGATGAGGCTCTGCTGCGGCGTGGCGGTCAGGCGGCAGCGGCGCAGTGTCGTCGTGCGGCGGCGGGACTGTACGGTCTCGGTGCGGGCCTGCACGATCGCCAGTTCCCCTGTCAGGCCGTCCTTGGCCCATTCCAGGTCCATGGGGCACCCATAGTGTGCCTCGACTGTCATCGCCCATTCGGCCAGTTGACGGACCTCCGTGCCTGCCGGGACATATCGCGAGCGCTCCTCGCCGGTCGTATCGACGCTCCGGGTCTGTCCGTGCTGCCCGTAGACCGCTTTCTTCCGCTTCGCTCCAATCCGTACATCGATCACGGGATTCAGTGCCGGGTCCTTGAGGCTCGGCTTGAAGACCGTGTGCTCGTCGGGGTCGACCTGACCACTGACGACGGTTTCCCCCAGGCCCCACGCCGCGCTGACCACGATGACCTCGGGAAATCCGCTCTCGGGGTCGAGCGTGAAAAATGACTCCCGCACCTGCGAGATCGCAGCGGACCATGATCTGGACGCCGACGGAAAGAGCCACCGCGAGGTGGTCGAAGCCCATCCGTTCCCGGTAGTCGATCGCGCGGTCGGTGAACAGGGAGGCGTAGCAACGGCGGCAGGACAGCAACAGCTGGGCAGGCCCGCGTACGTTCAGGTAGGCCTCCTGCTGGCCGGCGAAGCTCGCCTGAGGCAGGTCCTCGGCGGTGGCACTGCTTCGCACGGCGACCTCGGGATCTTCCCGGCCCTGGTCGCTCGCGAGCCGCTCGTACGCGGAGACGATCTCGGTCCGTAGCCCGAACTGCAGCGGCTCCGGATCATCGAACGGATCGCCGCTCCCACCTCGTCCAGGGCGACCCCGTCGTGCAACCGATCGATCTGCTCCTCGATCCGTGCACGCAACCCGTGGCCGTCAAGCAGCTCCTCGTACGCGTCAGCCGTCGTCGCGAACCCCGGGGGCACACGCACACCCGCAGCTGCCAGATGTGCGGTCATTTCCCCCAGTGAGGCGTTCTTGCCACCGACAAGGCCGACATCCTGCCGACCGAATTCCGCGAACGGAGCGACACGTCGAGTGGTTGTCATGATGTCCTCCGCGGTAAGTGCGGTGGGTGCGGGCTTCAGTAGGGCAGGGGCCGGCCGGAGGGGGGTACGCAGATCCTGTTGCGCATGGCCGCGTGGCCGCCCCGGTCTGGTGGTCCTGACTCGGATGCGTCGCATCGTCGTCACCTCTTCGGGAGGCGGAGTCCGTACAAAGCGTCCGACATCCACGGTTGCTTCCCAGGAGGTCAGTGCCGAGGGGGCCAGGAGCAGGGCCGAGCGGGTCGTACCGAAGGGGGGCCGATCGACCTATGGCCGACGAATCCGGATCCCTCTGCCCTTGCGGACGGCGGCGCGGGGTACTGCGGGACAGGGTGACTGCGCGGCTGAAACGAGGCTCAACCGGGGACAAGGACGGCGGCGCCGCTGACCCGGTCGGCCGCCAGGTCCGTCAGGGCCTGGTCGGCGCGGCTCAGCGGATACGGGCTCAAGGTGACCCGGATACCGATCCGTGCGGCCGTGTCCAGGAAGTCACGGCCGTCCTGCCGGGTGTTCGAAGTGACGCTGCGCAGATCGCGTTCCTCGAAGAGGTGGCGCCGGTAATTGAGCACGGGAATGTCGGTGAGGTGAATGCCCGCGACGGCGAGTGTTCCCGAACGGTCCAGCGCCTCCAGCGCCACGGGCACCAAATTACCGACCGGTGCGAACAAGATCGCCGAATCCAGTGGTTCGGGTGGGCGGTCGTAAGCCTCGCCCACAGAGGAGGCGCCCAGGTCGAGGGCGAGTTCACGGGCCCGTGCCGAACGGGTCAGCACGTGCACAGTCGCTCCTTCGGCCAGGGCGACCTGCGCCGCCAGATGAGCTGAGGCCCCGAAGCCATAGATCCCGAGCCTGCCGCCCGGCGGCAGGGCACTACGGCGCAGGGCCCGGTAGCCGATGATCCCGGCGCACAGCAGCGGCGCCAGCGCCGCGGCGTCCCGGTCGTCCGGGAGCCGGTAGGCGTAGTCCGCCGGCACGACGGCAGTGTCGGCGAAACCACCGTCCGCGTCCCAGCCGGTGTAGAGGGAGGCCGGGCAGAGGTTCTCACAGCCGGCCCGGCAGTAGCGGCAGCGGCCGCAGGTGCTGCGCAGCCACGCCCCACCGGCCCGGTCACCGACCCGGAACCCCTGGACGGACTCACCGACTGCGGCCACCCGGCCGACGATCTCATGACCGGGAACGGTCGACGCCCGATGCGGGCTCAGGTCGCCCTCGGCAAGGTGCAGGTCAGTGCGGCACACCCCGCACGCCTCCACCGCGAGCAACAGTTCACCGGACCCCGGCGAAGGCATCGCCCGCCGCACACGCACCAGCGGGCCGTCCCCGACCGGACCAGGGCTCCCCACGGCCCACCCTGTCAGCGTTTCCGAAGCCGGCATGCGCACCATGCCTCCAGCCTCGCGCCGACCGGCAGCTCCGGCAAACGCTCACCGTGGAAGCAATTCGGCCGGACTGCGCAGCCATGGCGCCGATGTGGTCGTGGCCGACCCCGGCGAGCTGTTGGCCCCCGGAAGGGACTGAGAACCGCGGCCCCTACTCGATCGCAGGCCCAGGGCCGTTGGAACAATCCGGTCGGTCCGGCGGACCGCGCCGGGCCTGCCGGGAGACAGCGCATGGGCAGGCGGAACCAGTGCTGCTCCCCCGCGGCCACGGTCACCCGCCGCTCGCCGGACAGGCACACGGTCAGTGGGGCAGCCTGCTGCGAGCGGGGCACGTGGATCCCCAGTCGGCCCGGCAGCAGCCGGACACGGATGCCGCTGTGCCCGCGGTAGCAGAACGTGAACGTGCAGCGCGGCATCTCCCTGAGCGGAATGGGATCGACACGGAGCCCGTCCGGACCTGCCTCCAGCTCTGCGACGCCCCGTTCGACGAGATCGAGGGTGCCGACCATGGCACCGAGGTGGATGCCTTCGCCTGTGGTGCCGCCCTGGACGTCCGCCACATCGCTGAGCAGGGCTTCCTCGCAGTACCGCCAGGCGTCCGGACCTCCCTCCCACGCGAGCACCCAGCCGTGCACCAGGCTGCTGAGGGTCGAGCCATGACTGGTGCGCTCCAGGTAGTAGACGACCGTCGCACGCCACATCTCGTCATCGAGCCGGTATCCGAGACGGTCGAACAGGGACCGCAGCTCGGTCGGGCGGAAGGGATAGCCGAGCATGAGGGTGTCGGCCTGCTTGGGACGCCTGATAGCGATTGACCGTGTCTCCCTCGGACTCCAGGATCCGGTCGAGCCGGCGGATGTCGCAGTACCGGGCGCGGTAGGCGTCCCAGTCCAGTTCGGCCAGTTCGCCATAGCCCTCGAACTGGCTGATGACCCCGCCGTGGAACGGCACGTACAGCCGACGGGAGATGTCCTCCCAGCGGCTCAGCGTCCCGTCGTCCAGACCGAGCCGCTCGGCCAGCTCCCGTCGACGTGCCTCGGGAAGCCCGCCGAACACCTCAAGCGCACGTGCGAGCGCCCAGGCCGCGGTCACATTGGTGTACGCGTTGTCGTCGATCCCGGGAGCGGCGGCCCCGGGATAGGCGTCGTGGTACTCGTCCGGGCCCATCACACCGCGGATGCGGTAGCGCTCGCGGTCGGCGTCGTAGGTGGCCGCGGCGCCCCAGTAGCCGGCGATGTCGAGCAGCAGCTCCGCCCCCTGCCCCTGGACCGGCCCCGGGGAACAACGGAACAGCGGTTGGCGCTAAGCGATTGATCTTGCTGGTTACTCGGCCTCGGTGGGCTGGAGGACCTGGTCTTGGAGGCGCTGTCGGAGGTCGGCTTCCTCCAGAGTGAGCGGATCGTCCGGGCGCCGGATGCGTACTCGGCGGGGACGCGGGATGCCGTCGACGTCCTGGAGGTCGGCGAAGTCGGCGTGCGCCGCCTCGACGGCCTCGGGGTAGGCCTCCTTCTTCTCGTGCTCGGCGAGCGCGCGGTAGATGCTGGCGACGCTGGGGGCCTGGCCCTTGCGCTTGCCGGTGGGGATGATCAGGTCGGGCTGGATCTGCTCGACCGACTCGCCGTTCGCTCGGCGCCGCAGCACGGTGTGCAGCATGTCCTCGGTGATGACAGGTGGCCGGCCGCCGTGCTTGCCCTTGCGGGCCGCCGCGTCGAGCCCTTCGAGGGTCGACTCCCGGATGTTCTCCCGCTCGGTCTCCGCCATCGCCGCGAAGAACGCGAACAGCAGACGGCCCGGCCCGCTCGGGTCGTACATCCCGGGCAGGGGTCCGGCGAGCATTTCGAGGACCAGGCCGTGGGCGGTGAGGTGGTCGGCGAGTGCGGTGAGTTCGGCGGCGTCGCGGCCCAGGCGCTTCATCTCGT
>NZ_JAFMPZ010000169.1 GCF_017353455.1 Streptomyces laculatispora
GTCGCGGCGGTCCGCCGCGACACGGCCATCTCGAACCGGCTCCTGTGGGGCAACGCCGGATCCGCGCTGGCCGGAGCCGTACGCCAGCTGATCGGCTGGGCGCGCGCCCACGGCCGGCCGGACGTCGCCGCGCGCGCCCGCACCCTGGCGGCCGAACTCTTCGACCACCCCGGTCTGCGCGACACCGGCGCCCCGCACGGCCCGGGTTTCCGCCGGCGCACCTGCTGCCTCTACTACCGCGGTCCGGGCGGCGGCCTCTGCGGTGACTGCGTCTTCGGCAGCGCGCCCGGAACGCCGGCGAGCGCCCAGGACGTCGAGCTCCCCGGCAAGGCCTGAGACCAGCGCCGCGAGGGTGCTCCTGGGCGTACCGCGGGCCTGTCGAGGGCGTGTTGAAGCGCGGCGCGGCGGGGTCGCGCCGTACCCCGTTCCACGCCGATGTGCCTCGGGTTCTCCCGGTGTCGCTCCCTCCGAACGGGGGATTGTCATGCACCTGGACAGCGCCGCATCCGTCGTGCTGTCATGCCAACTGCCATTCCTTCCAACGTTGTACATCCTGTTGCAACGAGCCGCCACCCTTCCTCACAAGGAGGATCCGTGCGCATCAGAAAGAAGTTGGTCCTGCTCCTCGCCGCCGTCGTCGGCGCCGCGGGACTGTCCGCCGTACCCGCCGCTTCGGCGGCCGATCACGACCCCGGGGGCTCGGCCGACGTGCACGGGCTGAAGGGGGAGTACTACACCCAGTCCGCCCCGGGCGCCTTCGACTTCGGGGAGCTCAAGGCCACTGGATTCGACCCGGGCATCGACTTCCCGACCCTGGAGTCGCGGCTGGCCTCGGCCACCGGGCAGTCCGACGACGCCAGCATCCGGTGGACCGGGAAGATCGTGCCGGAGAAGTCCGGCGCCCACACCTTCTCCATGATCGGGGACAACGGCTTCCGCCTCTGGATCGACGGGAAGCCGGTCATCGACCACTGGGTCGACGACTGGGAGAAGGAGCAGACCTCCCAGCCGGTCGAGCTGACCGCGGGGACCGCCTACGACTTCAAGGTCGAGTACTTCGAGCACGAGGGCGGCTCCAACCTCCACCTCAGGTGGACCGAACCCGGCGGCACGAAGGTCCCGGTGCCGCAGTCCGCCTTCAGGCTGCCCGACGACTTCGCGTACGACGGGGCCATCGCCGCCACCGTGCTCGCCGACGGACGCACCCTCAAGCTGGACTTCGCACAGAAGCTCGGGCGGCTGCCGGCCGGTCTGGTGAACCACCTCGACGCCGTGATCGGCGGGGCCGAGTGGCCGCTCGGCGCGGTCAAGGCCGACCCGAAGGACCCGCGCAGTCTGACCATCGCCCTCAAGGAACCGGTCGTCGGGAACAAGGCCGGGAACGCCACGGGCCTGGCCGACATCCGTTACGACGGCGACGGCGCACTGGCCGGCCAGGACGGCAAGCCGGTCGGCGCCTTCTGGTCCAGCGGGCCGAACCACTCCACCCACGAGCTGAGCACGAAATGGGCCGACGAGGTGGGGCCGAAGAACGCGCTCCCCGAGTACCCGCGCCCCCAGCTCACCCGCGACAACTGGCAGAACCTCAACGGCTCGTGGGAGTTCGCCGCGGCGAAGGCGGGGGAGCAGCCCCCGGTCGGCAGGAAGCTCGGCGAGAAGATCCTCGTCCCGTACCCGGTCGAGTCCCAGCTCTCCGGGATCGAACGGCACGAGGACCGCATGTGGTACCGCCGCACGTTCACCGTCCCCAAGAACTGGAAGGTCGGCTCGGGCAAACGGCTCCAGCTGAACTTCGGTGCCGTGGACTGGCAGGCCGAGGTGTACGTCAACGGCAAGCGCGTCGCCGAACACAAGGGCGGCTACGACAAGTTCAGCGCGGATGTCACCGACGCGCTGGTGCCCGGCCGCACCCAGGAGCTGATCGTCGGCGTCTACGACCCGACCGACGCCAAGGACGGCGAGAACCCGCCGATGGGCAAGCAGCGCCTCGACCCGAGCGGCATCTGGTACACCCCGTCCTCCGGCATCTGGCAGACGGTGTGGATGGAACCGGTCGCCGCCGACCACGTGGACTCGCTGAAGCTCACCCCGGACGTCCCGGGGTCGAGCGTCACCGTCGAGGCGCGCGGTGTGCGGGACGGGGTCCCGGTCACGGCGACCGCGTACGACGGCAAGCGCAAGGTGGGCACCGCCACCGGCCGGACCGGATCGGCGCTGAGGATACCCGTCCCGCACCCGCACCTGTGGTCCGCGGACGATCCGCATCTCTACCGGATCGAGGTCACCGTCGGAGCCGACCGGGTCGGCAGCTACTTCGGGATGCGGTCCATCGCCGTCGAGAAGGTGAACGGCACCCCCCGCACCGTCCTCAACGGCAAGCCGGTCTTCCTGATGGCCACCCTCGACCAGGGGTTCTGGCCGGACGGGCTGCACACCGCGCCCACCGACGAGGCACTCGCGTACGACCTGAAGATGCACAAGGCGATGGGCTTCAACTCGGTCCGCAAGCACATCAAGGTCGAACCCGACCGCTGGTTCTACTGGGCGGACAAGCTCGGCCTGATGGTCTGGCAGGACATGCCGGCGATGAACACCGTCAACCCGTCGGCCGCCGCCCGCGCGGAGTACGAGCACGAGATGAAGGAGATGATCGACGAACACTCCAGCCACCCGTCCGTCGTCATGTGGGTCACCTTCAACGAGGGCTGGGGCCAGTACGACGAGGCCCGCATCGCCGACCAGGCCAAGTCCTGGGACCCGACACGCCTGGTCAACAGCATGTCCGGGATCAACCTCGGCGTCGACGGCGGCACCGGGGACATCATCGACGAGCACGGCTACCCGAGTCCCGCCCTGCCGAAGCCGGACGGTCGACGGGCCCTGATCAGCGGTGAGTACGGCGGACTGGGTCTCGCGGTACCGGGCCACGCCTGGGCCGTGCAGCAGTCGTACATCGCGGTCGACCCGGCCACCTACACCGACGACTACCTCGCCAAGCTCGACGAGGTGCACGCACTCGCCTGCAAGGGAGGCAACGGCGCGGTGTACACGCAGATCTCGGACGTGGAGGGCGAGTTGAACGGACTGCTCACCTACGACCGCAGGGTCGTCAAACCCGATGTGAAGAGGGTCCACGACGCCCAGAAGGCGCTGATCCGCGACGCGTCGCAGCCGGTCGTCGCGGGCTGCCCCGCGGCCTGACCGCTGGTGCCGCTCCGGCCCGTCCCGTGTGCGGGCGGGCCGGAGCGGTACCGCCCGACCCCTTGACGCGGGGCAACGGGGAATCAAGAATGATCGCGCTCTGACAACGTTGTCCGAAGGAGTATCCCCATGCACCGGACCCCACGGCCGCGACTGCGCGGCCCGGCGGCCGCACTCGCCGCCGCCGCGCTCCTGGGCGGTGTCCTTTACCCCGGGGCCACGGCCCAGGCCACGCCCCGGACCGACGGCCGGCTGACCGATCTGGTCAACCCGTTCATCGGCACCCAGAACGAGGGCAACACCTACCCCGGCGCCTCCGTGCCCTTCGGCATGGTGCAGTTCTCCCCGGACACCGGTCACAACACCGGCTACGACTACGGTGAGAACCACATCCGCGGCTTCTCCGCGGTCCATCTCTCAGGCGTCGGCTGCGGTCTGGGCGGCGACCTGCCGACCCTGCCCACCACCGGCGACGTCACCGAGACCGACTACGCGAAGTACGCGGCCGAGTTCAGCCACGACGACGAGAAGGCGAGCCCCGGCTCCTACAAGGTCGGGCTCAAGACCGGCATCGGCGCGGAGCTGACCGCGACGCAGCGCACCGGTGTGCAGCGCTACACCTTCCCGGCCACCGAAAAGGCCAACGTCCTGCTCAACGCGGGCCAGTCGCTGCACAAGACGCTCTCCTCCGAGGTCGAGATCCTGGACAGCCGCACCGTGCGGACCGCGATCACCGGCAGCGGCTTCTGCCAGGACACCAAGCCGTACACGGTCTACACGGTCACCCACTTCGACCGGCCGTTCACCACCTCCGGCACCTGGAAGGGCGCCACCGTCACCGAGGGGTCCAGGAAGTCCTCGGCCACCGACGCCCGCAACGGCGCCTGGCTGCGCTTCGACACCAGCAAGGACCGGACCGTCGAGGCCACCACGGCACTGAGCTACGTCGACGCCAAGGGGGCCGCGCTCAACCTCCGAGCCGAGGGCGGCCGCAGCTTCGACCGTGTCGAGCGCGCCGCGCAGCGCAGCTGGGAGGGCCGCCTCGAAGGCGTGAAGGCCCAGGGCGGCAGTGACGAACTCCGCCGCACCTTCTACTCCTCCCTCTACCGGTCCTTCCTCGCGCCCAACGTCGGCAGCGACGTGGACGGCCGCTACACCGGCTGGGACCAGAAGAAGCACCGCGCCAAGAACTTCACGTACTACCAGAACTGGTCGCTCTGGGACACCTACCGCACCCAGGCCCAGCTCCTCTCACTGCTCGCTCCGCGCGAGTCCCGCGACATGGCGATATCCGTCCTGCGGATCGACGCCGAGAGCGGCTGGCTGCCCAAGTGGGGCTACGGCACGGTCGAGACGAACATCATGACCGGCGACCCGGTCACCCCCTTCCTCACCAACGCCTACCAGCAGGGCCTGCTGAAGGGGTACGAGGAGCAGGCGTACCGCGCCCTCAGGAAGAACGCGGACGGTGTGCCGGCCGCGGACTCGGCCCCGGTCGGCCGGGAAGCCAACGTCGAGTACCTGAAGGACGGCTTCGCCCCGTACATCAAGAACCGTCAGCACGCCAAGCCCGGTGACTCGGACTACGACCACGGCGCCTCCGCCACCCTGGAGTACGCCCTCTCCGACGGAATGCTCGCCGAGATGGCCCGCGACCTCGGCCACGACGCCGACGCCGCCCGCTACGACGCCCGCGCCCAGAACTACCGGAAGATCTTCGACCCCTCGACCGGCTTCTTCCGCGCCCGCGACGCCTCCGGCGCCTTCACCGGCCCCGCCGACCCGGCCGAGAGCGAGGGCTTCCATGAGGGCACGTCCTGGCAGTACCAGTGGATGGTGCCGCAGGACATCCCCGGCATGGTCGATCTGATCGGCGGCAAGGACGCCGCCAACCAGCGGCTCGACTCCTTCTTCGCGTACGACAAGCTGCTGGCCGACCCCGCGAAGACCGCCCGAGAGGTCTGGGTCAACGGCCCGTACGCGTACTACAACGCCGACAAGTACAACCCGCAGAACGAGCCCGACCTCATCGCCCCGTACACCTATCTCTCCACCGGCCAGCCGTGGAAGACGACCGATGTGGTCCATGCGGCCCTGACGCTCTTCACCAACGGCCCGACCGGGATGACGGGCAATGACGACCTGGGCACCATGTCCGCCTGGATGGTGCTTTCCTCGATCGGCGTCTTCCCGGTCCAGCCGGGCACCGACACCTGGGGACTCTCCACGCCCGCGTTCGAGCGCGTCGACATCAGGCTCGACCGCCGGTACTACCCGCGCGGCTCGCTCACGGTGAGCGCTCCCGGGGCATCGGACACCGACCGTTACATCCAGTCGACCCGGCTCGACGGTGCGCAGCAGTCGCGCACCTACCTCACCACGGACGACATCCGTTCGGCCCGCTCGCTCTCCTTCACGGTGGGCAGCGAGCCGTCGGCCTGGGGCACCGCGCCCGAGGACGCTCCGCCCGCGCTCGGCTGACCGGGCGATCCACGACACACCGCGTGCCCTTTCCCCGCCGTGCGGGGGAAGGGCACGCGGTGTTCGGGGCTCAGCGGTGGAGCGGGCCGGCGATCGCCTCGGTGACGGACGGGAAGACCGGCAGCACGCTGTCGAGGCCCAGCACACCGATGAGCCGCTCCATGAAGGGGGACGGCTCGGCGAGCCGCAGCCGGGGACCCAGCAGGGTCTGCCCCTGAAGAAGCACGTTCACCGTCGTCGAGTCCGCGAAGCTCACGTCCGAGAGGTCGACGACGACGGGGCCGTCACTGTCCGCGGCCGCGCTCTCCAGCGCTGCGCCGAGCGGGGTGACGTTGTCAATATCGAGGTCACCGGTCACGGCGAGCACCAGCGCTCCCCGCTCCTGGCGTGGGACGATTCTCATGGCTCTGCCGGCGCTGGGGGATGGGAGCACGGTCACCTCATGATGCACTGGATGGCGGGGGAGAACGCCGGTTGATGCGGACGGTCCGGTGCGAGTCCGTCCCTGCTCGCGGCGGGTGAAGGCCACGATAGAAGTAATAGTTGCCATTTGACAACATTCTCCATGGGGCAACAATCTGTACCCGAACGATCAATGGACGCATCCCCTCGGGGAGTGCCTCAGAAATGCGGAAGCAGGGGCTCGATGAAGCTAGGCGCTGTCCGCGATGTCGTCACGGAGCCGGCCGGCGGTGAGCCGCTGCGACGCGGCCGAACGGAAAGCGGCCAGCCCTTCGGTGAGCGCCGCCACGTCGGATGGCTGCATCCGCTCCAGCACGGCGGAGAGCTCACGCGTGCGGATCGCCCGGTACTCCTCCAGCAGGGCGTGGCCCCGCCCGGTCAGCCGCAGCTCGACCTCGCGGCGGCTCGTCGGGCTGGGGTCCCGCTGGACGAGGCCCATGGCCTCCATCCGGTCGCAGAGCCGGCTCACCGACGGAGCCCGCGAGCCGAGCGCCTCACCGAGCGAGCGGAGGTTGCTGCCCTCCTGCTTCTCGATGACGAGCAGGGCCCGCAGCTGCGAGGGCGACACCGTGCCCGGAGGCGCGGCCTCCTGGCCGCGGCCCCACAGCACTTCCAGCAGCTCCGATGCGGCACAGACGTCCTCGGAGACCCGCTCAAGGCCATGAGGGAGATCGGTGCGGTGGCGCATCCGTCCACTCTGTCATCCGGAACGTCCTCCTGTCAGCCCGGCCCCGGCCCCGTGACCCGACGAAGAGTGAGCGGAAGACCGTGAACGCCCGTCCCGAAATCGAAAGAGCCGTACGCGCGGCCGCACCGTACGCCCTGGTGGAGGCGGTGCGCGGCGCACTCGCCGCCGCGTACGACGCCCGGTCCGTGGAGCTGCTGCTGGCGGACTACGGAATGACCGTGCTCAACCCGGTCGGCTCGGCTCCGGGGCGCGAACGCGCCCTGTCGATGCACAACAGCCCGCAGGGCCGGGCGTTCGGCAGCCAGCGCCCGTACGAGGAGCCGGCCGGACGCGACGGAGCCGTAGACCATCACCTTCCCGTGACCGTACGCGGCGAGCGCCTCGGCATCCTCACCGTCCGCCTCCCGGCCGGATGCTCCACCGCGCAGACTGTGAACGAGCTGTCCGACGTGGCCGACCTGCTGGGCCACGAGATCGTCGTCGCCGAACGGGACACCGATCTGTACCAGGGGGCCCGCCGCATCGCCCGGCTCACCCTCGCCGCCGAGATGCAGTGGCAACTGCTCCCGGCCCGGGCGTTCACCGCGGCCGAGTACGCCATCGGTGCCCAGCTGGAACCGGCGTACGCCATCCACGGCGACAACTTCGACTGGGCCGCGGACGGCGACCAGCTGACCGTCTCCGTGACCAACGGCATGGGCGAGGGCATCCAGGCCTCCCTGCTCACCAACCTCGCCGTGAACGCGCTGCGCAACGCCCGAAGGGCCGGGATCGGCATCGCGGACCAGGCCGCACTCGCCGACCAGGCGCTCTACGACCAGCACCGCGGCAGCGTCCATGTGTCGACGCTGCTGCTCCGCTTCGACCTCGCCACGGGAACGGTCGGCGCGGTGGACGCCGGCTCCCCGCAGCTGTGGCGGCTGCGCGGCAGAACGGTCGCCCGCGTCGAGCTGGACGCGCAGCTGCCGCTCGGCATGTTCGAGGAGTCGCAGTACGACGTCCAGTGCCTCCAGCTGATCCCCGGCGACCGGCTGCTGCTCGTCAGCGACGGGGTGTACGACGCCGTCTCGCCACTCGGCGAGGCCTATGTGGAGCGGGGCCTCGCCAGGGCGGTCCTCGCGACGCGGCTGCTGCCCGCGGCTTCGGTGCCGGGCGCCGTCCTGCGTGAACTGGCGGACTACCGCGACGCGGACCCGCTCGACGACGCGCTGGTCGTCTGCATCGACTGGTTCGGCAGACAGGGGAGCGGCGGCTGACCGCCGCGGAGCCCGACACCGCCGGGGGCGGCCCGGGTCAGCTGCTGAGCATGAACTCGGCGCGGATGCGCTTGCCGACGGGAACCCGCTCGGCCGTCAGCCGGTCGCACAGGGCCACCACGATCTCCATGCCGTGACCGCCGAGCCGGCTCGGGTCGGGG
>NZ_JAFMPZ010000170.1 GCF_017353455.1 Streptomyces laculatispora
TCGGCGGAGGCCTCGGCCAACCTCGTGGTGCTGCGCACGCCTCCGGGCGCCGCCCAGTTCCTCGCCTCGTCCATCGACCAGGCCGAACTGCACGACATCCTCGGCACCATCGCCGGTGACGACACACTGATGCTGATCAGCCGCGACCCGGCGGGCGGACAGGCGCTCGCCGACCATCTGCTGCGGCTCGCACAGAACGACCGCTGACGGTCAGTAACGCGTGATCGCGGTCGGGCCCGAGCGGGTTCCGATCGCGAGGTGCGGATGACGGGCCGGATCGGCCCAGGCCAGGATCCGGTCCATCGCGACCGCCGGTACGGAGACGCAACCGGCGGTCGCGCCCCGCCCGTTGACGTGCAGAAAGATCCCGGCTCCCCGCCCGCGCACCGGACGGTGGTAGTTGAACCCCACGACCAGCGCACGGACGTACTGCGCCGGATACGTGATCAGCCGCTCGGCCTCGGAGGGCCGGCAGTCGGCGGGCCGCGGCTCCACCCACCGGTTGTACGCCCGCGCCGCGTTGTCCTGACACCACCAGGACCCCTTGTGGACCCGGCGGTAGGAGTAGCGGGTGCCGGGCCGGGCCGCCGCCACCCCGAAGGCGTACGGCAGGTCGTACAGCCCGGTGGGCGTGGTGTCGGTGCCCTGCTTGCGCGACGCACCCTCGGTCAGCCCGTTCGCCCCGAACCGGGCGGGCGCCGTGCCGGCCGCCACCCAGCGTCCGGAGCGCCTGCTCCACCAGGTGACCGTGCCCGTGGTGGCCCCCGTGGCGGAGGCCTCGGCCGTGATCAGCTGGGAGCCGCCACCCGTGTCGGCCAGCCGCTGCGGCAGCGGCTGGGCCGCCGGGGGCCGGGCCCCGGTCAGGCCGGCGAGGGCGAGCAGTACCGAACCGGTCACCAGACATCTGCGCATGTCCCGGACCGTAGTCCGGCCCGTACGGCACCACCTGCGCACCTGCTCCGTACGGCCCAACCGCTCACCGCGCGGGCGGCATGGCGGGCAGCGGGAGCGGCAGCCCCGGCAGCCCGTCGATGCTGGTGGCGACGTGCTCCTTCTTCTCGAAGTAGGCGCTGAGCGAGGCGTCGTCCTCACGCGCGAAGCGCTGGGCATGCAGCGACCGGTCCTCGTCGTACGACATGTTGGGGACCGCGTATCCGCAGGTGTCCCGGATCAGTTCCGCCGTCACCACGATGATCGCGCGCAGCCCGTGCCGGGTGTGGTCCACCTCGCCGAACCGTCCGAGCAGAGCGGGGAAGCGGGGGTCGTCACGGAGGACCGGCTCGCCGCGGCCGTGCACCCGCACGATGTTCGGCGGACCCTGGAAGGCGCACCACATCAGGGTGATGCGGCCGTTCTCGCGGAGATGCGCCACGGTCTCCGCATTGCTCCCGGCGAAGTCCAGGTACGCCACCCGCAGCTCGTCGAGAACCACGAAGGAACCGCTGACACCCTTCGGGGAGAGGTTGACCGTGCCGTCGCCGTCCAGTGGCGCGGTCGCCGTGAAGAAGATGTGCTGTTCCTCGATGAAGGTCCGCAGCCGTCCGTCGATGCGTGCGTATGTCTTTCCCATGTGTTCGAGTATCTGCTCCGGTTGCCGGGGGAGCGGGGGGATTCCAGCCGGTGGGACAGGTACGGCCGGCCCCGGGCCAGTCGTTCCGCCGCCGCGTGGTCCGTGGCCATGGCTGCCCCTCCCGTGTGTGCCTGCCGGCGATGCCGGCCCCCGTACGCGGCTGCGGGAGCTCGATGAGAACCGCACGATGCGGCGATGAGTTTTCCCGGCCCGGCCGGTCTACCGTTCGTCAAGTGATCAGAGAGCGCGAAGCAGGAGGAGCGACATGAGCCAGTTGCTGCGGGTCCAGAACTTCACCGTCTCGAGTGACGGGTTCGGCGCCGGTGAGGGCCAGAGCCTCGAGAAGCCGTTCGGCCATGCCGATCCGGGGAACTTGCTCGCCTGGGCCTTTGCCACCGACCACCCACCCATCAAGCGCTCCGAACCCGGTGGCCGAGGTCTGGACGACTACTTCACGCGGGACTACGCCCGCAACATCGGCGCCGAGATCATGGGCCGCAACAAGTTCGGTCCGCAGCGAGGGCCCTGGCAGGACCACGAGTGGCAGGGATGGTGGGGTGACGAGCCCCCGTTCCACACGCCGGTGTTCGTCATGACGCACCACAAGCGCCCGTCGTTCACGCTCTCCGACACCACGTTCCACTTCGTCGACGGCGACCCGGCCGCGGTGCTCGCCCAGGCGAAGGAGGCGGCGCAGGGCCAGGACGTCCGGCTTGGCGGTGGGGCCACAATCATCCGGGAGTTCCTCGAGGCCGACCTCGTCGACACCCTGCATGTCGCGGTCTCGCCGACAGAGCTCGGCTCCGGGGCCCGGCTGTGGGAGTCCCCCGATGAGCTGCTCGACCGGTTCCACCAGGACGTCGTGCCCAGCCCGAGCGGCGTGACGCACCACCTGTTCTGGCGGAAGTGAGGCCGGACCAGCCGGCCGGCGCGCGGGTTCCGTCACCGGCGCCCGCGGCATGGCCGCCGCCCAGCGGCGTCCAGCCAGGGAGTATCGGCGCCACGGGCGCCATCCACGCGCCCCTCACCTGCAACTTTGACAAACCATACGGAGGAGCGCATAGTTATACCTACGAGTGATCGCACCGTGAGGAGAATCCCGTGACTGAGCGCGTTGTACTCGCCTACTCGGGCGGCCTGGACACCTCCGTCGCCATCGGCTGGATCGCCGAGGAGACGGGCGCCGAGGTCATCGCCGTCGCAGTGGACGTCGGCCAGGGCGGCGAGGACCTGGACATCATCCGCAAGCGCGCGCTCGCCTGCGGTGCGGTCGAGGCCGAGGTCGCTGACGCCAGGGATGAGTTCGCCGAGGAGTACTGCCTCCCGGCGATCAAGGCCAACGCCCTCTACATGGACCGCTACCCACTGGTCTCGGCGCTCTCCCGGCCGGCCATCGTCAAGCACCTGGTGGCCGCCGCGAACAAGCACGGCGCGAGCGTCGTCGCCCACGGCTGCACCGGCAAGGGCAACGACCAGGTCCGCTTCGAGGCCGGTATCTCCACGCTCGGCCCCGATCTGAAGTGCATCGCCCCGGTCCGCGACTACGCGATGACCCGGGACAAGGCGATCGCCTTCTGCGAGGAGAAGGACCTCCCGATCGCGACCACCAAGAAGTCCCCGTACTCCATTGACCAGAACGTCTTCGGGCGCGCGGTCGAGACGGGCTTCCTGGAGGACATCTGGAACGCGCCGATCGAGGACATCTACGAGTACACCGCGAACCCGGCCACCCCGCGCGAGGCCGACGAGGTCGTCATCTCCTTCAAGGAGGGGGTGCCGGTCGCACTCGACGGCAAGCCCGTCACCGTGCTCCAGGCCATCCAGCAGCTCAACGAGCGGGCCGGCGGCCAGGGCATCGGCCGGATCGACATGGTCGAGGACCGGCTCGTGGGCATCAAGTCCCGCGAGGTGTACGAGGCGCCGGGCGCGATCGCGCTGATCACCGCCCACCAGGAGCTGGAGAACGTCACCGTCGAGCGCGAACTGGCCCGCTACAAGCGGCAGGTCGAGCAGCGCTGGGGCGAGATGGTCTACGACGGCCTGTGGTTCTCCCCGCTCAAGCGCGCTCTGGACGGCTTCATCAACGAGGCCAACCAGCACGTCACCGGCGATGTCCGGATGACCCTGCACGCCGGTCGCGCCGTCGTCACCGGCCGGAAGTCCAGCGAGTCGCTGTACGACTTCAACCTCGCCACGTACGACTCCGGCGACACCTTCGACCAGTCCAAGGCGCAGGGCTTCATCGAGATCTTCGGCCTCTCGTCGAAGATCGCCGCCAAGCGTGACCTGGCCTGACCCCTCCCCGTTACGTCACCGCCTCCCCGGCCGCCCGAGCGGGGAGGCGGTCGCACATCCACCCCCTTGTTCTTCCGAGGAGCACGCAGTGAGCAACGGCAACGGCAACAGCGACGTACGCCTCTGGGGCGCCCGTTTCGCCGACGGTCCGGCCGAGGCGCTGGCCAAGCTGTCCGCGTCCGTCCACTTCGACTGGCGCCTCGCGCCGTACGACATCGCCGGCTCCCGTGCCCACGCGCGTGTCCTCAACAAGGCGGGCCTGCTCACCGAGGACGAGCTGAAGCGGATGACCGCCGGCCTCGACCAGCTGGAGGCGGACGTCGCCGACGGTTCGTTCACCGGCACCATCGCCGACGAGGACGTCCACACCGCCCTTGAGCGCGGTCTGCTGGAGCGGCTCGGCCCCGACCTCGGCGGCAAGCTGCGGGCCGGACGCTCCCGCAACGACCAGATCGCCACGCTCTTCCGGATGTACCTGCGCGACCACGCCCGGATCATCGGCGGCCTCGTCGCCGAGCTGCAGGACGCCCTGGTCGGCCTCGCCGAGGCCCACCCGGACGTGGCCATGCCCGGCCGTACACACCTCCAGCACGCCCAGCCGGTGCTCTTCGCCCACCACATCCTGGCCCATGTGCAGCCCCTGTCCCGGGACGCCGAGCGGCTGCGCCAGTGGGACGAGCGGACCGCCGTCTCGCCGTACGGCTCGGGCGCGCTCGCCGGTTCGTCGCTCGGCCTCGACCCGGAGGCGGTCGCCGCCGACCTCGGCTTCGAGCGCGGGTCGGTGGCCAACTCCATCGACGGCACGGCCTCGCGGGACTTCGTCGCCGAGTTCGCGTTCATCACCGCGATGATCGGCATCAACCTCTCCCGGATCGCCGAGGAGATCATCATCTGGAACACGAAGGAGTTCTCCTTCGTCACCCTCCACGACGCGTTCTCCACCGGCTCCTCGATCATGCCGCAGAAGAAGAACCCCGACATCGCCGAACTGGCGCGGGGCAAGTCGGGACGGCTCATCGGCAACCTCACCGGACTGATGGCCACGCTGAAGGCCCTGCCGCTCGCGTACAACCGCGACCTCCAGGAGGACAAGGAGCCGGTCTTCGACTCCTGCGACCAGCTCGAAGTCCTGCTGCCCGCCTTCACCGGCATGATGGCCACGCTCACCGTCAACCGCGAGCGCATGGAGGAGCTGGCCCCGGCCGGTTTCTCGCTCGCCACCGACATCGCCGAGTGGCTGGTCAAGCAGGGTGTGCCGTTCCGCGTCGCCCACGAGGTCGCCGGCGAGTGCGTGAAGGAGTGCGAGCGGCACGGCATCGAGCTCGACGAGCTGACCGACGAGCAGTTCGCGAAGATCTCCGAGCACCTCACCCCCGAGGTCCGCACGGTCCTCGACGTGGCCGGCGCGCTGGCCTCCCGCAACGGCCGCGGCGGCACGGCGCCCTCCGCGGTCGCCGTCCAGCTGGCCGAGGTCAAGGCGGACCTCGCCACGCAGCACGCCTGGGCGACGGCCACCAGGTAGCCGACCGGCATCGCGGGCTACGTTGGGTCATAGGGCCTGTCCGGCGGACCGGTTCCGGGCAGGCGCTGCGGCCTGCCCGGCGGATCGCGGCCGGACGGACCCAGGCTGCGTTCCCCACCGACCACGAGGAGCCCGCGATGCCCTTCGCCCGACTGGCCAGCACCACCACTGCGACCGCCCACATCGGGCTCGGCCTGGCAGCGGTCGGCAGGCCCGGCTACATCAATCTCCACCGCGACCGCGACCTGCCCGACGAGCGCACCGCCGACGCCCTGCGCTCCCGCACGCACGAACTGCTCGACGCCGCCTACGCACAGGGCGTCCGCTACTTCGACGCGGCCCGCTCCTACGGCCGCTCCGAGGAGTTCCTCGCCGACTGGCTGACGGCCCGGCCCGAGGTGCGTGACGTCGTCATCGGGAGCAAGTGGGGCTACACCTACACCGCCGACTGGAACGTCGACGCCGAGGCGCACGAGGTCAAGGACCACAGCCTCGCCGCCTACGAGCGCCAGCGCGCCGAGACCGCCGCGCTGCTCGGCGACCGGCTCGACCTCTACCAGATCCACTCCGTCACCGCGGACAGCCCGGCCCTGACGGACAAGGAACTGCACGCCCGCCTCGCCGCGCTCGCCGCCGAAGGAGTGAGCGTCGGCCTCTCCACGAGCGGGCCCGCGCAGGCAGACGCCATCCGGGCCGCCCTCGCCGTCACGGTCGACGGCGAGCCCCTCTTCCGTACGGTCCAGGCCACCTACAACGCACTGGAGACCTCGGCCGGACCAGCACTGGCCGACGCCCACGCCGCCGGACTCACCGTGATCGTCAAGGAGGCCATGGCCAACGGCCGGCTCGCGGGCACGGAGGCCCCCGCCGTGGTGCGGGAGATCGCCACCGAGGAGGGGCTGGGCAGCGACGCGGTGGCCCTGGCGCTGGTGCTGCACCAGCCGTGGGCCGGGGTCGTGCTCTCCGGCGCCGCGACCGTCACCCAGCTCGCCGGCAACCTCCACGCGGCCGTCCTCGGCCTCGACGAGGAGCGGCGCGGCCGGCTGGACGCGTTGGTGGAGGAGCCGGAGGCGTACTGGCGGCACCGCGCGTCGCTGCCGTGGAGCTGAGCCGCCCGGCGGAGCGGGTCCGGGCACGGCGGTCGCGTCCGACGGGTTCGCCGCGTCCGGGCCGCGCCCTTCGACGGCATGGCCCGCACCGTGGACCACGCCCCGGCCGGGAGCGGACGAACACGCGCTCCCGGCGTCAGGGGCTGGTGAGGATGACGAGTTGCTGGGTCGCCCGGGTCATGGCGACATAGCGGTCGACCGCTCCTTCGATGCCCTCGCCGAACGTCTCCGGGTCGATGAGGACGACCAGGTCGAACTCGAGCCCCTTGGTCAGCTCCGGGGCGAGCGACCGGACCCGGGGCGTCGACCGGAACGTGGGGTCGCCGACGACGCAGGCGATCCCGTCGGCGTGCGCGGCGAGCCAGGTGTCCAGCACCCGGCCCAGGTCCGCGGCGCAACCGTGCGCGACGGGGAGCCCGCTGCTGCGGACGGAGGCCGGCACATTGGCGTCCGGGAGCACGGCCCGGATGACCGGCTCGGCCTCCGCCATGATTTCCTCCGGCGTCCGGTAGTTGATGCTCAGGGAGGCCAGGTTGATCCGGTCGAGCCCGATCCGCCTCAGCCGTTCCTGCCAGGACTCGGTGAACCCGTGCCGGGCCTGGGCACGGTCCCCGACGATGGTGAAGCTCCCGGACGGGCAACGGATCAGCAGCATCTGCCACTCCGCGTCGGTCAGCTCCTGGGCCTCGTCCACGACGATGTGCGCGAACGGGCCGGCGAGCAGGTCCGGTTCGGTGCCGGGCGCCCCGCTGTCGTCGACCAGGGCCTCCTGGAGGTCCTTTCCGTGCAGCATCGTCACCGCACCCTCACCGTCGTCGTCCGCCTGCAACAGGGTGTCGATGACCTTGTCCATGTGCTCGCGGTCGGCGGCGAGGGCGGCCTGGTGCCGCCGGCTGCGCCGTGACGCCTCGGGGTCGCCCAGCCGCTGCCGTGCCGCGTCCAGGAACGGCAGGTCGGACACCGTCCACGCCTGGGCGTCCTCCCGCTGGAGCCGCGACACCTCGTCGCGGCTGAGCCAGGGAGCGCACTTGCGCAGGTAGGCGGGGACCGACCAGAGATCCCCCACGACGTCGGCCGCTTCGAGCAGCGGCCACGCGCGGTCGAAGGTCGTGAGCAGCTCCCGGTTCCTCAGCAGTGACTTGCGGAGCACATCGTCCGAGACGTCGCCCTCGTGCTTGTCGACCAGGATCGTGAGCAGCTCGTCGCGGACCTGGTCGCGCGCCTCGTTGTGCGGAGTACCGGGTTCCGCCGCTTCGAACGCCACGGCCCAGTCGCCGACGGTGAGCTGGATGTCGGACCAGTGGGTCGTGACCGTCATCCCTTTGGTGGGCGGCTCCTCGTAGAACCGGGCGGCCGCGTCGATCGCCGCCACCAGATTCCTGGAGGACTTCAGCCGGGCCACCTCCGGGTCGGCCTCGGCCCCCGCCGCGGCTCCCTCGGTCACGAGGTCCCGCAGGGTGCACGTCTGCACGCCCTCCTCCCCGAGGCTGGGCAGGACGTCGGCGACGTAGCCCAGGTAGGGCTGGTGCGGACCGACGAAGAGCACGCCGCCCCGGCGGTGACCGAGACGGGGGTCGGAGTAGAGCAGGTAGGCGGAGCGGTGCAGGGCGACGACCGTCTTGCCCGTACCCGGACCCCCGTCGACGACGAGAGCGCCGCGGGACCCCGCGCGGATGATGGCGTCCTGGTCGGCCTGGATGGTGCCGAGTACGTCCCGCATCCGGGCCGACCGGTTGCTGCCCAGGCTGGCGATGAAGGCGGACTGGTCGTCGAGCGCGGCGTGCCCGGCGAACCCCTCCGAGGTGAACACCTCGTCCCAGTAGTCGCTGATCCGGCCGCGGGTCCAGCGATATCTGCGGCGGCTGGCCAGCCCCATCGGGTTGGCGTGGGTGGCTCCGAAGAACGGCTCGGCCGCGGGGGAGCGCCAGTCGATGAGCAGCCGACGGCCCGAGCTGTCCGTAAGACCGAGCCGTCCGATGTACAGGGGCTCGGGGTCGTCCGCCGCGACCATGTGCCCGAGGCACAGGTCGAGACCGAAGCGGCGCAGCGCACGCAGGCGGGCGGTCAGCCGGTGGATCTCCACGTCCCGGTCCATCGCCTGCCGGCCCGCACCGCCGGGTGTCCTGCGCTCGGCGGCGAGGCGCTCGGTCAGCTCGGCGATCGATTCGTCGAGGCACTCCGCGATGGCCGCGAAGTGCTCTTCGTCGCCGGCGATCAGCGCCGGGTCGGCCTTGGGGGAGAGGCGGTCGGGAAGGTCGAACGCGCTGGTGGTCAGGGGATTCACGTCATCAGCTCCGATCTGGGGCCGCTTGCAGTCGATGCGCGCAGCAGGGCGACTGGACCGGCGCGACGTACCTGGTGGCCACGACGGGCAGAGTTCCGTCTGCGGTGGACGCCGTGGCTGGTCGTCGGTTCGGGTCGCCAGGGTTTACGGGTTCTCGGGTACCTGGTCCTGGCTCGGTGGTTCCGGGCGGTTCACCCGGACCCGGGCAGGGGGCGCGGCGGCCTCCGGGAGCGCCGTCCGAGCGGGCCGGCGATCGACGCGGCCGCGTACCGGGGCAGCGGGGACGGCGGCTGCGCGCACACCCGCACCTGCGCGCCGAGTGCCCGCAACCGCACCGTGAGCCCAGGCAGCGGTTCGGCGTCCCCGCGGGATCCGCAGGCCGACAACAGCACACGCACTTCTTGACTCACCCATCTCCGCGAAAATCTGGTCTCGGCCGATGATTCTGCGCCATGACCCGGGTCTTGCCGCAAGCCCCCCCATGCGCTATAAGTTAAAAGTGGCAAGGAGTGGGTTCGTGCTCACGACCCTCCGGCCGGAGCCCGGCACACCCGGGGCTGACCGCCACGATACGGGGCCTTCGCCGGCTCTCCGCCCGCCCGTCGCCATGGCCGGATGACCGCCAGCCGGATCCCTCACCGCGCGAGCCGAATCCCCCTTCCTGCTGGGCGGCCGCCGACCTTGGGGAACGCGCCCGGGCGCCGGCTCGCGGTCCGGCCTCATGGATGTGCCGGCCCTCTGAGCTCCTGTTCGCCGAAGTGCGTGACACCGACGACCAGTTGAACGGCCGCCTCCTTTCCACCCGTCGGCGCATGGCGGCACCCCGGCCTGGCGGGGGTCCCGTCGGCCACCCGAATGAGACATTGATGTCTCGTGTGGGTTATTCTCGTCTCATGACTCTCGATCGTGAGCAGGTGCTGCGCAGCGCCGCCGCCCTGCTGACCCGTAAATCGACCGCCACCATGGACGAGGTCGCCAAGGCCGCGGGTATCGGCCGCGCCACCCTGCACCGGCACTTCGCCGGCCGGGACGCCCTGGTCAGGGCGCTGGAGAACCTGGGAATCCAGGAGTTCGAAGCGGCGATCGATGCCGCCGAGCTCGACCGGGGCACCTCGCAGGAGGCGCTGCGCCGCTTCGTCGCGGCCGTCGAACCGAGCGCCGGGCTTCTCTCCTTCCTCGTGTCCGAGAACCAGCTCTTCGAGGGCGACGAGCTGAACGAAGGGTGGGACCGGCTGGACGCCCGGGTCTCCGCCTTCTTCCGGCGCGGCCAGGAGCGCGGCGAAATCCGGATCGATCTGACCCCCGCCTGGCTGACCGAGGCCCTCTACGGGCTCATCGGCACCGGCGCCTGGGCCGTCCAGGTGGGCCGGGTGGCCGCACAGGACTTCCAGTACATGATCGTCGAGTTGCTGCTCGGCGGCGCACGCCGGAGCGTGGAGCAATGAGCAGCATGGAACAGCACCCGGAGCCCCCGACCGAGCTGCGCCGCCCCGGGCGGTGGGTCGCGCTGTCCGTGCTCGTACTCGCAGTGCTGCTGGTGGCCATCGACGCGACCGTGCTCGGCCTGGCGACCCCGTTCCTCAGCGAGGACCTGGAGCCCACCGGCACCCAGCTGCTCTGGATCGGTGACGTCTACTCCTTCGTCATCGCCGGACTCCTGGTCTCCATGGGCAGCCTCGGTGACCGCATCGGCCGCAAGAAGCTGCTGCTCTGCGGAGCCACCGCCTTCGGCCTGGTCTCGGTGCTCTGCGCCTACGCGCAGAGCGCCGAGATGATGATCCTGGCGCGGGCCCTGCTGGGCGTCGCCGGCGCCACTCTGATGCCGTCCACCCTCGCCCTGATCCGCAACATCTTCCACGACGCGCGCGAACGGAGCCTCGCCATCGGCATCTGGGGGGCGATGGCCTCGGCGGGTGCGGCGGTCGGCCCCGTCGTCGGCGGCTTCCTTCTGGAGCACTTCTGGTGGGGCTCGGTCTTCCTGATCAACCTGCCGGTCATGGCGGTGCTCGTCGTCGTCGGGATCAAGCTGATCCCCGAGTCGAAGAACCCCGCGCCCGGCCCGTGGGACGTGGTCAGCGTCGGCCTCTCGCTCGTCGGCATGATCGGAGTCGTGTACGCCATCAAGGAGCTGGCGGCGCACGGAGGGAGCTGGCCGGTCGCGCTCGCGGGCATCGGGGGAGCGGTCGCGCTCGTCTGGTTCGTACGCCGTCAGTTCCGGCTCCCCGCGCCGCTGCTGGACATGCGGCTCTTCCACCACCGGGGCTTCTCCGGCGCGGTGCTCGCCGATCTGCTGACCATCCTCGGGCTGTCCGGCCTGGTCTTCTTCCTCTCCCAGTTCCTGCAACTGGTCCAGGGGCGCGGACCGCTGGAGGCGGGACTCGCCGAACTGCCCGCGGCCGTCGGCGCGGTCACCGCGGGCCTGCTGGCCGGAGTCGTCGCCCGCCGCTTCTCGGTACGGTCCGTGGTGGCCGGGGGCCTCGCGGCGATCGGCCTGTCGCTGGCCGCGGTCGCCGCGATCCACAAGGACACCGCCTATCCGCTGATCGGCGCTCTCCTGCTGGTCGTGGGCGTGGGCGCGGGCTTCGCCTTCACGGTGACCTCCGACGTGATCCTCTCCAGCGTCCCGAAGGAGCACGCGGGCTCC
Organism: Streptomyces laculatispora; assembly: GCF_017353455.1. Classification (GTDB taxonomy): domain Bacteria; phylum Actinomycetota; class Actinomycetes; order Streptomycetales; family Streptomycetaceae; genus Streptomyces; species Streptomyces laculatispora. Next base: position 11,425 of record NZ_JAFMPZ010000170.1, read on the forward strand.
GCGTCCGCGGTCTCCGAGACGGCGTACGAGCTCGGAGCCGCTCTCGGCATCGCCCTGCTCGGCTCCATCGTCACCGGGGTCTACCAGGACTTCGCCACTCCGGCGGGGGTACCGGCTCCCACCTCGTCGGCCGCCCACGAATCACTGGGCGGCGCCGTCGAAGCGGCCAAGACGCTCACGGAGCAGCAGGGGACCGCCCTGGTCTCCGCCGCCCAGGACGCGTTCGTCGAGGGGCTGCGGCTCGCCTCGGCCGTCGGCGCGGCCGTCCTGCTGGCGACGGCGGTCGCGGCCTGGTTCCTGCTGCGCGGCCAGGAGCTTGAGGAAGGCATCGTGCACGACTAGGGCGGGTCCGCATACGTCCCGCCCGGCCCGGCCGCCCCTGGGCCGGACGGGTGGAACCGATACATGGAAGGGCCCGTACCCCCAACCGGGGTACGGGCCCTTCCACATGTCCTCGACGCGTTGCTCCGCGTCGGCTCAGGCGGCCTTGGCCTTCGTCGCATACATGTCGACGTACTCCTGGCCGGACAGCCGCATCACCTCGGCCATCACGGAGTCCGTCACCGCCCGCAGCACATAGCGGTCGCGGTCCATGCCCTCGTAGCGCGAGAACTCCATCGGCTCACCGAAACGGACCGTGACCTTGCCCGGCCGGGGCACACCGGAGCCGCCCGGCTGGAGCTTGTCCGTACCGATCATCGCGAACGGCACGACCGGCGCACCCGTCATCAGCGTCAGCCGCGCGATGCCCGTACGGCCCCGGTAGAGACGGCCGTCGGGGGAGCGGGTCCCCTCCGGATAGATCGCGAAGGCCTTGCCCTCCTCCAGCACCCGACGGCCCGTCATCAGCGCCGCGACACCACCGCGGCCGCCGTCCCGGTCCACCGGGATCATGCCGACGCCCGTGAAGAACCAGGCCATCAGGCGGCCCTTGAGACCCTTGCCCGTGACGTACGCGTCCTTGCCGATGAAGAACACCGGACGGTCGCAGCAGATCGGCATGATCATCGAGTCGATGAACGTGAGGTGGTTTCCCGCGAGGATCACCGGCCCGGATCCCGGAATGTTCTCGATGCCCTCCATCCGCGGCCGGAACATCAGGCGCAGGATCGGTCCGAGCACTGCCTTGATGAGTGCGAGTCGGGACAACGGTTCCTCCGGTGTAGTGGCCGGGCCGGCCGAGCGACGGATTGAGCGGTCCATGCAGGTGAGGACGATACTCGCGGGTACTCGCTGATCGCACATCGGGTACACGCGGTGGATACACAGTGTTGACGTGTGTTTGCGCCATGTTGGTCCAGCTGCCGCCGTCCGGACCGCCGCGCTGCCTACGCTCGGGCCTCGCTCGACAGGTGCGGGACATCATATGCGAGGAGCATTCATGACAGAGCGTGTGCAGGCCATTCCCGGACGACGGGCCGTCATGGGCGTGGGAGCCGCGGTACTCGGTACCGCGGCCATCGGCCTGACCGGCACGGCGCGGGCCGCCGGGACCACCGCGGAACGGTCCGGCGGCCACGGCGGTTCCGGACACCGCCTCGACCTGCCGGTGCCGACCGTCATCGGGCACCGGGGCACCAGCGGATACCGTCCCGAACACACGCTCGGCTCGTACCAGCTGGCCCTCGACATGGGCGCGCACATCATCGAGCAGGACCTGGTGCCGACCAGGGACGGCCACCTCGTCTGCCGTCACGAGAACGACATCACCGCCACCACCGACGTCTCCGCCCACCCCGAGTTCGCGAGCCGCAGGACCACGAAGACGGTCGACGGCGTCCCGCTCACCGGCTGGTTCACCGAGGACTTCACCCTCGCCGAACTGAAGACGCTGCGCGCCAAGGAGCGCATCCCGGGCAACCGCCAGAAGAACACCCTGTACGACGGCCGCTGGGAGATCCCCACCTTCGAGGAGGTCCTGCGCTGGGCCGACCGCGAGGGCCGCAGGCGCGGAAAGCCGGTCTGGCTGTACGTCGAGACCAAGCACCCCACCTACTTCCGCGGCCTCGGCCTCGGGCTGGAGGAACGGCTCGTCAAGCTGCTGCGCCGCTACAACCGCCACCGCGCGCAGTCGCCGCTCATCCTCCAGTCCTTCGAGCCCAGCAGCATCCAGCGGCTGTCGAAGCTCGTCGCCACTCCGCGCGTCGTCCTGCTCTCGGGCGCCGGGACCCAGCCGTGGGACTTCAAGGCGAGCGGAGACTCGCGCACCACCGACGACCTGGTGAAGCCCGCGGGCCTGAAGTGGATGGCGTCCTTCGCCCAGGGCATCGGCCCCACCCTGGACCTGATCATCCCCAAGGACGGCTCCGGCAGGCTCGCCGAGCCCACCACCCTGGTGCGCGACGCGCACGCCCAGGGGCTGATCCTGCACCCGTACACGATGCGCAACGAGAACACCTTCCTGCCCGCCGACTTCCGGCGCGGTACGGACCCCAACGCGTACGGCGACGCGTTCGGCGCCTTCGCCGCGTACTTCGCGACGGGCATCGACGGGATCTTCTCCGACAACCCGGACACGGCGCTGCTCGCGGCGGCGGACTTCGCGGGTAAGTAGCGCGCCCGCCCCGGCCGATGGCCGTCGGGGCACGGTCCCGTCAGCACCCGGCCGGGTCGTGCCCCGGTCGGGTGATGCTCGACCGGTTCGGCAACCGGTCGGCGCGGAAGCGCGTCGGGTGGGTGCATGACGCTTCTCGATCTTCCCGCGGTGCTGCCCCCGCCGGCCCCGGCGGCCGTCGTCCGGACCCTGTATCCGCTGGTCAGCGCCGAGGCCGGCGCCGAAGCGGCGGCCTCGGCCACCGGCGCCGCCGTCGACCCCGCCGACCTCGAACAGGCCGTCTGGCTACGTCTGCTGGAGCGGCTGCCGGAGCAGGGGCCGCCGGCCGACGCCGCCCGCTGGGTGCGGGACACCGTGCGGGGGGAGGCCCGCCGGGCCCGCCGCACCGCCCGGCACGAACGGCCCTACCGTGACGAGACCGCCCCCGATCCGGCCGGCTGCCCCGAGCGGGCGTTCGCCGGCGCCGACGAACGCCGGGTGCTGCGCGCGGCGGTGGACCGGCTCCCCGCCCGCTGCGCACGCCTGCTGAGCGCGATGCTCGCCCCGAGCGATCCCACCTACCGTGAGATCGCAGGGGAGTTGGGTATGTCACAGGGGAGTTTGGGCCCGATCCGTTCCCGATGCCTTGGATGTCTGCGCAGAATGCTGGCGGCGGAGGTTGTAGCTCCTGAACTGCGGGGAAAGGAGCGGTAGACAACCGGCGGATCAGATGAGCGGGAGGCGTGCGCGGATGGGCATGAGCGTGATCATCTCGGCGGCAGACACACAGGACGCCGAGCAGATCTTGAAACTCCAGTACCTCTGTTTTCAGAGTGAGGCGGAGCTGTACGGGAACTACCGGATCGACCCGCTCGTCCAGACCCTCGACTCGCTGCGCGCCGAAATCGCCACGGCCCTGGTGTTCGTGGCCCGGCTCGGTGAGGAAGTCGTCGGTTCGGTACGGGGATCAGCGGATCAGGACGGCATCGGGCAGATCGGGCGGCTCTGCGTCCACCCCAGGCTCCAGGGGCACGGTCTGGGCGCCCGGCTGCTGCGGGCGGCGGAGTCCGGCCTCGCGGGCCAGCGGTCGGCCACCCGCTTCCGGCTGCACACCGGACACCTCAGCGAGAGCAACCTGCGGCTCTACCGCCGGGCCGGCTACGCCCCCGTGGGTAACGCCACCGGCCAGGACGGCGTGCGGATGATCCTGCTGGAGAAGGAGGCCTCGGCCGCCGCGTACGTGACCAGCGCCTGACTCCGTCCGGCGGCTACGCGGTCCTCGCGCGGCGCAGCCAGATCATCCCGGTGACCGGCAGGATCACCGGGATGAGCAGGTAGCCCGCGCCGAAGTCCGACCAGACGGTGGCGTCCGCGAACGCGGACGGGTCGGCCAGCGTCCACGTACCCACGATCAGTACCCCGGCGAGCTCGGCGGCGCAGCACACCAGCGCCGTCCTGCGCGCCTTCTCCCCGCCGCGCACCAGTGAATAGGTGATGAAGCCGTAGACGAGCGCGGCGACGGCCGACAGTACATAGGCGAGCGGCGCCTTCCCGAAGTCCAGGATCATCTGGACGATCGAACGGGACGCCGCCGCCACGGTGAACACGCCGTAGAACCAGACCAGTACCCGGCCCGGACCGGTGCCGAGGTCGAAGGGCTGCTTCTCGCCGGTGGCTGCCGCGGGGGTGCGATCGGTGTCGGTCACGGTCAGTTTCCCCAGATGTCGTAGAGCCGTACTTCGAGAACGGCCAGTACGACCGCGCCCGCCGCCACCGTCACCGAACCCCACCGGGTCCGCTCGCTCAGCGACAGGAACCCCGCCGCCGGTACGGCGAGGAAGGCCCCGATCAGATACGCGATGAAGATGGTCATGCCCTGCTCCGGCCGCTGGCCGCGGGCCATCTGCACGATCCCCACCACCAGCTGGGCCAGCGCGAGCAGCGAGACCACGGCCATCCCGATGAAGTGCCAGTCCTTGGTCGGCTGGTCCCGGTAGGCGGCGAATCCGCACCAGGCGGCGAGGGCGAGGGCGGCCACGCCGACCGCGATCGTCAGGGCGTCAAGCATGAGCCGAGGGTATTACGGGCGGGGCCGCCCGCCGCGTGCGCCCCCGTACCCGGACGACGGCGGCCGGTGAACACGAAGCCCCACGCCGCCGCCCTGCCGCACGAGCACCGTGGCCTTGGCCACAGACCGCGACCGGCCCGGACCGGTGGCCGACGGGATCACCGAGGGTCCAGACCCTGTATCGATGCAGGTCACAGCGTTGGGTCTGGAAATCGCGGTGGCCGCGAAGGACGGGATGAAACGTCATCCACGGTCGTCCGCTATTCGGACAACCGGTTCAGGCGGAACGTTACGTCTGTTTTACTTGGGACATGACCACGACGAGCAGCCGCATCCTTGCGACCGAGGCGATCACCACGCCCGGTGCTCGTTGTATGTGTCGAATGCGCGCCTTCTGAGGGCCCCCGCCTGAGCCTCGCGCCCCGAAGCGAGACCGAGCCCGAGCCGTCCGCACCCAGCGGAACGAGCCTGCCCCGGCACGCCGCCCCGCGGTCACGATCGCGCCGGGCCGTGCCGAGATCCCCGCTCGAAACGTCCGATCGAACGTCCGAACAGTCTCACCGGACGAATGCCCCGTGCCCGGCGGACACCGCGCCGCGCACTCGACAGTGACGGAAACCCCTGTGATCACCACTACGGGCCTCACGAAGGTCTACCAGTCGCGCGACCGTGAGACCACCGCTCTGGACGGCGTCGACCTGCATGTCCGCGAGGGCGAGGTGTACGGCGTCATCGGACAGAGCGGCGCCGGGAAATCATCCCTGATCCGCTGCGTCAACCTGCTGGAGCGCCCCACCTCGGGCACCGTGACCGTGGCCGGCCAGGACCTCACGGCCCTCGCGGGCCGGGGCCGCCGGGCAGGCAGGGAGCTGCGAGAGGCGCGCAGCCGCATCGGCATGGTCTTCCAGCACTTCAACCTGCTGGCCTCCCGCACCGTGCAGGGCAACGTCGAACTCCCGCTGGAGATCCTCGGCGTCGCCGGCCGCGAACGGTCCCGCAAGGCCCTCGAACTCCTCGACCTGGTCGGCCTCGCCGACAAGGCCAAGGCGTACCCCGGCCAGCTCTCCGGGGGCCAGAAGCAGCGCGTCGGCATCGCCCGCGCACTCGCCGGCGACCCCAAGGTGCTGCTCTCCGACGAGGCGACCTCGGCGCTGGACCCCGAGACCACCCGCTCCATCCTCCAGCTGCTGCGCGACCTCAACCAGCAGCTCGGCCTCACCGTCCTGCTCATCACGCACGAGATGGATGTCGTCAAGACGGTCTGCGACTCCGCCGCGCTGATGCGCAGGGGCCGCATCGTCGAGTCCGGCACCGTGGGCGAACTGCTCGCCACCCCCGGCTCCGAACTCGCCCATGAACTGTTCCCGGTCGGCGGCAGCGCCTCCGGCCCCGACCACACGGTCCTCGACGTCACCTTCCACGGCGAGGCCGCCGCCCGGCCGGTGATCTCGCAGCTCTCCCGCACGTACAACATCGACATCTCGATCCTGGGTGCCGCGATGGACACCGTCGGCGGCAAGCAGATCGGCCGGATGCGCATCGAGCTGCCCGGCCGGTTCGAGGAGAACGTCGTGCCCATCGGCTTCCTGCGCGAGCAGGGCCTGCAGGCCGAGCTCGTCGAGGACTCGGACGACACCGACTCCGCTCCCGCCCCCGCCCTGATTCCCGCACCGCTCACCAAGGAGGTGGCGAAGTGACCTGGTCCGAAATGCAGCCGCTGCTGACGCAGGGCACCGTCGACACCCTCTACATGGTGCTGTGGTCTGCGGTCGTCACCGTCCTGGTCGGACTGCCGCTCGGCGTCCTGCTCGTCCTCACCGACAAGGGCGGCCTGCTGCGGAACACCCCGGTGAACAAGGTCATCGGCGTGATCGTGAACATCGGCCGCTCGCTGCCGTTCATCATCCTGCTGATCGCCCTGATCCCCTTCACCACCTGGGTCGTCGGCACCTTCATCGGCCCGACCGCGATGATCGTGCCACTCGCCGTCGGGGCCATCCCGTTCTTCGCCCGGCTCGTCGAGACGGCGGTCCGCGAGGTCGACCACGGGCTCGTCGAGGCCGTCCAGTCCATGGGCGGATCCATCCCGACGATCGTCCGCAAGGTCCTGCTGCCGCAGGCGCTGCCGTCCCTCGTCTCCGGCGTCACCACCACCGTCATCGTGCTCATCGGCTACTCCGCGATGGCCGGCGCGGTCGGCGGCGAAGGGCTCGGCTCCAAGGCCGTCACCTACGGATTCCAGCGCTTCGACAACCAGTTCATGCTCATCACCGTCGCGCTGCTGATCGTCATCGTGACCGTGATCCAGCTGATCGGCGACGGTGCCGTACGCCTGCTGGCCCGCCGCGGCCGCACCACCTCCTGAGACTTCTCCTCCCCACAGCCCGCACTCCTTGTCCGGGCGTACCACCATCACCATCCGAAAGAGGCACTCTTCGTGCGCAAGAACATCAAGATCACCGCAGCTGCCGCCGCCACCGCCGCCCTCGCCTTCGGCCTCACCGCCTGCGGCACGGACTCCGACCCGGCGTCCAAGGGTGAGACCGGCGCCAAGGCCGACACCTCCAAGGCCCTCGTCGTCGCCGCGTCCCCGACGCCGCACGCCGACATCCTGAACTTCGTCAAGAAGAACCTGGCGGACAAGGCCGGTCTCAAGCTGGAGGTCAAGGAGTTCACGGACTACGTCCTGCCGAACACCGCCACCGAAACCGGCCAGGTCGACGCCAACTTCTTCCAGCACCAGCCCTACCTCGACGACTTCAACAAGAAGAACAACACCCATCTGGTCTCCGTCGGCACCGTGCACCTGGAGCCCCTCGGCCTCTACTCCAAGAAGGTCAAGGACCTGGGCGACATCAAGCCCGGCCAGACCATCGCCGTACCGAACGACACCACCAACGAGGGCCGCGCACTCCAGCTGCTCGCGGGCAACGGCCTGATCACCCTCAAGGACGGCGTCGGCACCAGCGCCAAGCTGAGCGACATCACCGACAAGAAGGGCCTCAAGTTCAAGGAGCTGGAGGCCGCAACCGTCCCCCGTGCCCTGAACGACGTCGACGCCGCCGTCATCAACGGCAACTACGCCATCGAGGCCAAGCTCAAGCCGGCCAAGGACGCCCTGGCGCTCGAAAAGGCCGACGGCAACCCGTACGCCAACATCGTCGCCGTGAAGAAGGGCAACGAGCAGGACGCCCGCGTCCAGAAGCTCGTGAAGCTCCTCCACTCCGACGAGGTCAAGAAGTTCCTCGAGGACAGCTACCAGGGGTCGGTCATCCCGGCCTTCGGTTCCGCAGCCAAGTCCTGACCCCCGCACGGCACTTGCCCGACGAGCCCCGCACACCCCGCCCGGGTGCGCGGGGCTCCGTCGTGCGGACCCGCCCATGCACAAGCCCCGCCCGATGCTGCATGCTGTGCCTTTACACGGTCTTCGGCATGGAGCTGCGCATGACTTCCACCTTTCCGGACATCTCCATCAGCACGGATCGGTTGGTGCTGCGCCCCTTCGACATGGCGGACGTCCCCGCGTACATCGAGATGATGAACGACGAACTCGTCACCGCCTGGACCGAGGCACCCCACCCCTACACCCAGGTCGACGCCGAACGCTGGGTCCGCAGGATCGCTCCCGCACAGCGCACCAAGGGCGACGGCATCGTCTTCGCCGTCACCGAGTTCCTCACCCAGCGCCTCGTCGGCTCGGTCCGGCTGCACAACACCGACTGGCGGACCCTGGCCACCGAGGCCGCCTACATCACCGCCCCCTGGGCGCGCGGCGAGGGATACGCCACCGAGTCCGTGCTGGCCCTCGCCCAGTGGCTCTTCCGCGACCAGGGCTTCGAGCGGATCGAGCTGCGCACCGCCGCCGACAACACCGCCTCCCAGCAGGTCGCCCAGAAGCTCGGCTGCATCAGCGAGGGAATCCTGCGCAACGCCCGCATAGCCCGCTCACAGACCGAGGACGGAGGATGGGCCGACATCAGAACCGATCTGATCGTCTGGGGCCTGCTCCCCGAGGACCTCGAGGGAGTCGCCGAGCAGCTCGCCGACGCCGGTGGATACGGTACGTACAACGACTGGAACTGACCCTTCCCCGGCTCGGCGCCCTACCGGCACGGACCGGGTGATCCCGCCGTGACCGCCCCGGGGGCGACCGGCCCCGCCTGCACCAACTCCAGGAGACTGACAACAGATGGCCGACCGGGTCACAGTGATCGGCTGGGACGGCTCACCACTGACCAGAGCTGCCACCGCCGCGCTCTCGGCCGCCACGCTCGTCGCCGGAGCCGCCCACCACCTCGCACTGCCCGAAGTACCGCAGGGCGCGGAACGGATCCGGCTCGGATCGATCGACCTGGCCGCCCGGCGGATCGCCGGCCACCGCGGCAGCGCCGTGGTCCTCGCCGACGGCGACCCGGGATTCTTCGGAGTCGTGCGCAGTCTGCGCGCCCGCGAACACGGCCTCGAAGTCGAAGTGGTGCCCGCCGTCTCCGCCGTCGCCACCGCCTTCGCCCGCGCCGGCATGCCGTGGGAGGACGCCCAGACCGTCGTCGCCCACCCCCGCACCCTGCGCCGCGCGGTGAACGTCTGCCGCGCCCACCACAAGGTCGCCGTCCTCACCTCGCCCGGCGCCGGACCTGCCGAACTCGCTCTGCTGCTCGAAGGCGTCCACCGCACGTTCGTCATCTGCGAGGAACTCGGCACCGCCCGCGAACAGGTCACCGTCGTCACCTCCGAGAAGGCCGCCGACCACGTCTGGCGCGACCCCAACGTCGTCATCGTCATCGGCGGCGGCCCCGAACAGCGGGCCGAGGGAACGTGGATCGCGGGCCGCCACCCCGCCTACCCCCAGGGCGTACGGGGCTGGGCGCTGCCCGCCGGTGCCTACCGGGGCGACGGCCGGAACTCCGCGGGGGAGAGCGGCGAGGGCGAGTCCCCGGGGCTGCGCGCCGCGCAACTCGCCCACCTCGGGCCCCGGACCGGCGACCTGGTCTGGGACATCGGCTCCGGCAGCGGCGCCCTGGCCGTGGAGGCGGCCCGGTTCGGCGCGGCGGTCCTGGCCGTGGACAGCGACCCGGACGCCTGCGCCCGCACCGCGACGGCGGCACGGGCCTTCGGGGTCCAGCTCCAGGTGGTCCAGGGCCGCGCCCCGCACGTGCTGGAACGACTTCCCGAGCCCGATGTCGTACGGATCGGCGGCGGCGGGGTCCCCGTCGTCACCGCCGTCGCCGACCGCAGGCCCGAGCGGATCGTGACCCATGCCTCGACCCGGGACGAGGCCGAGGCGCTGGGCGCCGCCCTCGCCGAGAACGGATACACGGCCGCCTGCTCGCTCCTGCAGTCCGTCGAACTCGACACGTCCGCATGGTCGGAGCGCGAACGCTCGGTCGTCTTCCTGCTGTCCGCACTGCGGTCGGACCTCGCCCCCTGACCCTGTCGGCACACGGCGGGAGGTAGGCTGGCCGATCGTTGCACCGCGCCCGGATCATCGTCGCTTCGTTCGTCAATGTCCGGAAAAGGGGACCGTTTTGGCCCTCGTTGTGGTACGGCAGAACCGGGGGACGCGCAACGTGGCGCAGTCCACAGCGAGCCGTGGCGAAATGAGCTGCCGCGGCGGCGAACGACCGCGAGAATGCAGTATGTCCGCGACCGATTCGTGCCGCGCGGCGCGCCCGCTCGTTCCATTGGACGAGCGCCTGTGTGCCGTGTTCGGGCGTTCCGGGCGAAGGGCCGAAGGAGCACTGACGATGGGCGAGGGGTACGCATGAGTGACACCGGCCAGATCCCGGGCGAGGGACTGCCGGAGAACGCAGGCATGGTGGAGCAGCCGGGCGTCCCCGCCCCGGATGCCTACACCTTCCTCGATCCCTCCGAGCACGCGTCCGAGGACGACGACCTTCTGCTGATGCCGAGCCCCCAGGGCGCGTGGAGCGAGCCTCAGGCCGCCCCGGTGCCCGGCCAGTTCCCGGACGGCGTGGCCGCGCAGGCCCCCCTGCCCGAGCAGGGCGCGTATCAGCCCCCGCCCGTCGCGCAGCACCGGTCCCGGCTGCCGGGCGACAACCCGGCGCAGGCTCAGGGCCCGGTACAGCCCCAGGGCCCGGTGCAACTCCAGGAGCAGCAGTTCCAGGCCCCGGTCCAGGTTCCGGCGTACGCCATGCAGGCGCCCGCCGAGCCGCTGCCGCAGACCGGCCAGGGGACCCATGAGTCCGGCGGCCGCGACTCGGGTGCCGTGGACCTCCGCGGCGTGCGCATCCCGTCGCCCGTCCCCGTGGCGGCGCAGGCCCAGGTGCCGGTGGCGCAGGCCCAGGCGCCCGTGCGCCGGCCGCTGCACCGCGGCCCGGCCTCGCCCGAGCCGGGCGCGGCCTACGGCGGTACGTCGGGCGGCGTGGTCCGCTCGCTCGCCGACCGGGGCCCGGCGGGCGCGCCGCAGGCCCAGGCGCCCGCACCGGCACCCTCGCCCGCACGGCACGCGGGACCGGTCACCGCCGAACCCGAGTACTTCGAGATGACGGCCGAGGAATCGGCCGCGCTGCCGGGCCCGCAGCTCGGCGAGATCCCGCCGCAGGGCGGGAACCAGTGGGCGGCCCAGGCGCCGCAGCAGGCCGCCGCGCCGGCCGTGGTGGAAGCGGAACCGGCGACGGCGGGGGCGCCGTCGGCAGAAACGGTCGTTCCGGAGACGGCAGCCGCCGAGCCCGTGCCGACGGTGCAGCCCGCAGAGCCTGCGGAGCCCGCAGCGGTCGTGCAGCCCGTCGAGCCCGCAGCGGTCGTGGCCGAGGAGCCCGCCCCCGTACCGGTGGTGGCCGAGATCGTGGCGGAGCCTGCGGTGGACGCCCCGTCGGAGACGGCAGCGGCACCGGTCGAGGTTGTCGTCGAGTCGGCGCCTGCTGAAGCGGCGCCGGTCGAGGCAGCACCCGTCGATGCGGCTCCGGCCGACGTGGCACCGGCCGAAGCGCCGCCGGTGGAGCCCGTGCCGGACGGCGCCTCCCTGGGCCGGTTCGTGCCGGTGCAGGGTTCGCTGCCGACCGCCCCGCACCTGGCCCCGACGCCCGTCGTCGAGCAGCCGGTGGAGCCCGAGACGGTCGTGGAGACCGCGCCCGAGCCCCAGGCGATCGCCATGGAGCCCGTGGCGGTCGAGGCGGCGGAGGTCGCCGAGACGGCAGAGATCACTGAGGCGGTCATCCCGGAACCCGCAGCCGAGCGGGAGACAGCGCCGGAGCCGGAGGCCGAGACGGGCCCCGAGGTCATCGAGACCCCGGATCTGACGGACAGCACCGAAACCGCCCCGGCACAGGTGCCGAAGGCCGAACAGGCCGAACAGGCCGAACAGGCCACCGGACCGGCTGAACCGGCCGTGCCGCAGAACGCCCCGGAGCCCGTGCAGCCGGAGCCCGTCCGGTCGCAGACCGTGGCGGAGCCCGTGAACGGCGCCCCGGCCGCGGACGCCCCCGAAGCGCCTGAAGCGCCTGAAGCGGCTGAAGTTCCGGAGGCCGAGGCCGCGGAGGCCGAAGAGGTGCTCGTCACCTCGCCGCCGGCCCCCGGCTACGACGACGCCGAGCGCGAGGCCGTACTGCGGGTCATGCGGGAACGCCGCGACATCCGCAACGGCTTCCGCGGCGACCCGATCCCGCACGAGGTCCTGCTGCGCGTCCTGGAAGCGGCGCACACCGCGCCCAGCGTCGGGCACTCGCAGCCCTGGGACTTCGTCGTCATCCGTTCCGCGGAGACCCGCCGTTCCATGCACGAACTGGCGCAGCGCCAGCGTGACGCGTACGCCAAGTCGCTCCCCAAGGCACGGGCCAAGCAGTTCAAGGAACTGAAGATCGAGGCGATCCTCGACACCCCGGTCAACATCGTCGTCACCGCCGACCCGACCCGCGGCGGCCGCCACACCCTGGGCCGGCACACCCAGCCGCAGATGGCCCCGTACTCCTCGGCGCTCGCCGTCGAGAACCTGTGGCTCGCCGCCCGCGCCGAGGGGCTCGGCGTCGGCTGGGTCAGCTTCTTCGACGAGCGCGAGATGGTCCGTTCCCTCGGCCTGCCCGAGCACCTCGAAGTCGTCGCGTACCTCTGCGTCGGCTACGTGGACGAGTTCCCGGAGGAGCCCGAGCTGATGCAGGCGGGCTGGTCCAAGCGCCGCCCGCTGTCGTGGGTCGTGCACGAGGAGACGTACGGCCGCCGCGCCCTGCCCGGCGAGGAGCCGCACGACCTGCTCCAGGAGACCATCTCCAACATCCGGCCGCTGGACGCCAAGGCGCTCGGCGAGGCGTGGGAGCGCCAGAAGCGGATGACCAAGCCGGCCGGTGCGCTCGGCATGCTGGAGATCATCTCGGCGCAGCTGTCCGGGCTCTCCCGGATGTGCCCGCCGCCGATCCCGGAGCCCGCGAGACAAG
>NZ_JAFMPZ010000171.1 GCF_017353455.1 Streptomyces laculatispora
TCGGCCTGCTCAGCCGCGGTCGGTCTCCACGAGGTGACCGCGGCTGAGCAGGCCGAGGGCGGCGAGGAAGCCGCCGTAGAGCCGGGCGACGGTGGTCTTGCCGGTACCGGCGTTCCCCGCGAAGACGAGGTGGCGGCTGAGCGGCGGCGGGGCGAGCCCGGCTTCCTGGCGCACCTTGACCATCTGCATGAGCCTGGTCAGCGTCAGCACTTCGCGCTTGACGCCGTCGAGCCCGACCAGGCGGTCGAGTTCGGCGTGGAGTCCGGCGAGTCTGGCCGCGGCCTCCTCGGGGCCGCGAGCGCCCTCCTCGGGGTCGCCCGGCCCGGTCCTCGCGGGGGCGCGGTGCGCGGGCACGGCCGTCAGGACGGCGCGCGCCTCGCCCGGCGGCGCGAGCGAGGGCAGCAGCGGCTCCGCGACGTCCTCGACGTGGCAGTCCTCGGCGCGCACCTCGGCGTCCTCGGCGCGCAGCAGGTCGGTCTCGGTGCCGGTGACGGCGCAGCGGCGCAGCAGGACACGGGAGCGGGCGGCGGCGTAGACGGCGGGGAAGCGGCTGCCGGTGAGCCGGCAGTCCTCGTAGCGGCCCGCGCCGCCCTCGTCGACGTAGAGCGCGTTCTTCGCCGCCCCCTCGACGGTGAGGCCGCGCACCTCGGGCCTGGCACCGGCGCGGACGACGACGCCGCTGCCGCCGGAGGCGCCCACGGTGCCGTCCTCGATCACGGCCGTGCTGTCCTCTTCGAGGAGCAGGCCCGCGCCGCCGCTGCCGGTGACGGTCACGTTCTCCAGCCGGGCACCGGTCCCCGGGCCGATCCTGACGCCCGTCTCGGCGCTGCCCTCGATCGCGCACCGCGCGAGCAGCGGGCGGTGGCTGGTGCGCAGCCGGACACCGTCCCGGCCGCCGGAGACGCGGCAGTCGCGCAGGGCGGCGTCGCCGTCCTCGACCACCACCCCGGCGAGTTCGGCGCCGCTCACCGCGCAGCCCGTCGCGAGGAGTTCGGCGCGCGCGGTGACCCGCAGACCGTACTCGGGGGTGCCGGTGACGGTGCAGCCGCCGGCGCTCAGACGTGCCGAGCCGCCCAGGTGGACGGCCGTGTAGGCGGTGTCGCGCACGGTGCAGTCGGTCAGCGTGAGGTCCGGCTCGCCCACCGCGTAGACGCCGTTGGCGCCGGTACGGGCGAAGGTGCAGTCCCGCCCGGTGACCTGCCCCGCGGCGCTCACGACGAGGGCGCTGTCGGCGCAGTCGACGGCCCGTACGGAGATGAGTTCGCCACTGGCCTTGCCCGTGACGAACACGGCGGCGCCCTCGGTGTGGTGCACGTGGCAGCCGTGGAGGCGGACCGCGCTGTCGTCCTCCGCGAGAACGCCGGCACCGGCGGTGTGGAAGATCTCGCAGTCCCGCAGCCGCACCCCGTGGCCCGGGTCCCCGGCCTCGTGCGCGGCGCCCTCGGCCGCGGGGGCGCGACGGCCCGCCGTGTCGCGCATCCACAGGCCCTGTCCGCCCGCCCCGTGGAGGCGGCACTCGTCGAGGCTCGCGGTGGCGTGGCCGCCGACGAGGACGGCCGACCCGCCGCTGGCGCGCACCTCGCAGCGACTCAGGCGTACGTGCGCCCCGCCGCTCACCAGGACACCGTGCCCGGTGACGCCGTCGATCAGGGAGTCGGAGACCTCGGCACGTGCCTCGTCCTCCACGCGCAGGCCCTCACCGGTGCACCCGGCGAGCGTCACGTCCTCCAGGACTGCGTGGCCGGTGCCGGTCAGGCGGACCGCCGCCGCCCCGGCACGCCGCACGGTGCAGCCGCCGAGCCGGGCGGTCGTCGTCCCGGCGATCTCGACGCGCCCGCCGGTGATCTCGCAGTCGCGCAGCACCGGCTCGCCGCCGCGCAGCAGGACGACGGGGTCCCGGGGGGTGTCGGATTCGAGGGCGAAGCCCCGCACCTCGGCGCGGCCCGCGTGCACGGTGAGGGCGGGCCCCCGGGCGGCGACGAGCCGCACGGTGCCCTTGGCGACGAGGCTGACGTCCTTGTCGAGCACCAGGCTCTCGGTGTAGGTACCGGCCTGGACGGTGATGACGGCACCGGGCTTCGCCGCCCGTACCGCCGCCCCGATCGTGCGGTGACCGCCCCAGCTCCCGGGCGCCACGCGCTCCGCGGCGAGCCTCACCGCGCCTGCCTCCGCCGGGCCCCCGTCCGGTGGCCGCCGGACGGGGAAGGTACGGGAAAGCTGTGCCCCTGACGGCCCGTCACAAGCTGCTCCCGAGGTTGGCCAGCTTGTCGAAGAGGCCGAAGACCCCGGCGGCGAGCGGCACGCAGACGACCGCGAGGAAGGTCGCGAGTCCGCCCGGCCAGCTCGGGCGCTCCTGCTCGACGGGGCGCAGGGCCGCGCCGAAGGCGAGGAAGAGACCACAGGTGAGCAGGACGAGCCCAGCGAGGAAGGCGGCCAGCGGCCCGGCCGTCCGCGAGTCGAGGGCGTACTCGGGGACGCGCACGGCGAGCGCCAGCAGTCCCACGACACCCGCCGCGAGCTGGGGGGTGACGGCGCTGAGCACCCGGACGGTCCCGGCGTGGAGAAGCAGGCCGAGGCTCACGCAAGCGGCGAGCGCGAGGCCGTAGACGTCGTCGTGTGCGGCGAGGACGAGCAGCGCGGCGGCCAGACCGGCGGCAAAGACGCTGCTGAGCGTGGTCAGCAGCCGGTTGCCGCGGCGGACGATGTCCTCGACGTCGGTGGAGTCGATCACGGCGGCGCCGGTGTCCCGCCCCGAGGGAACGAGCACCGCGATCTGGCTGGTGACCCTGGGCAGGAGCCCGGCGAGCAGGAACAGCACCGTCGCGACCACGGCTGCGGAACCGGCGAGACCGGCGTGCAGGACGGTCAGCGGGACCACGAACGCCGCGGCGACGAGCGTGAACAGCTGGAGCAGCACGGTGGCGGCCGAGGGCAGCGCGAGGAGCCCGGCGAGCGCGCCGATCACGGCCGTACCCGCGACGAGCACGGGTGTCGCGACGGGCCCGTGCACCGGGGCGGCGAGCCCCGCGCAGGCCATCAACGGGCAGGCGGCGAGCGCGATGAGCCGCCGCACGGCGAGCGGCAGCGGCCAGTTCTTGCGGGTGGCGTACCAGGCGAGGAGCGCGCTGCCCAGTGCCGCGACCGCGACGAGGGCGGCGGAGGCGCCGGAGAGCCGGAACGCGCCGAGCCACACCGCCGAGGCGATCATGACGAACAGCCCGGCGAGCACGACGCTCTGGGCGCGGCGGCGGGCGCTCCACAGCGAGCTGTCCCCCCGCGCCTCCCCGACCTGCTCGTCGAGGTCAGTGACGCTCAACTCCTCGCGTTCGGAGGCGCGCTGGTCGCGCAGGTAGAGCACGGCGCCGTCGAGGATGCCCGCCGCCGCCAGCGAGACGCCGGGGGCGAGGGGCACGCCGCCCGACTCGGCGAGCGACCAGACCGGAGCCAGGTCCTCGGGCTCGGGCTGGCCGCACAGGGTGGCGAGCCGGGGGGTGTACTCGGCGATGGGGGCCTGCGCGGGAAGCGCGAGGTCGACTCGCCTGCGCTCGCCGACCACGGTGACCCGGCAGCGTTCATCGGGCACGGACGTTTCCTTCGGTGTGGGGCGTACGAGGCCGCTTCGGTGTGGGCGTACGAGGCCACCGGCCCGTGGGCCGCGGTGGGTTCAGTGCCGCCAGGTCGACATGTTCGACCACTCGGCGTCACTGTAGTTGTTCCAGTTCACATGCATCGCCTGCGCGATGCGGCCGAGCACGCCGTCGGGCCCGAAGAGGCCGTCGGCGGCCAGGTCCCACTCGTTCTGGAGATCCTGGTAGTACGTCGCGGCCTGGCTCTCGCGCCAGGCGTCGGCGAGCGGCGCGAGCTGCGACTTGAGCGCCTGGAGTTCACCGGAGATCTCCCCGGCCCTGGCGTTGAGCGTGCCGCCCGCGGCGGCTAGTCCCTCACCGACGTAGATCGGTGTGCCGTCGATATCGGCCATGGCTCCTCCTCGGATGCGCCCGGCCCGGTGGCCGCGCGCGGACCGCCGGGGGCGGTGTGCGCGAACCGGCCGGGGCGGCGGATCAGTTGAAGTTGGTCCCCGACGGGATCTTCGGCACGTCCTGGCCGAGCGCGGCGAGGTTGTTGAGGTTCTGCTGCTCGGATTCCTTGTAGTTCACGTAGTTGCCCTGGAGGCCCTTGGAGATGCCCTCCAGCGCGTCGTGGAGCATCCGCGCGTAGACGTCGTACTCGGCCATGAGGGTCTGGAACTGGGTGTGGGCGATGCCCTGCCAGCTCGCCTCCAGGCTCGTCACGTACGTCTTGAGCTCCGCGAGTTGCCCCGCGATCTCGGTCGCCGTGCGGGCCGTGTTGCTGGAGGCGTTGGCCAAATACTCGGGAGTCACCCGGTACGTGACGCCGCCGACGCTCACAGCGGGCTGTTCAGCCATGGGAATTCGCCCTTCTCGCCTGCTACCTGATGTGGTCAAACATCGCGCAGGCGCCCTCCGCCACTGGACAAGCCCTGAGCATACGCGGCGCACACGCCACCGCTTGCCCCGGGCGGGGCACCGTCAACTTGGCTGAGCGTCTGCCTGTGGGAAGATCATCGGGTAGTGGAACGGCCGGGGAGGACTGCTCGTGGAGTCTGGGGTTCCGCAGCGTGGGTGGAGCCCAGCGGTTCCTCTCCGCCTCCAGTGACATCTCACCTCGCTTCCGCCCCGTCGCACCTGATGACCGCCACCGGCTACCGCACCGAAATGCGTCACCGCTTCACCAACTGGAACCAGATCACCGGGGCCGCCGGCTGTCTGCTGCACCCTGAGCACAAGAGCCGGAACCTCGCCGCACGGGCCTTGACCCAAGGCCGGGTAGCTAAGGGCCTGCGGAGAATCAAGTCGTTGCTTCCCGCCTTGAGCCTCGTTGATGTGGTATGGGGAGTTCGGAGGAGATCGAGGAGGCGTTGGCCGCGAAGTTTCAGGCGCTGTTCCCGCACCTGGACGAGCGTCAGCGTCGGCTGGCCATAGGAGCGGAGGCTCGCTCGCTGGGCCATGGCGGGATCCGGCTGGTGGCCCGGGCCGCTGACGTCCGTGAGGGCACCGTGTCGCGTGGGGTGGCTGAACTGGAGTCGGGCGAAGCCCCGTTGGGACGGGTGCGCCGGGAGGGCGGCGGCCGCAAGCGTGCGGCGGCTGTATGTGACAGGCCAGTGGCAGATCGGTGACCCGCCTGTCCTGGTAGTCCTCGATGCCGGCTATGACGTGACCCGTCTGGCTTTCCTTCTCACGGACCTGCCCGTGGAGCTGCTGGGCCGGATGCGTTCGGACCGCGTCCTGTACTTCCCGCCCCCGCCGCAGCCACCGGGCAAGCGCGGGCGCAAGCACAAGCGCGGGCCGGAGTTCGCGTTCGAGGCCGCGGCCACTCAGCCGACCCCGTCGGTCACCACGGTGTCCGACACCACCCACTATGGGAAGGCCGTTGCCAGTGCCTGGGATCGCCTGCACCCGCTACTGGTTCGGCGCTCGGCCTGGGCCGACCACCCCGAAGGAGAGCTGCCGGTCATCGAAGGCACCGTCGTCCGTCTTCAGGTCGACCACCTCCGTGGAGACCGCAGCCCCAGACCGGTCTGGCTGTGGTGGTCGGGCACCGCCGCCACGGCCGACGACGTGGACCGGCTCTGGCGGTCATTCCTGCGCAGATTCGACCTCGAGCACACCTTCAGAATGCTCAAGCAGACGTTGGGGTGGACCGCTCCCAAACTCCGTGAGCCGGCCGCCGCCGACCGCTGGACCTGGCTCGTCATCGCAGCTCACACTCAGCTCCGCCTTGCCCGGCCCCTCGCAGAAGACCTCCGCAATCCCTGGGAACGGCCCGCCCGCCAAGGGCGCCTCACACCCGCGCGTGTCCGTCGACGATTTCGCCGCCTCCACGGGAAAGCACCTCAGCCGGCCGGCGCACCGAAATCCAGCACCGCGGGCCCCGGCCGGCCAATCGGGATGAAGAACAAGCACCGCGCACGCGAGCACCCCGTCGGGAAACAGGTCAAACCGAACCTCGCGGAAGCCATCGCAAGCAGCAGAGCTGCATAAACGCCAAGCTTAGGGCCCGTAAAAAATCAACACGTTGGTTTGGTCTCTGTCGTGAGGGTCGCGCTGTGTGTGGTGGCGTGGACGAGGAGCCCTGCCAGGGTGCTGAGGTGTGCTGCTGGGGGCTGGGGTGTGTGCGCGTGCTGGTCCATCAGTCGTCGGATCTCGCTGGTGGTGTGGCGGATGGTGTCCTTGCTGACGGCGAAGAGGTGGGCCAGCACGGTAGGCGGCAGAGCGAGGTTTTGTTGCAACACGGTGGCCAGGACCCGTTCGGCCAGGTCGAGTTTGACTTTGCGGCCGCCGCCCGGGGCCCGGCGCCGGGTGCCGCCGTCGCGTCGGGTGGCCGGGTCCTGTTTCTGCAGCGCCTGCCAGCCAGGGGTCAAGGTCTCGGTCAGCTCGGTCAGTGCGGCGCAGGTCATGCCGGTCAGCACGGGATGCGACAGGGCACCGCGGTCGAAGACCGCCGCCGGCCCGGGCGTCGGCCTGGTGGGGCCTGCCGGGCTGGCGGGGTGGGGGTGCACGGTGTAGTTCCATTCGCCGTGGAAGGCATGTCCGGTGACCGGCACCGCGTTCAGCTCGGCGTCGCTGACCTTCACACCGGTGGGATAGGTGCCGGTGTCGAGTTCGGCGTGGACGGTGAGACCGGTGCGGGTGGTGGTCGCGGCGATGCTCTGAACGATGACCTCGTGGCTGGTCAAGGGCCTGCCACGCCAGTTCATCGTGATGTGGGAGAACAGCCGGTGTTCGACCTTGTTCCATTTTGAAGTGCCTGGAGGAAAGTGACATACGGTGATCTCCAGGCCTATCTCGACGGCCAGGGCAGCCAGCTCGAACTTCCAGGCGCGGGTGCGGTATCCGTTGGACCCGCCCGCATCCGCGGTGATCAGAAGGCGCCGGGAGGCGGGGTACGCAATGCGGCCGGCCGCATGCCACCAGCGGCGGATCGAGGCGACGGTCAAGGCGGCGGTGTCGTGGTCAGTACCGACGCTGACCCAGCCAGACTCCGCCGTCAGGTCATAGATTCCGTACGGGATCGCCTTGCCGAGATCGGCGTCGGGGAAGTCGCGAGAGCGGACCTGGACCGGAACGCCCTCGCGATGCCAATCACGTCCGGCGTTCTTGTAGTTCCCGACCAGCTCCTTCTTTTTCGTGTCGACGCTCACCACCGGGTCTCCCGCGGCCTGGAACTCCTTGGCCTGCTCGTTGATATAGCGGAACTATGCATCCCTGTCGGGATGTTGTGCACCTTCAACGGTCTTGGAGTTGCCCTGCAGACTGAAGCCCTTCTCGCGCAGCAGGACGGCGACCGTGTCCGTCGAGACCCGGTGGTCCTGCCGGGTCAGATCGTCGGCCAACTGCCGGGTCGACTTCACCGTCCACCGCAGCGGCGACATCGG
>NZ_JAFMPZ010000172.1 GCF_017353455.1 Streptomyces laculatispora
GTGCGGGGCGGCGGCACGCTGTCCGTGGACGTGCTCCCCGACGGCGGCTTCGCCGCGGTCGCCTGCCGCTGGTCGCCGGGCCGCACCTCCTGCGACCGCTGAACCGGCAGCGGGGAAATGGAAACCGCCTCCCGGCCGGCAGGGGAACCGGGCGGGAGGCGGGACTCGTGGCGGGGCGTCGGGAAAGCGGCGCCCCGGGGGGCGTCAGCCCTGGTGGGGGTAGGTGTAGTCGGTCGGCGGGACCAGCGTCTCCTTGATGGCCCGGGTCAGGGTCCAGCGCTGGAGGTTCTGCGGGGCGCCCGCCTTGTCGTTCGTACCCGAGGCACGGCCGCCACCGAAGGGCTGCTGGCCGACGACGGCACCGGTCGACTTGTCGTTGATGTAGAAGTTGCCCGCGGCGTACCGCAGCTTCTCCATCGTGGACGCGGCCGCGGCGCGGTCGCCCGCGATGACGGAACCGGTCAGGGCGTAGTCGGAGACCGACTCCATCTGCTCCAGCATCGCGTCGTACTTCTCGTCCTCGTAGACGTGCACGGCGAGGATCGGGCCGAAGTACTCGGTCGTGAAGACCTCGTTCTCGGGGTCGCTGCACTCGATGACGGTCGGGCGGACGAAGTAGCCCACCGAGTCGTCGTACGTGCCGCCCGCGATGATCGTGCACGCCGGGTCGGCGGCGGCGCGGTCGATGGCGGCCTTGTTCTTCGCGAACGAGCGGTCGTCGATGACGGCGCCCATGAAGTGCGACAGGTCCGTGACGTCACCCATGGTGATGGAGTCGATCTCGGCCGCGAACTTCTCCTTGAAACCGGAGTTCCAGATGGAGGCCGGGACGTACGCCCGCGAGGACGCGGAGCACTTCTGGCCCTGGTACTCGAAGGAGCCGCGGGTCAGCGCGGTCTTCAGGATCGCCTGGTCGGCCGACGGGTGCGCGACGACGAAGTCCTTGCCGCCGGTCTCACCGACGAGCCGCGGGTAGGTGCGGTAGTTGGCGATGTTGTTGCCGACCGTCTTCCACAGGTGCTGGAAGGTGGGGGTCGAGCCGGTGAAGTGGATACCGGCCAGGTCGCGGTGGTTCAGGGCCACCTCGGAGACGGCGATGCCGTCGCCCGTCACCAGGTTGATGACGCCCTTGGGGAGACCGGCCTCCTCCAGGAGCTGCATCAGCAGCACGGCGGCGTGGGTCTGCGTCGGGGACGGCTTCCACACCACGACGTTGCCCATGAGGGCGGGGGCCGTGGGCAGGTTGCCCGCGATGGCCGAGAAGTTGAACGGCGTGATCGCGTAGACGAAGCCCTCCAGCGGGCGGTGGTCCATGCGGTTCCACACGCCCGGGGAGTTGGCCGGGGGCTGCTCGGCCAGGATCTGGCGTGCGTAGTGCACGTTGAAGCGCCAGAAGTCGACGAGCTCACAGGGGCAGTCGATCTCGGCCTGCTGGGCGGTCTTGCCCTGGCCGAGCATCGTGGAGGCGGCCAGCGTCTCGCGCCAGGGGCCGGAGAGCAGCTCGGCGGCGCGCAGGATGATGGCGGCGCGGTCGTCGAAGGACATCGCGCGCCAGGCCGGAGCGGCGGCGAGGGCGGCGTCGACCGCGTCCTTCGCGTCCTGCTCGGTGGCGCCCGCGAAGGTGCCGATGACGGCCTTGTGGTTGTGCGGCTGCACGACGTCGAAGCGCTCGCCGCCGCCCATCCGCTTCTCGCCGCCGATGGTCATCGGCAGGTCGATCGGGTTCTGGCTGAGCTCCTTGAGCTTCGCCTCCAGGCGGGCGCGCTCCGGGGAGCCCGGGGCGTAGGAGTGGACCGGCTCGTTGACCGGCGCGGGGACCTGGGTCACAGCGTCCATGGGTTCCGTTGCTCCTTAGGTAGAAGGGGGAGGGAAGGGGCTCAGCCCTTGGTGAGGATGGAGCGGCCGAAGAACAGCAGGTTGGCCGGCTTCTCCGCGAGGCGGCGCATGAAGTAGCCGTACCAGTCGGTGCCGTAGGCGGTGTAGACGCGCATCCGGTGGCCCTCGGCCGCGAGCCGGATGTGCTCGTCGCTGCGGATGCCGTACAGCATCTGGAACTCGTACTCGTCGAGCTTGCGGCCCGCCTTGCGGCCCAGCTCCTGGGCGATGGCTATCAGACGCGGGTCGTGGGACCCGATCATCGGGTAGCCCTCGCCGTCCATCAGCGTCCGCAGGATGCGGACGTACGCCTTGTCGGTCTCGGCCTTGTCCTGGAACGCGACGGAGGCGGGCTCCTTGTAGGCGCCCTTCACGATGCGGACGCGGCTGCCCGCGGCGGCGAGGCGGCGGGCGTCCTCCTCGGTGCGGAAGAGGTAGGCCTGGATGACGCATCCGGTCTGCGGGAAGTCCTTCCGCAGCTCCTCGTGGATGGCGAACATCGAGTCGAGGGTGGTGTGGTCCTCTGCGTCCAGGGTAACCGTGGTGCCGATCCCGGCGGCGGCCTCGACGACCGGGCGGACATTGGCGAGGGCCAGCTCGTGGCCGCCCTCCAGCGACTGGCCGAACATGGAGAGCTTGACGGACATCTCGGCCTTCGTGCCCAGACCGAGGTCCTTCAGGCGGCCGATGAGCTCCAGGTAGGCGTCGCGGGCGGCGGCGGCCTGCTCGGGGGTGGTGATGTCCTCACCGACCACGTCCATGGTGACTTCGAGGCCGTGGTCGGCGGCGTCCTCGATGATCGGGACGACCTGCTCGACCGTCTCACCGGCGATGAACCGGCTGACGACCTGCTTGGTGCCCGGGGCTGCCGAGATGAAGCGGCGCATCTTGTCGCTGCGGGACGCGGCGAGAATCACGGGACCCAGCACGGGGCACCTCCACGGAAAGTACGAACGAAGGCCGTACCGCCGCACATGAAGCCT
Organism: Streptomyces laculatispora; assembly: GCF_017353455.1. GTDB lineage: Bacteria > Actinomycetota > Actinomycetes > Streptomycetales > Streptomycetaceae > Streptomyces > Streptomyces laculatispora. The sequence continues at coordinate 2,859 of NZ_JAFMPZ010000172.1, forward strand.
GCGGAACAGAAGCGGTACAGCACGGAGAACCACCGTGAAATCTAAGGATCTCTCCGATCCTGGGCCATCGACAGCTGTCACGCATCCGTGCCCTGGATCTCAGACATATGTCTGAAGGGGTGCGAGAATGGCTGGGTGAAGGGCGATTACCAGGAGCTGGTCGACGAGATCTCCGGGCTGCTCGGCGCTCCCGCGACGCTGGAGAACCGGGACTTCGGCCTGGTCGCCTTCGGCGCCCACGACAGCGACGACGACTCGGCGATGGACCCGGTCCGCACCCGCTCGATCCTGACCCGCCGCTCGACCCCCGCGGTCCGCGCCTGGTTCGAGAACTTCGGCATCACCCGCGCCACCGGCCCCGTCCGCATCCCGGCCGCCCCGGAGGCCGGCGTCAACCGGGACCGGATCTGTCTCCCGGTACGCCATCGGGGTGTGGTGCTCGGTTACGTATGGCTGCTGGACGCCGACCCCCGGCCGACTGACCAGCAGCTGGACGCGGCGATGGAGGTGGCGGCCCGGATCGGGGCGCTGCTCTCCGACGAGGCGCGGGCGGGCACGGACCTGTCCCGGGAGTTCGGCGCGGTCCTCACGGCGGGGCGCGGCTGGCAGCGCGACATGGCGGTGGCCGCGCTCAGCGAGGCGCTCGGCCCGGACGCGGAGGGGCTGCACACCGTGGTGTGCGTGACCCCGTGGCCGGACGATCCGCCCTCGGTGCGCACGGTGCCGTCGGCGGCGGCCCTGTCCGGCGCCCCGTCCGCGGCAGGGGCGGGCACTCCCGCCCTGGCCGCACTGGTCCGGCTCCGCTCCCCCGAGGTCCTGGACCCGGCGCTCACCGCCGCCGACCGGCTGCGCGCCACGGCGGGGGCCGCCGCCACCGCGGGGATCGCGGTGCCGCGCCGGGGCCTGGCGGAGCTGGCCGACGCCTGGCACGAGGCATCCGCCGCGAACCGGGCGGCAGCGGCGGAGTCCCGGTTCGGCCCGGTCGCCCAGTGGTCGGCCATCGGCCCGTACCGCCTGCTGACCGCGCTCGCCCCGGACACGCCGCCCGACCACACCGTCCGCCCGCTGCTCACCCCGGCGCACCGGGATCTGGCCCACACCGCCGAGGTGTTCCTCGACTGCGCGGGCCAGGCGTCCCGGACCGCCGGTGAGCTGGGCATCCACCGCCAGACGCTCTACTACCGTCTCTCCCGGGTCCATCAGCTCACCGGCCTGGACCTGAACGACGGGGAGGACCGGCTGCTGCTGCACATGGCGCTGAAGGCGTCCCGGCTCTGAGCGCCCCCTACTGCCCTTCGTCCGTGCCGGGCACCTTGGCGGTGGACAGGGGATGCGGTTCCAGGTGTTGACGGTGAGGATCAGCGCCGGCCTTCGTCCGGCCGAGGCGCTACAGCCAAGACGGCGGGTCGGGCGCGACGATCGGCCGGTCACTGACGACGGCGGCCATGACCAGCGGCGCGTCCCCGTCACTGTGCCCGACACTCACCCCGGCCCAGCGCCCCTCGCCGGACACCGGCCCCCACACCGCCAGGTCGCCGTGGCAGTCCTCGTCGAGCAGCGCCTGGAACAGCGCGGGCACCGGCTCCCCGTCCTGCTGCAGGAGGAGTGCCACATGGACCGCCACCTGCTGGTGGGCGCCCCAGCGGCTCTCCAGCTCCGCTACGAGCAGGGCCAGTTGCGCCTCGGCCGCCTCGTCCGCGTCGTCCCACTCGGTGCCGTGCGTCCCGTCGAGGGAACCGCCCTCCCAGAGCGGGACGATCCGGAAGCCCTCGCCCGCGGTCACCGTCCACTCCCCCGTGTCCGGGTCCCCCTCGGCCACCGTCGGCCCGGTGGCCGGCAGCGGAGCGGCGAGCAGCGCCTCGATGTCGGTGACGGCCCGCACGACGTCGAACGTCTCCCCGGCCCGGACGCTCACAGAGCGGCCCCGCTCACCGGGCGCGTGAGCCGCACGGGCCCAGCGGCCGTCCGCGCCACCTCGCAGCACCCCACCTCATGCATCAACTGCTGCTCCCGTAGCCCCTGTTGCCGGTCGTACTTCACCGGCAACAGGGTAGCCGGGCCGGGCCCTCGGACAGGGACCGGCCCGGCTCGCCTGGCGCTGCGCGTCAGGCGCAGTCGCCCGCGGCCCTGGCGCGGGTCACCACGTCCGTGGTGCCGCGGGTCTCGGACCACAGGATGCGGTCGCTGCTGTTGTCCAGGGTCGGGTAGAGCTGAGCGCCGTCACCGCAGGAGACCCGTTTCCAGTCGGCCCGGCCGTCGTCGGCCACATCGGCGACCGGTGCGATCTCCAGCTTGGGCAGGTGGTCGTAACCGCCCCACGACATGGCGAAGGAGTCCGTGCGGACCAGGTTCTTGTCGTTGACGGCGAGCTGTACGTAGTCGCCGAAGCCGTTCGCCAGGCTGACGTCGAACTGCTTCCTGGTGTTCGCCGGGTCGGCGAGGTCGAAGCCCTTCACGCCCTGGAAGCCCAGGAAGATGCTGGTGCTGACCGCGAAGCCGTACGTGCCGTTGTGGACGTAGTCCGTGGGGACGTCGAAGAAGCCGCCCGCCTTGGCCTCGGTGAGGGTGCCGGTGGCCAGGTCGTAGACATCGACATAGGTCTGCGAGGCCTTGTAGTTGAGGAACGACACCTTGCCGTGGGCGATGGTCGGACGAAGCGCGCTCGTCCCGGCCTCCGGCGTGATGTTGACCGGCTTGCCGTCGCCCTGCCTGACGTAGACATCGGCCTCGTCACCCTGGATGTCGACCCAGGTGAGTGCGGTGCCGTCGCTGTCTGCCTCGCGCTGGTCACCGGGACCGCCCGCGACGACGGTGACCTTCTTGCCGTTGCCGTTCACCTTGGTGGAGACGATGTCGGCGCCATTGGCCCCGACCCGGGTGTACAGGAGTTCCTTGCCCTGGATCACCGGGTCGAGGGACCACAGCCCGTCCTGCTGGAAGTCCTTGGGACCGTCGCCGCCCCTGACCTTGCCGACCTTGATCCCGTACTCCGGCGTACCGTCGAAGAACGACTTCAGGTCGACGTACGACGTCGCCCAGTACGCGCCGTCGACCGCCATGTTGCGGGACTGCTCGACCGCCTCGGCGGCCGGCGCGAGGCCCTTGGCGAGGGTGTCGCCGTCGCGCTTGTACCCGATGGCCTCCCAGCCCGGGTAGATGCCGTGCGCCTCGAAGGCGTTGTCGATCTTCTGCAGGTCGCCCCTGGTCGCGCCGAGCCTGCGGGCCGCGTCGACGATCCCGTACCGCGCCTGGAGGAAGTCCGTCCAGGGGTTGAAGTTCTCGGTGAGCGCGGTGTACACGATCTCGTCGGCGAAGTGCTTGTTGAGCGTCTTGCGCATGTCCCACATGGCTCCGCCGACGATGGTGGAGTTGAGGTGCACCCCGCCGTTGTCCACCGCCATCGGGACGTTGAGGTAGTTCTTGTCGGCGCGGCGGCCGTCGTTGAGGTCACGCAGGGCGCAGTCCGCGGGGGCACTGCCGTCGCTGCACAGGTCCTCACCGATGAGGCCCGCCTCCGGGTCGCTCATCGAGAGTCCGTCGGCGTCCGCCTCCATGGCCTCGCCGAAGTAGTCGGAGGCGGCCTCGTTGAGGGCGCCGGACTGCTCGACGTACAGCAGGCCCGCGGAGTGCTCGGTGATGCCGTGCGTCATCTCGTGGCCGACGACGTCCAGTCCGACGGAGAACGGCACCCCGTTCATACCGCCGTAGACCATCTTGGTCCCGTCCCAGAAAGCGTTGCCGTACGGCTTGCCGCCCTGGGTGACGTTGACGACGGACTTCATCGTGCCGCCGTTGCCGTCGATGCCGTTGCGGCCCATGCCCCGGTAGAAGTCGAAGACCCGGCCCGCGTTCATGTGCGCGTCCACGGCGCCGGAGGCGGTCGCGTCGGCGCCGAACTCCGCGGTGCCGGAGGCCGCCAGGGGCGTACCGGCGGGGAGGGTGCCCTGGTAGTCCTCGACCGGGCCGCCCTCCGCGTCGTAGGTGAGGATCTCGCCGTCCGTGCCGTCCCACATCGAGCGGGCCCGGTCGCGGGTCTCGAAGCGGCCGTCGGCGCGCTCGTAGACGTTCAGGCCGACCTTCTTGCCGCCGAAGGTCGTACCGCTGCCCTGGGCGGGGCCCTCGATGTTGTCGAGTTTGTTGTACGAGAGCGTCACACCGCCCGTGTGCGCGTCGACGTACACCTCCTGCTGGACCGGGCTGCCCGCGGCGTCGGCGCCCGAGACGGTGAAGTGCCAGGCGAGGACGCCCTCGCCCTGCGGCAGGACGACGAGGCCGTGGCCCGCGGTCCGGTGGCCGGGGACGCGGCGGACGGCCGGGTCGAAGGCGAGCCGGCCGCGGGCGGCCGGCTCGGTGACCTTCGGCGTGGTGCCGGTGCGCAGACCGGTGAAGACGGCGCCGGAGACCGACTCGACCTCGCCGCCCCTGGTGTGGACGTCGTACTGGGCGCCGAGCACCGGAACCCCGTCGTGCTTCTGCGCGAACCGGACGGTGTCGCGGCCCTGGGCGGAGATGGTGCGGTCGACGGCGAGGTCGAGACCGGCCACGTGGTAGACGTCGTCGTGCCGGGCCAGATGGGCGCGGGCGGTGGCCGCGGGGCCGGCCGCCGAACGGGAGTTGGCGGAGCCGGGGTCGTCGAGACCTCGGACGTACGCGGGTGCTGCGGTGCCCGAGCCCGCCAGGACCTCGGGGTCGTCCGTGGTGGCGGCGGTGGCGGGAAGCGCGGTGAGCGCACCCGTGATCAGGGCGGCTGCCGCGGTGGCGGCAGCCAGACGTATGTGACGTCTACCCATGACAAACCCTCTCGTGAAGCCTGCTGTCCGGTGGTGGATCAGATGCTGTCCGCTCCCTGCGGGCCGGGACAATGGAGTGCCGTGGCGGAGACTCGCCATTGGCAGGGACTCGACAGAGTGATCGGATGTCAGGTGCAGGCGGGCCGGCCCGAACGCAGTGCGGCAGCCCGGGGTTTCGCTGAGGGGTGGGGTGCTGTGCTGGGGACGCTGGGCACGCGACGACGGCGGCGCCGTGGAGGTCCTGCACGGCCGCGAGACGGTCGCGCACCGGTTCCTCCAGCTTCAGCAGGGGGCCCGCCGCGAGATGCTCTGCCTGATGAAGGGCCAGTCGGTGGCCGTCTCGGCCCGGGAGAACTTGGCCGACTCAATGGCCCTGGCACGCGGCGTGCGGGCCCGGCTGGTGGCCGACGAGGTGGCGGCGCACTGGGAGCAGGACGAGGTGTACAGCGGGATCGCGGAGGGGGTGGACGTCAGGATCAGCGAGGAGGTGCCGACCAAGATGCTGATCGTCGACCGCGAAATCGCCCTGCTGCCGCTGCTCGACGACCCCGCCCGGCTGCACGACCGCGCGGTGATCGTGCACGCCTCGGGGATCGTCATGGCGCTGGTGGGGCTCTTCGAGCAGACCTGGGCCCGGTCGCGCCCGGTGCTGGCCGAGGGCCGCGGAGAGGGCGATGCCGCGCTGCTCGCCCTGATGCTGGGCGGGCTCACCGACGAGGCGATAGCGCAGCGGCTGGGCGCGTCCGCCCGTACGGTACAGCGCCGGATCAAGCGCCTGATGGAGCGCGCGGGGGCCACCACCCGCTTCCAGCTCGGCTGGTACGCACGGGACATGGGGTGGAGCACGGCACCGGAAACGGAATCTGGATCTGGATCCGGGTCGGAAGCGGAAGCGGAAGCGGATTCCGGATCGGGAGCGGATACGGGACGGGTGCGCTGAACGGCACCGCGGGGCGGGGTGTTCAGCCCCGGCCCCGGCCGTCGGCGCCCGCCCGGCATGATCCAAACGAGAGGCCCTAGCGCTCCCGCCCCTCCAGGACCACCTTCAGCCCGTCTGTCAGGTCCTTCGCCGACGGTGCCGAATCACGGTCCATCATCCACTGGACCATCACACCGGCGAGCAGTGCCTGGCAGAACAGTCCGGCCACCCGCGCCCTCTCGGGATCGGTCTCCGGGTCGATGCCCAGCATGTTCTCGGCGAGCCCGTTCCGGCCCTCGCGCTGCGGGCCGGCCAGAGCCTTCTGCAGTTCGGGGTCGGTGTCGATCCTGGAGATGACCTCCATCTGGAGCTGCCAGACCGACCGGGTCTGCTCGTAGCTGCCGATCACCCGCTCCCAGGTCTCGCGGAACTGGTCGAGCGGGGCCTGGGACGCGTCCTCACCGGCGGCGTCCCCTTCGGCCTTGTCGGTCATCACGTCACCCCACTCCTCCGTCACCTTGATGAAGGCGAGGTTGAGCAGGGCCTCCTTGGAGCCGTAGTGGTAGCCGATGGAGGCGAGGTTCGTACCGGAGGCAGCCACGATGTCGCGTGCCGTCGTCCGGGCGTACCCCTTCTCCAGCAGGCAGCGCTTGGCGCCTTCGAGCAGATCCTCACGATGTCCCATGACAGCAGCGTACCCGGCACGCAGACGTCTGTGTAAGACACACGTCTAGATGCCGGGTACGGGGGTTGCGGGAGGGACTCAGTCGGTGAGGTTCACCGAACGCGCCGAGGCCGCGCCGATCTCGGCCGAGATCTCGGCCAGCACCGACGGCGGGACGTCGTCGTCGACGGTGAGGACGACCAGCGCCTCGCCGCCCACATCGGCCCGCGAGACCTGCATACCCGCGATGTTCAGCCCGGCCTCGCCGAGAATCTTGCCGACCGCGCCGACGACACCCGGGCGGTCGTCGTACCGCAGCACGACCATGTGGTCGGCGAGCGCCAGGTCCACGTCGTGGTCGCCGATCGCGACGATCTTCTGCAGGTGCTTAGGACCGGCCAGCGTGCCGGAGACCGCGACCTCCTCGCCGTTGGCGAGCGTGCCGCGGACGGTGACCACGTTGCGGTGGTCGGGCGACTCGGAGCTGGTGGTGAGGCGGACCTCGACACCGCGCTCCTGCGCGAACAGCGGGGCGTTCACGTACGACACGGTCTCGTCGACCACGTCCTCGAAGACGCCCTTGAGCGCGGAGAGTTCGAGCACCTTGACGTCGTGCTGGGTGATCTCGCCGTACACCTCGACGTCGAGGCGGGCCGCGACCTCGCCCGCGAGCGCGGTGAAGATCCGGCCGAGCTTCTCGGCGAGCGGCAGTCCGGGGCGGACGTCCTCGGCGATGACGCCGCCCTGGACGTTGACCGCGTCCGGTACGAGCTCACCGGCCAGGGCGAGGCGCACCGACTTGGCGACCGCGATGCCCGCCTTCTCCTGGGCCTCGTCGGTGGAGGCGCCGAGGTGCGGGGTGCAGACGACCTGGTCGAACTGGAACAGCGGGGAGTCCGTGCAGGGCTCCTTGGTGTACACGTCGAGGCCGGCGCCGGCCACGCGGCCCTCCTTGAGGGCGGAGGCGAGCGCCTCCTCGTCGACGATGCCACCGCGTGCGGCGTTGACGATCCGCACCGAGGGCTTCACCTTGTGCAGCGCCTCGTCACCGATCAGGCCGAGCGTCTCCGGGGTCTTGGGGAGGTGCACGGTGATGAAGTCGGAGACCTCGAGCAGCTCGTCCAGCGAGAGGAGCTTGACGCCCATCTGTGCGGCACGCGCGGGCTGCACATAGGGGTCGAACGCGACGATCTTCATGCCGAAGGCCGACATGCGCTGGGCGACCAGGACACCGATGCGGCCGAGGCCGACGACACCGAGGGTCTTCTCGCTCAGCTCGACGCCGGTGTACTTGGAGCGCTTCCACTCGCCGTTCTTGAGGGCGGTGTTGGCCTGGGGGATGTTGCGCGCGGTGGCGACCAGCAGACCGCAGGCCAGCTCGGCGGCGGTGACGATGTTGGAGGTCGGCGCGTTCACGACCATCACACCGGCCTTGGTGGCCGAGGAGACATCGACGTTGTCCAGACCGACGCCCGCGCGGGCGACGACCTTCAGCTTCTTCGCGGCGGCGATGGCCTCGGCGTCGACCTTGGTGGCGGAGCGCACCAGGATGGCGTCGACATCGGCGATCGCGGGGAGAAGCTCGGCGCGGTCCGCGCCGTTGCAGTGCCGGATCTCGAAGTCCGGGCCCAGGGCGTCCACCGTGGCGGGCGACAGCTCTTCAGCGATGAGTACGACAGGTTTCGAGCTCACGTGAGTCCTCACAGGTCCAGTGCGGACGGCCGTCCCGACGGCCGCAGGCGGTGGAGGGGCTTGCCGCGTGGAAGACGCACGACACTGTGGGCCTGACGCGTGTATGTGTGAAGAAGTGTAGTCATGCGCGACGGCGCATACTGCGCCCCGTTGGAAGGATCACCCACATGAGGCTGGACGACTTGTACACACGTACGACGCCGCCTCTTCCAGCGGTGAAGCAGGGCTGACGTCTCAGGGGCGGGTCCGGGGACCCGCCCCTGAGGCGTCGGTGTTACGCGTCGTCGTCGTTG
>NZ_JAFMPZ010000538.1 GCF_017353455.1 Streptomyces laculatispora
GGCGGCCCGGGTGCGTCTCGGGCCGTACTCACCGGAGGTCAGGTCCCGGGCAGGGCCGGCGACGACGGCTCCTGGGGCTACAGGGCCGTCGGAGAGCCCGGCGGCGGCGCGGGAGGGGCGTCAGGTTCGGGAGGGCTCGGTGCCGCTGATGGGCCCGGTGCCGAGGACCGCCCTGGTGCCGTCGAGAGGCCTGGATCTGCCGGTGGGTCCGGGGGAATCGGGGGGCTCGTTGTCGCCGGCTCGGTCCGATTGGGGGGTGCGGATCGCAGGAGCTCGGTGAGCAGGCGCACGGCGCCGCGTTTGTGGAGCGGTTCGTTGCCGTTGCCGCACTTCGGGGACTGGATGCAGGACGGGCAGCCCGCATCGCACTCGCAGGAAGCGATGGCCTGACGCGTGGCGGTCAGCCAGCCGCGCGCGGTGCGGAAGGCGCGTTCGGCGAACCCGGCACCTCCAGGGTGGCCGTCATACACGAAGACCGTCGGCAACAAGGTGTCCGGATGCAGCGGGACGGACACGCCGCCGATGTCCCAGCGGTCGCAGGTGGCGAAGAGCGGCAGCATCCCGATCGACGCGTGCTCGGCGGCGTGCAGCGCGCCGCCCAGGATCTCCGGGTTGATCCGCGCGGTGTCGAGCTGGTCCTGGGTGACCGTCCACCACACGGCGCGGGTGCGCAGGGTGCGGGGCGGGAGGTCCAGTTTGGTCTCGCCGAGCACCTCGCCGCTGATCAGTTTGCGACGGAGGAAGGAGACGACCTGGTTGGTGACCTCCACGGAGCCGTAGCACAGGCGCCCGTCGCCCCACGGGATCTTGGTGTCGGTCTCCAGGACGGCGATGGCGGTGGTGTCGCGTGCGGTCGTCGAGTACGGCGGATTCGCCTCCTCGACCAGTGCCGCCGAATCCTCGAGGTCCAGCTTCCGGACCAGGTAGGTGCGGCCCTGGTGGAGGTGGACGGCGCCCTCGTGGACGGCGGTGTGGGCGGCGGACTCGTCGACGGTGCCCAGCAGCCGTCCGGTGCCCTCCTCGACGATCTGGACGGGGCGGCCGCCCTCGCCCCGGATGTCAGTGAGGTCGGCGGCCCGTTCACGCCGGGTCCAGTGCCATCCCGAGGGCCGTCTGCGGAGCAGCTTCGCGGCTTCCAGCTGCGGCAGCAGTTCGGCCGCGGCGGGCCCGAAGAGTTCCAGGTCGGGTTCGGTGAGCGGCAGCTCCGCCGCGGCGGCACACAGGTGGGGGGCCAGGACGTACGGGTTGTCCGGATCGAGGACGGTCGACTCCACCGGCTGCTGGAACAGTGCCTCGGGGTGGTGGACGAGGAAGGTGTCCAGCGGGTCGTCACGGGCCACCAGGATGGCGAGGGCGCCCTGACCCGCTCGTCCCGCACGGCCGGCCTGTTGCCACAGCGAAGCCCTCGTACCGGGGTAGCCCGCGATGACGACGGCGTCCAGGCCGGAGACGTCGATGCCGAGTTCGAGGGCGGTCGTGGCCGCCAGGCCGAGCAGCTCACCGGAGTGCAGGGCGCGTTCCAGGGCGCGGCGTTCCTCGGGGAGGTATCCCCCGCGGTAGGCGGCGACGCGGGCCGGCAAGGAGCGGTCGATTTCCGCGAGGCGTTCCTTGGCGATGACCGAGATGAGCTCCGCGCCCCGCCGGGAGCGTACGAAGGCGACTGAGCGCACGCCCTGCACGGTCAGATCGGTGAGCAGGTCGGCGGTCTCCGCCGTGGCGGTGCGGCGCACGGGGGCCCCCTTCTCGCCGTGCAGCTCCGTCAGGGGCGGCTCCCACAGGGCGAAGACCAGTTCGCCGCGCGGGGAGGCGTCGTCGGCGACCTCGACGACCGGGAGGCCGGTGAGGCGGCCCGCCGCGGCCGAGGGCTCCGCCGCGGTGGCGGAGGCCAGGAGGAAGACGGGATCGGCGCCGTAGCGGGCGCACAGGCGGCGGAGTCGGCGCACCACCTGGGCGACGTGGGAGCCGAAGACGCCGCGGTAGGTGTGGCACTCGTCGATGACGACATAGCGCAGGGCGCGCAGGAAGGAGGACCAGCGGGGGTGGGACGGGAGGATTCCGCGGTGCAGCATGTCGGGGTTGGTGAGGACGTAGTTGGCGTACTGACGTACCCATTCGCGTTCCTCGACGGGGGTGTCGCCGTCGTAGACGGCGGGACGGATCCCGTTGCCCAGCGGGGCCGCGAGCTCCTTCACCGAGCGCCTCTGGTCGGCGGCCAGGGCCTTGGTAGGGGCGAGGTAGAGGGCGGTCGCGCCACGGCCGTTGGGAGCCTCGGAGCCGTCCAGGAGGGCGCTGAGGACCGGGGCGAGGTATGCCAGCGACTTGCCGGAGGCGGTGCCGGTCGCGATGACGACCGACTCCCCGTCCAGAGCATGCTCCGCCGCAGCCGCCTGATGGGCCCAGGGATGATCGATTCCGGTTTTCTGGATGGCGGCGATCACTTCTGGACGGATGCGATCGGGCCAGATGGCATGGGTTCCCGCACGCGGGGGCAAGTGCTCCGTATGAGTGATGCGCGCGGACCGGTTCGCCCCTGCGGCGAGCCGGTCGAGGACCATGTCCGGAGAGGGGCGGGAGCCCCCGCTCTCGGGCGGTCGACTGGGGCGGTGATTCTTGGCCATCGGGACCGAGTGTGTCACTGGCGAGGCGGACAATGGTCCCAAGGCGTCGTGCATGACAGCTGGTAAGTGATTGAATGCCATCGCGGCTGGCGATCCGTCCCCTGGCTCCGCCGGGGAGACCGAGGGGCGACCGCTCGATAGCAAGGTGCTGGAGGATCCGTGGACCTGTCCTTGTCGACTCGCAATGTGTCCGGCCCTGGTGGCGACCGTACGGTCGTCGAGGTCGGTGGCGAGATTGATGTGTATACCGCGCCAAAGCTGCGCGAGCAGTTGGTCGAGTTGGTGAATGACGGCAGCTATCACTTGGTTGTCGACATGGAAGGCGTCGACTTTCTCGACTCCACCGGCCTCGGCGTGCTCGTGGGCGGCTTGAAGCGTGTTCGGGCCCATGAGGGCTCGTTGCGCCTGGTCTGCAACCAGGAGCGCATTCTCAAGATTTTCCGGATCACCGGTCTGACCAAGGTGTTCCCGATTCACACCACGGTCGACGAGGCCGTCGCGGCAACCGACTGACGGCCTGCCCGCGGTCGGATCGGCTCAAGGGCCGGTCCGGCGGCAGCGGGCGCCACCGCGGTCGGTGCCGTCGGCAGCTCCGGAGAAAGACAGCTGGGGTGAGGGCGGCGGTTCGTCGGCGGCCGGTGACTCCGGTGGCCGGTGTCCGTCATCGGCCCGTCACCCGGTCGGCGGTCGTTGGCTGATCTTTTTTGCCGGTCTGTTTGACGGCCGGTCGCTCACACGATCAGCCGTCAGCCGTCAGCCGTCAGCCGTCAGCCGTCAGCCGTCAGCCGTCAGCCGTCAGGTAGTGGTCGAACGTTGTCCGGACATCATCCGTCGGGCCGGTGTCCGACGGGTGCCGGGCAGGTGCGTCGGTCGGCGGTGTTTCGGAGAGACAGAGCCAGGAGTGCCGGGCCGCCCGCCCGGTTCCTGGAATGCACACACGTACGTTCGAGGGGGATCGCATGGCCACCGTTGAACTCCGCTTCAGCGCCCAGCCCGAACACGTCAGAACGGCCCGCCTCGTGGCGGCTGCCGTGGCGCGCCGGGCCGGGGTCGACGAGGCCGTGCTCGACGAGGTCAGACTCGCCGTGGGAGAGGCCTGCAGTCGTGCGGTCGGGCTGCACCGCAGCCACGGCATCACCGCTCCCGTCACAGTCATCCTGACCGAGGAGGAGAAGTCGTTCTCCATCGAGGTCGGCGACGAGGTACCGGGACCGGGCAGTGATGGGGCCGCATCCGGCGTGTCCGGACGCGGCGCCACGCCCGGCGTGGGACCGGATGAGCCGGAACCCGATCCGGAAGGCGACGGCGAGGACGAGATGGGCCTCGCGGTCATCAGCGGCCTGGTCGACGACGTGGAAGTCAGATCCGGCGCTGATGGCGGAGTCATCCGGATGAGCTGGCCGAAGACGCCGGCAACGGTACAGCCCTGAGAGGGGCGCGTCCCGGGGCGGTTCGGCCGGCCCGGTGGTGCGGGTGGTCACTCCTGATCAGTTTTTGAGGCCCTGCTGAGCAGGGCCTTTTTCATTTCTGCTTGATCAGTGATCTACGGACAATGCGTCTGCCCCATTACTGCATTCGGTCCAGTCGGCGAAGGTGATCAATTGCCGTTCGGTGGATGAAGGTCAATTACATTTACCGCGCACTGTTTTGATCGTGTTCTGCTACCTACAATCCGTCCACGTCTTGAGCGCTGAGCGTCAAGGAGGACGTATGGCGGGGTTCGGCACCACACCACTGGCAGAACTGACGCAGTTTTCCGGACTTTCCGACCCACCCACCACTCTTGCGGCAGCGGTACTCACCGATGACAACCGTGTCATCGTGATCGTCATCGCGGTCGTCGCCGTCGCGGCACTGCTGGTCGCCCAGCTGCTGGCACGCCAGGTGCTGGCGGCAGGTGAGGGCACCGACCGCATGAAGGAGATCGCGGCGGCCGTCCAGGAAGGCGCAAATGCCTATCTGGCCCGGCAGTTGCGCACCGTAGGCATCTTTGCCGTCGTGGTCTTCTTTCTGCTTCTGCTGCTTCCGGCCGACAACTGGTCGCAGCGCGCAGGCCGTTCGGTGTTCTTCCTGGTGGGTGCGCTTTTCTCGGCGGCCACTGGATACATCGGGATGCGGCTCGCCGTCCGGAGCAATGTGCGGGTGGCTGCCGCCGCGCGTGAGGCGACTCCCGCGGAAGGCGAACCGGAAAAGGATCTCACCGCCGTTTCGCACAAAGCAATGAAGATCGCATTCCGTACCGGGGGTGTGGTCGGCATGATCACCGTGGGCCTCGGACTCCTGGGTGCTTCCTGCGTGGTGCTCGGCTACGCCGCCGATGCGCCCAAGGTGCTGGAGGGCTTCGGACTCGGTGCGGCGCTGATCGCGATGTTCATGAGGGTCGGCGGCGGCATCTTCACCAAGGCCGCCGACGTCGGTGCCGACCTGGTCGGCAAAGTGGAACAGGGCATCCCGGAGGACGATCCGCGCAATGCCGCCACCATCGCCGACAACGTGGGCGACAACGTCGGGGACTGCGCGGGCATGGCGGCCGACCTCTTCGAGTCGTACGCCGTGACGCTGGTCGCCGCGCTCATCCTCGGCAAGGCCGCTTTCGGCGACGCGGGGCTGGCCTTTCCCCTGATCGTGCCCGCGATCGGCGTGCTCACCGCGATGATCGGCGTCTTCGCGGTCGCCCCGCGGCGCAGCGACCGCAGCGGGATGACCGCCATCAACCGGGGGTTCTTCATCTCGGCGGTCATCTCGCTCGTTCTGGTGGCCGTGGCGGTCTTCGTCTACCTGCCGTCCTCGTACGCGGATCTGGACGGTGTCACCGACGCGTCCATCACCTCCCACGGCGGGGATCCGCGGGTGTTCGCCCTGGTCGCCGTGGCCATCGGCATCGTGCTGGCAGCCCTGATCCAGCAGTTGACGGGCTACTTCACCGAGACCAACCGTCGTCCCGTCAGGGACATCGGCAAGTCCTCACTGACCGGGCCGGCCACCGTCGTACTCGCCGGTATCTCCATCGGTCTGGAGTCCGCCGTCTACACCGCGCTGCTGATCGGGCTCGGCGTCTACGGGGCGTTCCTGCTCGGCGGTACGTCGATCATGCTGGCGCTCTTCGCGGTGGCACTGGCCGGGACCGGGCTGCTCACCACCGTCGGGGTCATCGTGGCCATGGACACCTTCGGCCCGGTCTCCGACAACGCTCAGGGCATCGCCGAGATGTCCGGCGATGTCACCGGCGCGGGTGCCCAGGTGCTCACCGACCTGGACGCCGTCGGCAACACCACCAAGGCCATCACCAAGGGCATCGCCATCGCCACCGCCGTTCTGGCGGCGGCGGCGCTCTTCGGCTCCTACCGCGACGCGATCGCCACCGCGGTCGACGACGTCGGTGCCTCGGCCGGGGAGACGGGGCTGAGCCTGGACATCTCGCAGCCCAACAACCTGGTGGGCCTGATCCTCGGCGCCGCGGTCGTCTTCCTCTTCTCCGGCCTGGCCATCAACGCGGTGTCCCGGTCCGCCGGGGCGGTGGTCTACGAGGTGCGCCGGCAGTTCCGCGAGCACCCCGGGATCATGGACTACACCGAGAAGCCCGAGTACGGGCGCGTCGTCGACATCTGCACCAAGGACGCGCTGCGCGAGCTGGCCACGCCCGGTCTGCTGGCGGTGCTGGCGCCGATCGCGGTCGGTTTCAGCTTCGGGGTCGGGGCGCTCGGTTCGTATCTCGCCGGTGCGATCGGCACCGGGACGCTGATGGCGGTCTTCCTCGCCAACTCCGGCGGTGCGTGGGACAACGCCAAGAAGCTCGTCGAGGACGGTCATCACGGCGGCAAGGGGAGCGACGCCCATGCCGCGACCGTCATCGGTGACACGGTCGGTGACCCGTTCAAGGACACGGCCGGACCGGCGATCAACCCCCTGCTCAAGGTGATGAACCTGGTGGCACTGCTCATCGCACCCGCGGTGGTGAAGTTCAGCTACGGCGCGGACGCGAGCGCCGGGGTGCGCGCGGTGGTGGCCGTGCTCGCCATCGGGGTCATCGTCGGTGCGGTCTACGTCTCCAAGCGGCGCGGGATCGCTGTGGGGGACGAGGGCGGCTCCGGAGGCGAGGACGGGGGCAGTTCGGCCAGGCCGGCCGACCCGGCGGCCGTGCAGTGAGCCGCCCGTCGCAGGGAGGCCGCGTCAACAACGCTCCCGGCCGGCACGGCTAGAAGATGTGAGGTCAAGGAACGGGCGGGCGAGGCATTCTGATGCGTCGTCCGCCCGTTGGTTTGTCCGAACGAGTGTTGGTTCGTTCAGGTGTTCCCGTACGCACGGGTTGTGTGGGTGAGTTGTATCTCCCTCACTTCGCTTGGTGCAAATGGCTGCAAAAGGTCACCCATCGGACGCCCGGCGCCCGGATGAAGGGCGCTCGACGTGTAAGTTCCGGGGCCGAGAGCCTTGGAAGGGACCAATCCGGTGAACAAGAAGCTTGCGGCCGCGCTGTCCGGCGGTGCGGTACTGGTACTTACGCTGTCGGGCTGCAGCGACGACAGCGACAACAAGGTGAACGACTGGGCCAAGAAGGTCTGCGACCAGGTCCAGCCCCAGCTGCAGAAGATCGCGAACGCCAACGCCTCCATCCAGCAGCAGACCGCCGACAACAGCAAGCCCGCCGACGTCCAGAAGACCGACTCGGCCGCCTTCCAGCAGATCTCCCAGGCCTACAAGGCGCTGGGCTCGGCGGTCGACTCGGCGGGTCCGCCGCCGGTCGGCGACGGTGAGACCACGCAGAAGGAGGCCGTGAAGGAGCTCAACGCCTCCTCCGCGGCGTACGCGGATCTGCAGAAGAAGGTCGATGACCTCGACACGAAGGACCAGGCGAAGTTCGCCGACGGCCTCAAGAACATCGCTGACGAGCTGAACAAGATCAGCACCAACGGTGACGAGGCGCTGAAGAAGCTCCAGTCCGGCGAGGTCGGCACCGCGATGGCCAAGCAGAAGGGCTGCCAGAAGCCGACGGCCTCGGCACCGCCGCCGGCCGGCTCCTCGAAGTCGCCCTCGCCCTCGAAGGACTCGAAGAACTCCGAGGACCCGAAAGACTCGAAGGGTTCGAAGGAGGCGTCTTCTTCCGCCTCGCCCAGCGAGAAGTCGTAACCGGGCAGCTCCCGGCCACGGCCGCACACCCCGAACGAGCAGCTGTACGACCGCCGGCCGGCGGCCGTACGACCGGCCCGGCGGCCCCTGGCGGGCCGGCGGGCCGCTGCCGTTGTCAGTGGGAGCCGCCACAATGGGTCACGTGAGTAAGACCAGCCTTCCCGCACCCGACCATGCGACCCGGCTCCGCGAAGCCCTGCTCGCCGCCGCCTTCACCGCCGACGGGCTCCTCGACCTGCTCGGTGCGCCCGCCTACGCCGCGCTCGCCCGCAGCGAGACCGTTCCGGCGCTGCGTGCCACCCGGGGGGACGCGCCGCTCGACACGCTGGTGCGGCTCTTCCTCCTCCAGCGCCCGGTTCCGGCCGGGCGGGCGGCTGCCGTGCTGCCGCTGCCGGAATGCGTGGCGGACGGCTGGCTGACCGAGTCGGACGGCGAGGTGCGCGCGTCCGTCGACGTGCGGCCGTACAGCGGGCCGGACGGCCAGGACTGGTTCATCGTCTCCGACCTGGGCTGCGCCGTCGGCGGCGCGGGCGGCATCGGCTCGCACGAGGAGGGCGTCGTCCTCGGCATCGGCGGCGCGTCCACGACCCTCGCCGCGATCACCGTCCGCAGGCCTGTCGCCTCCGCCCTCGACGTCGGTACGGGCTCCGGCATCCAGGCGCTGCACGCCTCGCAGCACGCCACCAGGGTCACCGCCACCGACCTCAACCCGCGCGCCCTCGGCTTCACCCGGCTCACTCTCGCCCTGTCCGGCGCCGCCCCGGCCGATCTGCGCGAGGGTTCCCTCTACGAACCCGTCGCCGACGAGACGTACGACCTGATCGTCTCCAACCCGCCCTTCGTCATCTCGCCCGGCGCCCGGCTCACCTACCGCGACGGCGGCATGGCGGGCGACGACCTGTGCCGGACCCTGGTGCAGCAGACCGGCGAGCGGCTGAACGAGGGCGGTTACGCCCATTTCCTGGCCAACTGGCAGCACACCGAGGACGAGGAGTGGCAGGACCGGCTGCGTTCCTGGGTGCCGCACGGCTGTGACGCCTGGGTCGTGCAGCGCGAGGTCCAGGACATCACGCAGTACGCGGAGCTGTGGCTGCGCGACAGCGGCGACCACCGCGCGGAGCCCGCGGAGTACGCCGCGCGGTACGACGCCTGGCTGGACGAGTTCGAGGCCAGTGGGACCAAGGGTGTCGGCTTCGGCTGGATCACGCTGCGGAAGTCCGCCGCAGCAGCCGCCGGGGCCCCTTCGATCGTGATCGAGGAGTGGCCGCACTCGGTGGAGCAGCCGCTCGGACCTGCCATCGAGACGCACTTCGCCCGTCAGGACTACCTGCGGAACCAGGATGACGCGGCACTTCTGGCCGGCCATTTCACCCTCGCCGCCGAGGTCGTGCAGGAGCAGGTCGGGATGCCGGGCGCGGAGGACCCCGAACACGTGGTGCTCCGTCAGAACCGCGGTATGCGACGCGCGACGAAGGTCGACGCGGTCGGCGCCGGATTCGCGGGCGTGTGCGACGGATCGCTGCCCGCGGGTCGGATCCTCGACGCCATCGCCCAGTTGATGAACGAGGACCCGGTGCTGCTGCGCGACCGCACCCCGCAGGCCATCCGGCTGCTGGTCGAGGAGGGCTTCCTGGAGCCGGTGCCCCCGGCCGGCCGGACAGTCGGATGATCCGGATCGAGCTGGACGCGCCCTCGCTCGGCGCGACACGGATCGCGATCTGCCCGCCGTAGGACGCCCTTCCGCCGCTGGGTCTCACGATGCCGCACCGCGCCTGCGACGCCCCCGACCGACGACCCGACCGACGCCCCCGACGGCTGCTCACAGCGGCCGTCGGGACGGGGGTTCACGGGCAGCTGGTCCGTGGTGCCCTTCGGGTCGGGCGGAGCCGTGCAGAACGTCGGCCCGGCACGCTGGAGACCCTGTCCGCCTCGCCCGCGCCGCTGCTCCGCTCTGGTCCGGCCGCGCTCTGACGTAGGTACTGAACAGCCTTTTCATCAGCGTCTTCACGCTCTCCGCGGCGTGCCTGCTGCTTGGTCCGCGGATTCCGGTTGGCGCCCTGCCCGGGCCGGCCGCGGTCCTGCTCGCCGGGGCGACGTACCGCCGCTGACCCATGCGGCCGACGTGGCATGTGGGTTGTCGGCCGGGGGCGGCCTCGACGTCATGTGAGGGCGTGCGGTGAGTGCGTGGTGCGCGACCGGCAGTCGTCGGCCGCACGTACGGATGCGCCGCACGTACGGATGACGTGATCACAGGCCGGACCCGCTGTTCACCCGGGGTTCGCGTCGCCGACGTTCCGCGGTGCGAGCCTCCCCCCGAAACGGTGCGACACGAAGCCGTACGGCGCGGTACGACCGCGGGCACCCGCCCCGGTCCGCGCCGGGGGGACAGAGAGGCGTACGGATATGGAGAGCGGACCTGCGGTCTTCGCCGGAACGGCATTCGCGCTGTTCGGTGCCGCGCTGCTGCTGTGGACGGGGGCGTGCGTGCTGTACCGCGCGCCGGTGGCCCACAGGGTGAGCCCCGTCGCCTCGACCGCGCTGGCCACTGTGTTCGGCGCAGTTTTCCTCGTCCTCGGGGTGTGGTGCTTCACACGCGTCTGAGCAGGTGCCTGAACGCGCGTCCGAATCCGGATCTGAACACGCGTCCGAATCCGCTGCGAACCGCTCGCCGCCCGGAGCGGGCCCGGAACACGCCCGGACTGCCCGCACCTCGCCCCCGGCACCCGCAGGGCAGCCACAGCGCCCCCGAAACCCGCAGGCAGCCGCCCTGCGCGCGGCGGACCGAGCGGGCCGGGCGGCAGGAAAGGCGGAAGTCGGGTTACCGTTCGAGTGGCCGTTGCGGGCTTTTGCCGTTTGACACGGGGGCGGGTTGTACCGTCACACTCCGCAGCGACAGCACCGTCGGCAGCGCGATCGCGCTGCCCGGATGCCCACCGAGCGTCGACCGGAGAGAAGAGCGAAGTTGTCCCCGACCAGCGAGACCGCACAGGGCGGCCGCCGACTCGTCATCGTCGAGTCGCCTGCCAAGGCGAAGACGATCAAGGGCTATCTCGGCCCCGGATACGTCGTCGAGGCGAGCGTCGGGCACATCCGCGACCTCCCGAACGGTGCCGCGGAGGTGCCGGACGAGTACACCGGCGAGGTGCGTCGGCTCGGCGTCGACGTCGAGAACGACTTCCAGCCCATCTATGTCGTCAATGCCGACAAGAAGGCCCAGGTCAGGAAGCTCAAGCAGCTGCTGGCCGAGTCGGACGAACTCTTCCTCGCCACCGATGAGGACCGCGAGGGCGAAGCCATCGCGTGGCACCTGCAGGAAGTGCTCAAGCCCAAGGTCCCGGTCCACCGGATGGTCTTCCACGAGATCACCAAGGACGCGATCCGGGCAGCCGTCGCCAACCCGCGCGAGCTCAACCAGCGCATGGTCGACGCCCAGGAAACCCGCCGCATCCTCGACCGCCTCTACGGCTACGAGGTCTCGCCGGTCCTGTGGAAGAAGGTCATGCCGCGGCTGTCGGCGGGCCGCGTCCAGTCCGTCGCCACCCGCCTCGTCGTCGAGCGGGAGCGCGAGCGCATCGCCTTCCGCTCCGCCGAGTACTGGGACCTGACCGGCACGTTCGCCACCGGCCGCACCGGTGACGCCTCCGATCCCTCGACGCTCACCGCCCGCCTCAGCGCGGTCGACGGGCGCCGTATCGCCCAGGGCCGCGACTTCGGTCCGGACGGGCAGCTGAAGTCCGGCTCCGGCCAGACGCTGCACCTGGACGAGACGAACGCCCGCGCCCTGGCCGCCGCGCTCGCCGAGTCCACGTTCGCCGTACGGTCCGTCGAGTCGAAGCCGTACCGCCGTTCCCCGTACGCCCCCTTCCGCACGACGACCCTCCAGCAGGAGGCGAGCCGGAAGCTGGGCTTCGGGGCCAAGGCCACCATGCAGGTCGCGCAGAAGCTGTACGAGAACGGCTTCATCACCTACATGCGTACCGACTCCACGACCCTCTCGGACACCGCGATCTCCGCGGCCCGGGCCCAGGTCACGCAGTTGTACGGGGCGAACTACCTGCCGGACAAGCCGCGCACGTACGCCGGCAAGGTCAAGAACGCGCAGGAGGCGCACGAGGCGATCCGCCCCTCCGGCGACCGCTTCCGCACCCCTGCCGAGACCGGCCTCACCGGCGACCAGTTCCGGCTCTACGAGCTGATCTGGAAGCGGACCGTCGCCTCCCAGATGAAGGACGCGGTCGGTAACTCCGTCACCGTCAAGATCGGCGGCCGGGCGAGCGACGGCCGGGACGCCGAGTTCTCCGCGTCCGGCAAGACGATCACCTTCCATGGCTTCATGAAGGCGTACGTCGAAGGCGCCGACGACCCGAACGCCGAGCTCGACGACCGTGAGCGCCGGCTGCCCCAGGTCGCCGAGGGTGACGCGCTGACCTCGGACGAGATCTCGGTCGACGGCCACGCGACGAAGCCGCCGGCCCGATACACCGAGGCCTCGCTGGTCAAGGAGCTCGAAGAGCGCGAGATCGGCCGTCCGTCGACGTACGCCTCGATCATCGGGACGATTCTCGACCGCGGATACGTGTTCAAGAAGGGGACGGCGCTCGTGCCGTCGTTCCTCTCGTTCGCCGTGGTCAACCTGCTGGAGAAGCACTTCGGCCGGCTCGTCGACTACGACTTCACGGCCCGCATGGAGGACGACCTCGACCGCATCGCGCGGGGCGAGGCCCAGTCCGTGCCGTGGCTGAAGCGTTTCTACTTCGGTGCGACCGCCGGGGACGAGGCGGCAGGTGCCGGAAAGGCCTCCGACGCGGGCAACGGCGACGGCGACCACCTCGGCGGGCTCAAGGAGCTCGTCACCGACCTCGGCGCCATCGACGCCCGCGAGATCTCCTCGTTCCCCGTCGGCAACGACATCAAGCTCCGGGTCGGCCGGTACGGCCCGTACATCGAGCGCGGCGAGAAGGACTCCGAGGGCCACCAGCGCGCGGACGTCCCCGAGGACCTGGCCCCCGACGAACTGTCCGTCGAGTACGCGGAGGAGCTGCTGGCCAAGCCGAGCGGCGACTTCGAACTCGGTGCGGACCCGGTCAGCGGGAACCAGATCATCGCCAAGGACGGGCGCTACGGCCCGTACGTCACCGAGGTGCTGCCCGAGGGCACCCCGAAGACCGGCAAGAACGCGGTGAAGCCGCGGACCGCCTCGCTCTTCAAGTCGATGTCGCTGGACACGGTGACGCTGGCCGACGCGCTGAAGCTGATGTCGCTGCCGCGCGTCGTCGGTGAGGACGCCGAGGGCGTCGAGATCACCGCGCAGAACGGCCGCTACGGCCCGTACCTGAAGAAGGGCACGGACTCGCGGTCGCTCACCTCCGAGGACCAGCTCTTCGACATCACGCTCGATGAGGCGCTGGCGATCTACGCCCAGCCGAAGCAGCGCGGCCGGGCCGCGGCCAAGCCGCCGCTGAAGGAACTGGGCACGGACCCGGTGAGCGGGGCGCCGGTGGTCGTGAAGGACGGCCGCTTCGGCGCGTACGTCACCGACGGCGAGACGAACGCGACGCTGCGGTCCGACGACAGCGTCGAGGAGATCACGCCGGAGCGCGGCTACGAGCTGCTCGCCGAGAAGCGTGCCAAGGGTCCCGCCAAGAAGAAGACGGCGAAGAAGGCCCCGGCCAAGAAGGCGACCGCGAAGAAGGCGCCTGCGAAGAAGGCGGCCGCGGCCAAGAAGACCGCCGCGAAGAAGACGACGACTGCGGCGGCCAAGAAGACCGCGGCCAAGAAGACGACTGCGACGGCGGCGAAGAAGGCCGCTTCCGCGGCGTCGACGGAGGAGTGACCTCGCGGGCTTCCTGAACGCCGGACGGGCTGGAGATGTCTCTCCAGCCCGTCCGGCGTTTGTTCGGTGCTCTTGGTGGCGGGCGGGGTGCGCCTGCGGCGGGCCTTGCCACCCTCTGCTCCCCGCCCCTTCCCGTATCCGGGGCTCCGCCCCGGATACGGGAAGGGGC
>NZ_JAFMPZ010000539.1 GCF_017353455.1 Streptomyces laculatispora
TCGTCCGGCCGTACGACGGCGGAGGAGTGGAGCACGGCCCACCCGTCGCGGAGGAGCTGCCCACGGATCGCTTCCCGCGCGAGGCGTGCGGCGGCCAGGGCGAGGGGCTGTGCGTCGGTCCCGGCGAGGACGAGACGGCCGGCGGACGGTGTACTGCGGTACGCGGCACCCTCGCTCGGCGACGCGGCGATGATGTCCTCGCCGTCGCGCGCCACCAGCAGCAGGTGCTTCGCGTAGTCCACGGGCTCCGTTGGCCGGCCGTCGTGGACGAGACGGGTGATCTTCTCGTAGGCGTCCGGCTTGACGTCCGCGATCACCACGGCCCCGGCGCACACGGCGGCGGCATCCACCGACGCGGCCTTCCACCACGGACCGAAGTAGCGCAAGGTCCAGTCCGTGACCTCCGGCCGGTTACTGAGTACGGTGACGGCCGCCGCGGCGGCGTCGAGTCGGGTAGCGCTGATCATGTGGCGATCCTCTCGGTATGAGCAGGTAGATGGGCGTAGGCGTCGCGGAGACTGCTGGCCGCAGAATCCAGACGCAGGCGTTCGGAACGGGTGAGGGAAGGCAGGCACGGCAGGGCCTTGCCACCGGCGAAGCGCAACGGAATCCCGAGGAAGACGTCCCCGTATCGCACTGACAGCTCCTCGATGCCGTCGACCAGGCCGAGCGCCTTGCGGAGCGTGGACAGCACGGCGCCGGCGGGCCCGCAGCGGGTGCGTCCGATGCCAGTACGGATCAAGGCCGGCCGCCGCTGGAGGTCTTCCACGACGGTGCGCACCGGGATCGCGATCGGGCGGCTGCCGACGGTGGTCGTCGACGCGCACACCACGGCACGGTCGCCGTGCTCGCCGATCACGTGCCCGCGCACGAGGTCCGGGTGCACATGGGCATATCGGGCCAGCAGGAGCCGGTATCGGGCCGAGTCGAGGTTCGACCCAATCCCGAAGACCCTGGAGCAGGTCGACACCTCGGCGAACCGGCGGGCCATCAGGTCGACCGGGTTCGTCACGACGAGGACGGTTCCGCCGTACCCGCGCAGCTCCCGCGCCAGTGCGCCGAGAGCCGGCGCGTTCGCCGCCGCCCCGCCGCGCCGGATGTCCTGCCCGGCCGTGTTCTTGAAGTCGGTCCGCAGGGCGATCACGACCGCATCGCAGCCGTGGAGGTCGGCGACCTCACCGGCCTCGACCAGGGAGCGTGACCGGGCGGTGTGGGCGAGGTCCTGGAGGTCGGCGGCTAAGCCCTGTACCTGACCGGGCTGCCGGGACACGACGAGAAGCCGTTCGGGCAGACCAGCGGTAACCAGGCTCGCGGCGACGATCTGCCCGACCGCGCCCGCCCCAACGATCCCCACCACCGGGCCGCTCACCGAGCGCCCCTGGCGTTGTGCTCCACCTCGGAGAAGACAGCGTCCAGGAGCCGGGAGCCGGCCATCGACCCCACGAGGAGCGCGCTCACCCGGTCGACGACGCCGGCCACCGTACGGGCCTGCGCGACGAGGGACTGCTGATGAGGAGCCAGGGGGAGCCCCGGCGGCGCACTGAGGCAGGTGCTCAGGATGCTCACGGTGTCCATGAGCCACAGGACCAGGACCTCACGGAGCCGGGCCGCTCGTTTCTGCTCGGGCAGCGACGCGACGTGCCGAGCGAGCGTCGAGGCGACGCCTTGCACGATCCGCCGTCCGGCCTGCGGCTCCGGGTGCCCGACGGCGAGAAGGAGCGCCCGGTCGGTGAGCTTCGCGACGTCCGGGTGAGGCCCGGCCGCCCACCGCACCGCAAGGTCGATGAAGTTGAGTCGGGCGCCGTCGATGAAGACATGCTCCGGCTTGAGATCCCCGAACACCACAGTGTCCCGGCGGGATGAGACCGCAGAGCCCATCCGGAGCAGCCGCCACACCGTGCCCTGCACCAGTTCCACGACCTCCTGGCGCTCGTGCTCCGGGAACCCGCTGTCCCGACCGAGCGCCCTCAGATAGCTGTTGGTGCTCAGGCCGTTGAACTTCCGGCGGAAGACGCCGACGACAGACCGCTCACCGATCTGCGCAGCTCCTCGCAGGCACTCCGCACCGGCCGGGCCGTGCAGGTCGCCGAGGGCGAGGAGGACCGCGTCGAGGAGAGCCCCCGTCTCCCACGGACGTGCGGCCAGCTCGTCAGCCAGGGGCGTCCCCGCCGCGATCCGGGTAAGGAGGACGCCACCGTGCAGGCCGGCCGTCTCGCACACCCGAGGACAACCCAGCTTGCGCAGCGAATCCAGGTTCTGTGCCTCGCGGACCGTCAGCAGGTCGGGTCTCTGGACGTACGCGCGTTGCGCTTCCTGGACCTCCTCCCACGTACCCCCGGCGCCCCGCAGGATCGACACGAGCGACAGGCCCAGCCAGCTGTACTTTGCGATCAACTCCTCCCCGTCCACCGTGACCCGGCGGACGTACGACGTGACGCTCGGGCACTGCGGGCCGAGGGCTATCTCCTTGTCCGGCCACAGGTCTTCAACCGCGCGGGCGATGGCCCGCCGGCTCGCGGTGTGCAGCAGCACCATGTTCTCGCTCGTAGTGAGTGTCACTAGCCAACTCTCCTTTTGGGAGCGCGTTCCAGTGGTGTTGAACAGGCATGTCGCCCCTGCCTCCAGGTGGACGACGATGTCCCGCGCCTCATATGGCGAGGTCGTGCCAGGCGCAGGCGCCGATCCAGAGGCAGGCGAACAGTAGAAATCCGAAACAGCTCGGATGGGCCAGCACGCAGCCCCGGCCCTCAACGAGGCTGGGTTCCGGGGCTGGCGAACCCCCTCGCGGCTGACTGAGTTGGTCGGAGGCTCGGTGATCAAAGCGCGTACCGGCGACGGCACAGGTGCCTCCACGGATCGGTGGTGATTGACCCGTCCCGGCTGCGTGCGCGCGAGCAGCAACCGGGACGGGGGACCTTCAGGCCAGGTACGGGCCCTGGCTGTTGTAGCCGCGGATGAACGCCTCCAGGCGTCGAATGCACGGGAGACGGCAGTGGAGAGGGGCCTCGCCGTGCTCCAGGCTCTGTACCGGACCGATCCAGAGCACAGGCACGTCGGGCTCGTCGCAACGCCAGCACTGCCCCGTCGTCCACTCCCCGTTCACGGGCACGACCTCCTGCAAAAAGGGAGCAACGGCGCTAGGGGGTGGCTGAGCCCCGTCCGCTGGGTGACCCGTGGTCACTAAGCCTGCCCGCGCCGGTCAGCGGGGTCGCGGCTCCGGGTAGGTCTGGTGCGGCGGCGGCCGGCCGGGACACGCATCTTTGTGCACCACGATCACCCCGCCCGCGCCGGAGGCGCCGAAGGCCGGCATCTCCTTGCCCTGCCCCGGAAGCAGCACGCGTTGGCAGTAGTCACACAGCATCAGCACCCGCCCAGTCGTCGATGAACGGATCAGATGCCTCGCACGAGGCCCCGAACACGGGTGCCTCCTCAAACATCAGCAGCAAAGTCCGCGCCAGCGGAGGCACGACCAACAGGTCCAGCACACCGTCCTGAACGGGCAGGGACAGCAAATCCTCTGCAAGGGCTATCGTCTTGTCGACGACAGCAGCCAGTGCCCCGGGAGGGGCATCGGAGAACCGCGCCCGGGTCGCGTCCACCAATGCCTCCACGTGGCCGGTCAGCACCTCCCGAAGCCTTTCCACCTGCTCGACCGGAGGCTCCGCGTCACCGGACAGGACGCTGGTCGCCACCGCAGTTGCCTCGACGCAGGCGTGGCGGATCGCCTCCCTATCCATGGGCCACCGCCAACGCGTACCGGCCCACCATCACGGTCTGGGATACGGCTGCGGGAGAGCACAGCTCGCCTGCGGAATCCATCGGCACCGACCAGTACACCCGTGCCGTGTCAGCAGCGGACACTCCAGGCCGTGGGACACCCACCTCCGCGCCTCGTCCCAGACACACGGTGTCCGGGACAGCCCAGAGCCGTACCGCGCTGGCCGGAACCAGGGCGTAGTACAGGGCCGCGTACCGGTCACAGATCACGGGGCCGCCCATCAGGGCGTCAGCGAGGAACTGGTCCGGGTCCTGGCCCTCACCCCCCGCGGCGGCCCGGACAACGGAGGAGGGGATGCGCACGGCCGCGAACAGGGACCCGCACGGCAACATCGCGAAGGGGCGCTCGCGCCACTCTTCGCGCACCCGCCGCCGGTCCGGAACTGTAGATAACAGCCAGCGCTCGACGGCGAGCTGCCGTTCGGCTCCAGTGGTCAGCGTGGTCACGGCTTTCCCTTCCTCGGGCAGGTGAGGCAAGACCGGGGGAACCAGTGGACACGGTTCCCGTACACCTCTCGGATCCGCTGCCCGAGGTCCCGGAGCGCGCCGGTGCGCAGGCTGGCCCCGCAGAACACGCGGTGCACGCCGCGCTGCTGATGCGGGGACAGAGACTCGACGTCTGGCAGATCCACGTCCGCGGAATCAAGCCTCGTCATGCGAACGCCGAGGCAGGAAGGCGCATCGGATCACCCGGCCCGAACGCTGCGCCGAGCACGACGGGGTCGGTAAGCCTGCCCGAGCCGTCCGGCTCCTCCAGCCACCCCAGGCCGTCCACGTATCGCCCGGCCGGCGGGCAGCGGAGCGGCCAGCCCGCCACGTGGAGCGCAGTTGAGCCAGCCCTCCGGCAGCCCACGCCCGGTGAGTTCTAACCGGGTCAGGGGACGAGAGTGCCAGCCATTCCGATCCCGGATTGCTTGTCCGTGAAGCCATGACCAGCACGGTAGGGAGGACCATTGCGCTCGCACTCACCGATTGCTCGCGATTGCAGATGGACTCTCGCCGGTTGGGGCTCGTTGCTACGAGAGGTCCAACGACGCCCTCGCCCGGCCGATCAGACGCCGGGCCTGCTGGCCGTAGACCGCCGCTTCATCCATCCATGTCCAGGCCCGCTCGTACAGGGCAATGTTGTCGTCATCGTCCAGCCACAACTCCACATTGATGGTCTCCACGAGGACCAGCCACCGATCGTAGATCCAGAACCCATGTGTGGGCGGGCGGCGCAACTGCGCGCCGAACGGGACGATACCCAATTCGACAGTGTCCAGGCCGATCAGCCCCACCAGCCGCGCCAGCTGACCGATCATCACCTCGCGTGGGCAGGTGAGGACGTAGAGAGCGGCCTCCCACACCAGGAACCGGAACTTCCGGCCCGGCCGATACAGGTCTTCTTGACGCCTTATCCGGGCCCTGACGGCGTCCTCGATGTCGCGGGGGATCTGCCGGAACGCCGCGTTTGCCTCGAAGACATGGCGGGCGTAGTCGGGTGTCTGGAACACGCCGGGGATCCGGGAGACCTCTAGGCCGCGGATCGTCTCGGTGGCCGCGCTCTCTGCCACCCCCAGCTCCTGCCGGGCCCGGTGGCCACCGGCGAGCTGCCGACGCCACGAGCGGTACTGGGTCTCCAGCCCCGCCAGACGGGCTTTCAGCTCCGCCGTCAGGTCCTCGCGGCCGGCCGCCTGCGCCCATGCCGCGATGTCCGCTGGGGATGGCGTCTGCTTGCCGTTTTCCAGGCGCGACACCTTGGAGCGCTGCCACCCCAGAACGGCAGCGATTCCCTTACCGTCGAACCCGGCCTCGGTGCGCAGCTCACGAAGTCGCGCACCGAGGTTGATCCGGGCGGATTGAAAGTCCGTGCTCACACTGTGGAACGTACCGCCCCGGAGAACTCGGCGGTACGGATCGCGTCATGCCATGCCTTATCGCGTGCCTGGCAGGCCGCGAGTACTTCTGTCGGGTCCTCGGAGATCACGACTCCCACAGTGGTGTCGTCTTCGTCGAAGACGAATCGCATCAGGACACGGGAGTCGAACAGCCAGAAGTCCCAGTCCGGAAGACCCAGGCGAACCGCATCAACGCGCCGCAGGTTCCGAATGTCCTCCCCGGCCGCAACGTTGCTGGAGCAGTGGTCAACAGGAAGTGCTGCCCCTCGGCCGGAGGGTCATCGACCAGTCGGACTCGTTCGAACCGCCGCCCCTCCTCTGTCGCCGCCTGGACGTTGATCCGCCACTCGTCGAACGGCTCGGCCGCCACGTCCTGGCCAGCCAACCAGCGCTGCCACTTCGCACTGTTGCGGTCGGAGCCGTAGCCCTGCCTCGTCTCCAGCCGCCAGGCCGTGTGCCTGAACTCGTGCTGTGACCGGGATGGTTCACCGTGATCGGAAGGCGGCTCGTGGGACGAGCGCACGCGAAACGGCTGGTATTACTGGGGCATGCAGGAAGAAACCGCACGCTCCGCGATCGACACGTTCATCTCCGCGTTCAACGCCTCGGACGACAGCTATGTGACTGCCCTGCTCTCCCAGGCCCTGACCTCAGACGTGGTCTTCTGGGGACCGTTGGGTCGCAGCGAGGGAATCGCGGTGGTCGAGCGGTTCGTGCTGGACATCCGGCGCCACCCGGCGGGGACCGGCACGATGGTGCGCTGCTCAGCGGTGGACATGCCTGGCGAATGGGCCCGGTACCAGTGGGTCTTCACCACGCCTGATGGAGGCCCCCGCCTGGCGGGAACGGACGTCGTCCATCTGCGACGGAGCCTCATCGACCAGGTCATCGTCTTCGCGGGGGAGATCGAGCCGTCCGCCTCCTGAGTCATCCTTCTGTCGCTGTCCTTCTCCTGAACTTTCCCCTTCGGCGTTCGGGAGCTGCGGTTCGCGGTAGGTCAGGCTGCGGTGTTGAGGGGGCGTCCGCCCCAGCGGATGCCCTTTTCGCTGCGAATGCGGGCGCGTTCCTTGCGTTGGGCGGCGAGTACGTCGGGGTGGCGGGCGTTGGTGTTGCGCCAGCGCAGGTAGCGGTGCAGTGCCTGGGTTTGCGCGGGGTGGCTGCGGTGGTGGGAGTTGGCCAGGGTGAACTGCCGCAGCGGGCCGAAGTGGGCCTCGATCGGGTTGGCCCAGGAAGCGTAGGTCGGGGTGAAGCACAGCTCGACCTTGTTCTTCTTCGCCCAGCGGCGGATATCCGCCGCTGGGCGAAGAGGTTGTCCAGGATGATGTAGATCGGGGCGCCGTCGGGTCGGGCGGCGCGGATCGACTTGAGCGCGGCTGAAGTAGGTGACGCCGTGGGTGCGGCGGTAGGTCGCCGGCAGCCGGTTTGGCTTGCCCTGCTTCGCCCAGCAGGAGCCTGCGGTGGGCCGGATCCCCAGGGGCCCGAACTCGTCGAAGGCGAAGACCCGGTCCGGGAAGCGTTCCAGCACCTGCTCGATCCGGTCGAGCTTGGCGTCGCGATCAGGGGCGGGTGACTCCTTCCAGGTCTTGGTGCGCTGGAAGGTGATGCCGCGGCGCCGGAGCAGGCACCGTAAGGCTTCACGGCCGATGCGGATGACACGTCCGTGCACTTTCCGCAGGTAGGCGGCGAGTTTGCGGATCGACCAGCGGGTGAAGGGCTCGCCGAGCTTGCTGGGGCGAGTGGTGGCCGTCCGGATGACGAAGTCCTCGTCGTCACGACTGAGTAGGCGGGGACGGCCTCCCGCCCACTGAGGGTCCAGGCAGGTCAGGCCGATCGGTCGGGTAGGCCCGACGCATTACTGCGCCGGGCCCCCCTCAGAACCGGACGTGCGCCATTAAGCGCATCCGGCTCAAGCAGACCGCTGTGGGCGGCAGTTGTTTTGATTCTCATGGCTCCCGGCATGGAGCTGCCGATGGCAGCCGGCGTGCAGAAGTTCGAGATTCTTCCAAGCGGAGCCAGCGGCACCTGCGCCCGTCTTCTGGTGGACGCTGAGCGTACGGGAGCCGTATTCGAACCATCTCGCCCATTCTCGGACGTTGTCGGGCTCGTATTCCGCCCCCGCAACCAGATCCAGCCCGCACTGGGTACACAGTCCCCTCTGTCGCGCCGCAAGCCAGACATGAGACTTCTTGTCCGCCTGTGGGAACCCGCGCTTTTGGTCCCGTGCCGCCCAGTATTCGGTCAGCATTGGATCATCTTTGGACGATGTGCCCTTGACGATCACATGCCTGCTGATCCTGGTCCAAGAGAACTTGTGGACATGGAGGCCGCTACGGCGATCCCCGAATACCCACTTGTCCTTGCTGCCACTCTTGAACTGGCCCCAGTAGCGGTGGGCAATCCATCGCCAGCTTTTGTTCCTGTGGCCTGCTATGCCCCACCTCCGCAAGGCGGTAAAGACATAGTCGTCAAGATTATGGAATATCTCACTTGACACAACGGTACGATAGTAGGTCGCCCATCCTTTGATGAAAGGATTGAGCTGCCGGATTAAAGAATCTACCGACTCGCCCCGCCCATCCCGGACGATCTCCTTGATCTTGCGCCGCGCCTTCTCCACGGCACCCCTGCTCGGCTTGATGATCAGCTTTCCCTGATACCTTCGGATATTGAATCCGAGGAAGTCGAATCCGTCATCAACGTGGACCACGCGGGTCTTCTCGTCATTGAAGGCCAACCCCTTCGGCGCCAGCCAAAGGCCCAGTTGTCTCCTGACCTTTCCTGCCTGTTCCTCCGTGGCACAGAACACCGCGAAGTCGTCCGCATATCTCACCAGCGCAGGGGGCGGGTTCCTTACGCCCGCCCGACTTGTCGGGTCGACATCCGCCCCGATAGCCGTCGCCATCCCGTGCAGAGCGATGTTCAGCAGCAACGGGCTGATCACGCCGCCTTGCGGAGTGCCCTCCTCCGTCGGCGCGAACCTCCCCCTGTCCATCACCCCCGCCTTCAGCCAGCGCTCGACTGCCTCCCTCCCGGGAAACGTGCCGACCGCCTCCATCAGGCGCTCATGGTTGATGCGATCGAACGCTGCCGCCAAATCCGCATCCAGCACCCAGAGCCTCCTGGACGCCTTCTTCGAGGCCACATTGAAAATGAACCCGATCGCGTCATGGCAGCCTCGGCCCGGTCTGAACCCATAACTCCTGGCCTCGAACCGTGCCTCCCACTCAGGCTCCAGCGCGTTCTTCACGCGGGCCTGGTGGACTCGATCCCGGATCACCGGAATGCCAAGTGGCCGCACTTTCCCATTGGCCTTAGGGATGTATACACGCTTGACGGGCATGACTTCGAGCCCGGACTCGGCACTTATTTGCCGTACTAGCCTCGCCCGGTCCCTCGGATTCAGGGCACGCTCTCCATCTATCCCCGCCGTAGCCTTGCCGGAGCTTGTCTGCGTCACTCGCTTCACACTGACCAACGTGTTCGCGTGAGATCGCAGCATGAGCTTCTGAAGATTTCGAACCCTCTTCAGATCTCCAGCATTTGCCGCCTTGAAGATTCGCTGCCTGAGCTGCCTTACGCGTAGTTCAGCCCCGGCCCAGTCGATACTGTGCCAGTAGGCTGATAGTTCCGCGTCAATGCCTCCGTTTGCCGGGACGCGCGAGGCGTCACACGTATTTTTTCGGCTCATCCTCCCACCTCCTTTGCATCTAACTTGCAGCACTGTTCGGGTTGCTGTTCAGTTTCACTTCAAAGGTCCACCAGATTCGCGTCTGCACCCTTTCGGGTCCGAGCACGGGGCCCGGTATCCACCGAGTTATAACCGGCGAGGGAAGTCTCGTCTATCCGGTCTTTCCTCTGAGCTTTCGCCCCAGCGGCATTCGCTTCTCGAATCTTCCTGTTCCCGCAGCGGAGTTGGGCCCTCGTTGCCTCGGGCTTACCGGATAACCCTCCGGACCACTACGGGGTTACCGTGTTCCACACATCCAAGTTGCACCCAGCGAGCACGCCCTCTATGACCCGGGACAAGCGGTGATCATCGCCTCGGCGATAACGAACACCGAGGCCGCCTGATGCTTTGCAACATCCAGTCCTTCCGCCGCCGTTTACAGACCACAGACGCGGCGTCCACCTTACGAGCCGTAAATACAAGGGTTCACTCTCGTTCGTCCTGCTGGGCTTCCCCTGCTTGTAAGTCCGCGGTGGCCCCGCAGTCTCCTTGAGCAACTACCCCGGCTCAGCACCACGCCGTTACCAGCGTCGCGCCCGGGGTCGGGGACCGGTCCTTGATCACCGACCGGAAGAGCGGCTCCCTTCCCTTGCCTCTCTCACTTGGAATGTGCGACCTCACGTCGCACCGTTGAAGCGGTGGATCACATCGCGCACGGTGTCCTCGTCGGCCTGGACCAGCTGGGCGATCACCGGCACCCGGTTCCCACCCACCGAGGCGAGCAGCATCATCGCGCGCCGGTAGCGCACCGAACTCGTGCTACCCCGGCGCACGATCTGCTGCAGCTTCTGCCCCTCCTGGTCGGTCAGTCTGCGTACACGGACAGGCTCAGCCACCGCGCCTCCAGCGATCGGATCGGACGTCACCGCACATCCAACCGTCGCGACCACCAACCCGGCGAACCTTCCCGGTCAGAGCATTAGCGACTACTCGACCGCCTCATCCGTGAGCGTGACCCGGGCACCGTCGATCCCTCCGTACTCGCCGATCCACCGCCTGTACTTCCTCTCGGCCATCGCCCGGTCCCACCACCTTCCGCGCATGACGGGCCGGCCCCCGATCGACAATGCGACCTGGTGCCGGTCCTCGTCGGTAACGAGCTTGAGAGCTAAAGCGAGCAAGGCCGGAACTGCCCTCCACCTCCGGGCAACTCCCTGTATATACAAGGGTGCGAAGGGGACGAGGTGGTTTCAGTATGCAAGCGAGGAAACAGCAGGAGAAGCCCGGCCACTCCCAGCGCGACCCGGGCCCGGCCCGACGGTCCGGCAGCAAGGTGCTTGCGGCCTCCGCGGCCATGGCCCCGGAGGCCGTCACGGCCCTGCAGCGCACGGTCGGCAATGCGGCGACGACGCGCATGATCGCGGACCGCCGCCAGGCGGGTCCGGGGATCCAGCGGGCGGCGGACGGTCAGGCCGACACCCGACCGGTGAAACAACAGCTGGACAAGTACAACGTGCTGAACGTCTGCGCGGCCGGTGCGTTCGACGGGCCGTCCGTCACCCCGGGCCGACGGGCGGCCGACCTCCGGACCATCGTGTGGGAGAACCACTGGGCCGCCATCTCGGCGGTGTGCAAGAAGCACAAGTACACCATCGCGGTCCGGGAGACCGGGGAGTACTCGATCCGACGCATCGCGGAAGGCGCCAAGGCCAAGCCGCACACCATCCTGGAGAAGTCGATCAAGCCCGCCTCCGTCGGCAAGAAGTACGGCAACGGCCCCGGTCAGGTGCACGGCGACCCGGTGCACATCCTGGACTGGTTGGAGGCCAACGACCTGAGCGGCTTCGTCGGACACTGGAACGACCAGGGCCTGGCCGGCGTACGGATCGACAACCCACCCGACACTCTCGCCCCCGGCACCGTGCAGCAGGGCGCCCACGGTGAGAAGTACGTGCCGCTCGACATGGAGCAGGCGGGCGGCGGGCCGGCGATGGTGGCCCTGAAGACCGATCAGAACTGGAAAGAGTACCTCTACACCGGGGATTACGACCTCCACGAAGTGTATTCCGCACAGGGCGGCACGGGCGGCGGTCAGATCCCGGAGGCCACTCCGGAGAAGGCCAAGCTGCTCAACCGGCTCAACGACGGGATCGCCCGCAACTCCCAGGAGCAGGTGGTACGCAGCGGCTCGGTGGCCCTGGAGGACGGCCGGCTGCACACGCAGACCGGCTCCGACTACGCCATGTTCCAGCACGGCGACCAGGCCACCTACCGGATGAACCAGTACTTGGAGTCGGAGGTCGCCCGGCACGCGTCACAACTCGTACGGGCCGTGGCAACGGAGGCCGACGAGCCGCTGGCGTGGTGCCGGATGGGCCAGTGGTACGTGACCAGGACCCGCGCGGAGCACGCGGTGCTCCGCTCCCACTGGAAGCTGGCGACGCCCCACACCTGGGGCGCCGACGAGGTGGATCGCACCGCAGCCAACGGCTATCGCACGGCCCACTACACAGCCTGACCCCGCCGCTCCCGGAGCCGGAAGGCCCCTAGAGCCTGTTGCGAAAGTGGATCTTGGTCGCGAAATGATCACTCTGTGGCGCGCGGAGATCTGACGGACGAGCAGTGGGCCCGGCTGGAGCCGCTCTTGCCGGAGGGCAGGAAGTCTGGCCGGCCGCCGACATGGCCCAGGCGACAGCTGATCAACGGCATACGGTGGCGGACTCGGGCCGGGACCCCGTGGCGGGATGTGCCTGAGCGGTACGGTCCGTGGGACCGGGTCTACGACCTGTTCAGGCGCTGGCAGCGGGATGGGGCCTGGAAGCGGGATGGGGCCTGGAAGCGGATCTTCACCGAACTCCAGGCCCATGCGGACGCGAAGGACCTGATCGCTTGGGATGTGAGTATCGACTCGACGGTGTGCCGGGCCCATCAACACGCCCCTGGGGCAGTGAAAAGGGGGATCTCCAGAAGAAGCCGCCCGGCGGCGTCGAGACCGAACCGGACGACCACGGGCTCGGACGCTCACGGGGTGGGCTGACCACCAAGGTCCATCTTGCGGTCGAGCAGGGACAGAAGCCCACGTCGATCGTGATCACGGCCGGGCAGCGCGGGGATTCCCCGCAGTTCGAGCCGGTCCTGGAGCGTATCCGCGTGCCCCCGGCACCCGCTCCGGGATGCCCCGGTGCAGAGCGTTCTGCCCTCCGGGCATCCGCTGCCACCAAGTCCAACTCCACGTCTCCAGACGCCCTGTGAGACCCCTGTCGAGCTGCCACTGGTCAAGGACGACCACCGCGTCGTCCCGCTTGTGGAACCCCCGCACAACGCCGTCCAAGTGGATGACGTACACGACCCTCCCCAGCTCGGCCGCCTCCTCCAGGACACCACCGGCCTGATGGCCACCCCAAGGGACCGCTCGATGGTGTCCATCGCGTCGTCGTCGGCCTGCGGAAGCAGATGCCCGTACGTGTCGCTGGTCGTTTTGATCGACTCGTGTCCGAGACGCCGCTGCACATAGGTCAACGAGCGTCCGTCGCTGATGAGCACTGCGGCGTGAGAGTGCCGCAGGTCGTGCGGCGTCGGCGTTTTCTCCACGGGAAGCACGCCGTCTTTCTTCGCCCTCTCCACCGCCCGCGTCCACCGGTCGTAGAAGCTTGAGTAGTGCAGGCGCTCGCCCGAGTCGTTGGCCCAGAACAGCGAATCGCGGTCCAGCTGGTAGAGGCCCAGCTCCACGAAGGCGTCCAATACCGTCGAAGAGACCCGCAGCGTTCGCCGGCCTCGCCGCGACTTCGGCGTACCGAGGTAGTAGCCGCTCTTGCCGTCCCTCTTCCACGCCCGCCGAACACGGGCCTTCGGCCGGTCGGTGTCAGCGAGCAGCACACACATCGGTGCCAGCGCCGTCAGCTCGCTCCACCGCATACCGTCCCGTATTTCACGGTGGCGAGCAGCTGGTCACTGCGGCGGGTCAGGCAACTGATGATCCCCCGCGACCTCGTCCGG
The DNA here is from genome assembly GCF_017353455.1 of Streptomyces laculatispora. Classification (GTDB taxonomy): domain Bacteria; phylum Actinomycetota; class Actinomycetes; order Streptomycetales; family Streptomycetaceae; genus Streptomyces; species Streptomyces laculatispora. Next base: position 13,321 of record NZ_JAFMPZ010000539.1, read on the forward strand.
GGTCAGGAACTGGATGTCCTCCCCGTCCTCCGCGGTCGCCCCGGCGTCGTCGGTACGCGGCAGCCGGGTCAACTTGCAGGGGTTCCTGCCCCGCAGAGGCGGCTCGGCCCTGACCGCCTCCTCCAGGATGCTCGACAACAGCCCGTGCAGGTTCCGGATCGTCTTGGGGCTCATCTTGCGGAGCTTCGGCTTTCCATGCTTCGGCTTCTGGCCCTTGCTCACCATCGTCTGCTCCAGCTGCCGCACCCAGGGCCGGATCGTGTCCTGGCTGAAGTGCTCGGCCGACCGGACGTCGCACTGCGCGAACGTCGGCAGGATGTACGTCTCCAGCTCCCGCCGGATCGAATTGCGGTAGTGCTCCTCGATGCCGGTGCGATTCTCGACGCTCAGCAGCGCGTACTCCCGGAACCGGAACTTCGTGCACTCGCTCCTGCCGGCCGTGGTGATGTACCCAACGCCCTTGACCCAGCCCGACGGCCACTGCTGGTCCGCCTCGTTCACGGCGTCCTTGAAGACCTCCGCCGAGTCAACGTCGTCGAACCGCTCGCTTTGCAGGTCCCCGTCACGAGCGCCGCCCAGACGCCACTTGACCTGGTAGCTGGAGACCTCGCCGTGCTTGTCTCTCCGCGTTGCAACGTATGCCATGAGCCGACCGTAGGGAGTCGGTGCACCCGTGGTGCACCACGGGTGCACCCGTGACACGAAAGAGAGACACAGAGAATCAGCCGTATTTGCAGGTCAGGCAGCATGCGCGCGGTGGTGCCCGGAACCGGACTCGAACCGGTACGCCCCCGAGGGGCAGCGAGGTTTAAGCTCGCCGTGTCTGCATTCCACCATCCGGGCGTGGCGCGCGGCTCCGCGTTGGCACATGACCCTATCCGGGGGGCTCCCCCGATCGGCCGAACACTGGCTCGATGTTGTCTTATTTTATTGACCGTTTGAGGGTGCGTCAGCACACCTGAGAGGCATAGGCACACGCCTGACGGGGTTGTGGGCGTGGCGACCGGCAATCCGAATTGACGTGAATTCGCCGCACCCACACAGCCGATTCGCCAGGGGCGCGCCACGGATCGCCAGGGGCGCGCCACCCCTACCGGGTGACGGTGTCGTGCACACAGCGCGGGACCGGGTGCCTGCCCAGGGCCTCCGGGTCCTTCAGGACCGCACTTGTGATCATGAACACGGTTCTCTCACCCGGCAGCAGGGCCACGAGGATGCCGCCCTCCTCGTGGCCCCGCCGATCCGGTTCTCCGCGCCTGCGCGCTTGCCGACGGGCAGGTCCTTGGCCCACCGGAAGCGGACCCGGCCCACCCTGGAAATGCTGACCTGCCCCCAGCGGCGTTGTACGCGGGTGATGTTCAGGTCCCGGCCTTGCGGGAAGTCCACGGACATCACCGTGTGCAGGCCCATGAAGTTCGGGGCGCATGATTCGAGGACGCGGTGGCCCGGCTGGTCCCGCGCGGGTCGACGGCCGCGCCGTGGCAGGACGGCCCACCGGCGGCGTCACCCGTCTCAGGAGCAGTCGCCCGACCGCTTCTCAGCTGCGGTGTCATACCGCCTCTCAGGGGCGGTGTCATACCGCAGGAGGACGCGAGGGCCCGCCGGTGCGACTCAAGGCGGCCCCAGGAACGGGCACCGGGGCTGACGATCCGCGGCGAAGCGGCGGAGACGATGGAGGAGTGCCATCGCGAAAGGCGCCGCCCCGGCGGCGCCTTCCCTCCGGCCCCGGACCGAAGGTCCTTCCGTCCCGTACGAACCTGACCCTGGAGTCTCCCGTGACCACCATGACCACCGCTCACCGCGCCACCGCGGTGGCTGCCCGCGCCACGGAACTGTCGAAGGTCTACGGAGAGGGCGAGACCAAGGTGACCGCGCTGGACCGGGTCACCGTGGACTTCCCGCAGGGCGAGTTCACCGCGATCATGGGCCCGTCGGGTTCCGGCAAGTCCACGCTGATGCACTGCGTGGCCGGTCTCGACAGCTTCAGCAGCGGATCGGTGCGGATCGGCGAGACGGAGCTGGGGTCCCTCAAGGACAAGCAGCTCACCCAGTTGCGACGGGACAAGATCGGATTCATCTTCCAGGCGTTCAACCTGCTGCCGACGCTGACGGCGCTGGAGAACATCACGCTGCCGATGGACATCGCCGGCCGCAAGCCCGACCAGGACTGGCTGCACAAGGTCATCGACATGGTGGGCCTCTCCGACCGGCTGAAGCACCGGCCCACCGAGCTCTCCGGCGGCCAGCAGCAGCGCGTCGCGGTGGCCCGCGCCCTGGCCTCGCAGCCGGAGATCATCTTCGGTGACGAGCCGACCGGGAACCTGGACTCGCGCTCCGGCGCCGAGGTCCTCGGCTTCCTGCGCAACTCGGTGCGCGAGCTGGGCCAGACCGTGGTGATGGTGACCCACGACCCGGCGGCCGCCTCCTATGCGGACCGGGTGATCTTCCTCGCGGACGGGGCGATCGTGGACCAGATGATGCATCCCACCGCGGACGGGGTGCTGGACCGGATGAAGGCGTTCGACGCCAAGGGCCGCACCAGCTGAGCCCCGGGCCCTCACCCGGGCCCCGACGTCGCACCGCCTCGTGCCGCGCGGTGCCTGACCCATGCCCCTTTCCGGAACCCCTCCCCTCCCAGGACTGACAGCCATGTTCCGTACCGCCCTGCGCAATGTGCTCTCGCACAAGGCCAGGCTGCTGATGACCGTCCTCGCCGTGATGCTCGGCGTGGCCTTCGTCTCCGGCACTCTGGTCTTCACCGACACCCTCGGAAACGCCTTCCGCAACCAGTCGGCGAAGAACTACGACGACGTCGCCGTCGCGGTCACCACCTACGCCGACCGGCGCGACGCGGAGACGCGCGGCGTCGACACCGCCACCCTGAAGAAGATCCGGGGCCTGGACGGGGTGGAGAGCGCCACCGGCCGGGTCTCCGGCTTCGCCGGGGTCGCCGACCCGGACGGCAAGCTGATCGGCAACGGCTGGTCCAACACCGGCGCCAACTTCTCGCCCGGCAAGGGCGGCAAGGACGCGCAGTACGCCTTCAGCGACGGCACCGGACCGACCGCGGCCGGCCGGATCGCCCTGGACGAGGACACCGCGAAGAAGGGCGAGTACAAGGTCGGCGACAAGGTACGGGTCGCCACGAACGGGCCGGTGAAGGAGTACACCCTGTCCGGGGTCTTCACCACCGAGGACGGCGCGGTCAACGCCGGCGGCAGCCTGGTGCTCTTCGACACCGAGGTCGCCCAGAAGCTGTTCCTCAGGCCGGGCGAGTTCCAGGACGTCTCCGTCACCGCCGCGGCCGGCGCCTCCGACCAGCAGCTGCTGGCGGCGGTGAAGCCGCTGCTGCCCAAGGACGCACAGGCCAAGACCGGCAAGGTGCGCGCCGATGAGCAGGCCAAGCAGATCGAGTCCGGCCTGAGCAGCCTCAACAAGGTGCTGCTCGCCTTCGCGGGCATCGCCCTCTTCGTCGGCATCTTCCTGATCGCCAACACCTTCACCATGCTGGTCGCCCAGCGCACCAAGGAGCTGGCGCTGCTGCGTGCCGTCGGCGCCTCGCGCCGCCAGGTCAAGCGTTCGGTGCTGCTCGAAGCCGCCGTGGTCGGTGCGATCGCGTCCGTCATCGGCTTCGTGCTGGGCCTCGGTCTCGCCATCGGGCTGCGCTCCGCGATGAGCCTGATCGGCGGCAAGATCCCGGCCGGTCCGCTGGTGGTCTCCCCGACCACCGTCGCCGCCGCCTTCGGCGTCGGCGTCCTGATCACCGTGCTGGCCGCCTGGCTGCCCGCCCGCCGGGCCGCGAAGATCCCGCCGGTCGCGGCGATGAACAGCATGTACTCGGCGGCCACCGTGAAGTCCCTGGTGCTGCGCAACTCGATCGGCGCGGTCATCACCCTGCTCGGCGCGGCGGCGATCGTGGCCGGTGCGTCGCAGTCCGGAAACAGTGCCCAGGCCGCCATCGCGGCCGGTGCCTTCCTGGCGCTGATCGGCGTCATCATCCTCATCCCGCTGCTGTCCCGCCCGGTGATCGCCCTGGTCCGCCCGCTGCTGCAGCGGCTGTTCGGGGTCTCCGGCAAGCTCGCCGCACAGAACGCGGTCCGCAACCCGCGGCGCACCGGTGCCACCGCCTCCGCGCTGGCGATCGGTCTCACCCTCGTCACCGGCATCTCGGTCCTCGGCGTCACGCTCGGCCAGGCGGTCGACCGGATGACGACGGACAACGTCAAGGCCGACTACATGGTCTCGATGGCGAGCGGGGACTCGCTCGACGAGTCGGCGCTCACCGCCCTGGAGAAGGCCGACGGCGTCACCGCCGTCTCGCCCACGCAGTCCGTCTGGCTGACGGTCGGCAAGGCCAACCTCTCGGCGTCCGGCGTCACCCCCGGCGCTGTGCAGAAGGTCCTCAACGTCGACACCCTCTCGGGCTCGATGGACTCCCTGGGCAGCGACGGGATCGCCGTCTCGGAGAAGACCGCGAAGTCGAACGGCTGGAAGACCGGGGACAGCGTCCCGGTCACGTACGAGGACAACAAGAAGGAGAACCTGAAGGTCGGCGCGCTCTACAAGGACAACGACTTCCTGTCCCAGGTCCTGATCCCCCGCGAGAAGGTGGCCCCGCACGAGGGCCGTGCGGACATCCGCGAGATCTGGGTGAAGACGGACGGCGGCGCGAGCGCGGCCAACGAGCAGGCCGTGGTGGACGCGCTGGGTGACAACCCGGGCATGAGCGTCATGGACCGCCAGGACATCCGGGACATGTTCGGCGGCACCATCAACCTGATGATGAACATCATGTACGGGCTCCTGGCGATGGCACTGATCATCGCGGTGCTCGGGGTCGTCAACACCCTGGCCATGTCGGTCTTCGAACGGCAGCAGGAGATCGGCATGCTGCGGGCGATCGGCCTGGACCGGCGCAAGGTCAAGCGCATGATCCGGCTGGAGGCCGTGGTCATCTCGCTGTTCGGCGCGCTGATCGGGATCGGGCTCGGCCTGTTCCTCGGCTGGGCGATCGGGCAGGCCGCGTCGTCCCAGATCCCGCAGTACGCCCTGGTCGTGCCGTGGGGCCGGATCGCGCTCTTCCTGCTGCTGGCCGGGCTGGTGGGGGTGCTGGCCGCGATGTGGCCGGCCCGCAACGCCGCCAAGCTCAACATGCTGACGGCCATCAAGACCGAGTAGCGCCACACGGCACACGACAGAGGGCCGGTACCCGCCAACCGCGGGTACCGGCCCTCTGTCGCGTCCCGTCCGGCTCAGCCGGTCGCGGACGCCTTCCAGTCGCGGGCGCGCAGTGGCATCCGGGCGGAACCGCCCTGGGCCGGCCGCACCGCCAGGATCTGGTTGACGCCGATCTTGTTGTGCTCGAAGGAGAGCGCGGAGGCGGCCATGTAGAGCCGCCAGACCCTGGCCCGGCCGGGCGAGGTCATCTTCACCGCGAGGTTCCAGTCCTTCTCCAGGTTGGCGACCCAGCGGCGCAGGGTCAGTGCGTAGTGCTCGCGGAGCGACTCGACGTCACGGGCCTCGAAGCCGGCCTCTTCGAGGGTCGCGACGGTCCGGCCCAGCGGGGCCAGCTCGCCGTCCGGGAAGACATAGGCGTCGATGAACTCGTCCACGTGGTACGCGGACTCGTCCTTCTCCGGGCGGCGGGCGATCTGGTGGTTGAGGAGGCGCCCGCCGGGCTTGAGGAGCGCGTAGACGTCGTCGGCGTACTCGCGGTAGCGGACCGAGCCGACGTGCTCCGCCATGCCGATGGAGGAGATGGCGTCGTACGGGCCGTCCCTGACGTCCCGGTAGTCCTGGACCCGGATCTCGATCCGGTCGGTCAGTCCCTCTTCGGCGATGCGCTTCCTGGCGAAGGCGGCCTGTTCGGTGGAGAGGGTCACGCCGGTGACCCGGGCGCCGTACTCGCGGGCCGCGTGAATGGCCATGGAGCCCCAGCCGCAGCCGACGTCCAGGAGGCGGTCCCCCTCCTTCAGGGCGAGCTTGCGGCAGACCAGGTCGAGCTTGTCGCGCTGGGCGTCCTCAAGGTTCCCGCCGTCCTCCCAGTAGGCGCAGGAGTAGACCATGGACGGGCCGAGGACCAGTTCGTAGAAGTCATTGCCCACGTCGTAGTGGTGGCTGATGGCCTCCTTGTCACGGCGTTTGGTGTGCAGGGCACCGGTGCGGCGGCGTACCTCCTCCGGCGGTGGAGGGGGCGGGGGCCAGGGACCGGCCAGTTGCAGCAGCCCCTTGGCCGCTGCTCGCAGTTTCGGGTCGCGGACCGGGTGGACGCTGTCCTTCGCCTCCGCACCGCGGTCCCAGATCAGCCCGGCCACCAGGTCCAGGGCCTCGTACAGATCGCCTTCGATGTCGATTTCCCCGGCCACCCAGGCGCGGGCGAGGCCCAGTTCGCCCGGCTTCCACAGCAGCCGGCGCAGGGCGCGACGGTTCCTGATGACGAGGGCGGGGGCACCCGGCGGTCCGGATTCGCTGCCGTCCCAGGCCCGGATGCGGACCGGTAGGGGTTCTCCCAGCAACTCCTGGGCGAGAGCGGTCAGCCGCAACGCGGCGTCTGCCATGGCGCACACCTCCGTGATGGTGTTTCCCAACGTGCCCAGACATGCCCACACATGTCTCGGACCACGCCCCGGCACCCGTTGGCGCCGCGGCGAGGTACACCCCCCTTAACAGTTTCCGGCGGCCCGGCCATCCCGCTACTGCGCAACGGAACGGCAAAATACCTGTAGAGGCCATGCATCCGCCGGGCCACTGGCCCCGGTCCCCCTGTACGGTGCTCCGCCCCGACCCGTCCCGATACGCCGAAGGGGCCGCCCGCACCACGGATGGCGGACGGCCCCTTCGGGCGTTGTGCGACTGCTCTGCACGGATACGGGTATCCGCGGGCGGACCGGGAGGTGCTGGGCCTCCGGTCCCGGGTGCGCGCTAGGAGGCCTTGGCCTTCTCGCCCACCGGCTGGGCGGCGGCGGGGGCCGGCTTGGCGGCCTCGTAGAACTCCTCGCGCGGCGTCTCCATGGCGCCGAGCGAGACGACCTCGCGCTTGAGGAACATCGCGAGGGTCCAGTCGGCGAAGATCCGGATCTTGCGGTTCCACGTCGGCATCGCCATGCCGTGGTAGCCACGGTGCATGTACCAGGCGAGGCGGCCCTTGAACTTGATCTTCATCTTGCCCACGACGATCATCGCGACGCCCTTGTGCAGGCCCAGACCGGCGACCGCACCCTTGTTGGCGTGGCTGTAGTCGGCCTGCGGGAAGCCGCGCATCCCGGAGATGACGTTGTCGCCGAGGACCTTGGCCTGACGCAGTGCGTGCTGGGCGTTCGGCGGGCACCAGGCGTTCGGGTTGCCGGCCTTGCGGCCGACCAGGTCCGGGACCTGGGCGTTGTCGCCCGCGGCCCAGATGTAGTCGGTGCCCTGCACCTGGAGCTTCTCGGAGGTGTCCACGTGACCGCGGGGGCCGAGCGGCAGGCCGAAGCGGGCCAGCGCCGGGTTCGGCTTCACGCCGGCCGTCCACACGATGGTGTTGGAGTCGACCTCCAGGCCGTTCTTCAGCACCACGTGACCGTCGACGCAGGAGTCCATGGAGGTCGAGAGGAAGACCTCGACACCGCGGGACTCCAGGTGCTCCCGGCCCCAGGTGCCCAGCTTCGGGCCGACCTCGGGAAGGATCTTGTCGGCGGCGTCGACGAGGACGAAGCGCATGTCCTCGCGCTTCACGTTCGTGTAGTACTTCGCCGCGTCGCGGGCCATGTCCTCGACCTCGCCGATGGTCTCCGCACCGGCGAACCCGCCGCCCACGAAGACGAAGGTGAGCGCCCGGCGGCGGACATCCTCATCGGTCGTCGAGTCGGCCTTGTCCAGCTGCTCGAGAACGTGGTTGCGCAGGCCGATGGCCTCCTCGATGCCCTTCATACCGATGCCCTGTTCGGCAAGGCCGGGGATCGGGAAGGTACGCGAGACGGCGCCCATCGCGATGACCAGGTAGTCGAAGGGCAGCTCGTAGGCCTCGCCGACGAGCGGCGCGACCGTGGCGACCTTGCGGTCCTGGTCAATGGTCGTGACGCGGCCGGTGAGGACCTCGGCCTTCGGCAGCACGCGTCGCAGCGGGACGACGACATGCCGAGGCGAGATGCTGCCGGCAGCAGCTTCGGGGAGGAAGGGCTGGTAGGTCATGTACGACCGGGGGTCGACGACCGTGACGGTCGCCTCTCCGTAGCGCATCTTCTTCAGGATGCGCCGAGCTGCGTACAGGCCTACGTACCCACCGCCTACTACGAGGATCCTGGGACGCTCCGTGGTGCTCATGCCATCGAGTATCCACCCCTCTCGGAGGGAGGGCTCGTGAGCCCCTTCACAAGGTATCCCCCACCCTCTGCTACACTTCGCCGCCCACGTGACCCAGGTCATGATCCCGGAAGGGAACCACGACGCTGTGGCGAACGTTGTTCACCGCTTGTGAGCTGGCCCTTGAGCCGCCGAGCGAGGTGGACCACCCCCTTGGTTCACACTCCCGCAACACCCCCGGAACCGCCCCGTTCGCGTCGCGAGTGACCCCGCACACCCTCCCGGAGGCCCGTCCGGAGCAGAAGTACGCCCCCAGGGGTCCAATTCCTTGTGAAGAAGTTCACGAACTTCGTCGCGGCGGGTCTCGGAAGGGGTCCCCGGGCGGCCCTCAGCGACTCAAAGGTGCAGGCAGGAATGCGTATGAGCAACGTTCCGGCGCCTCCCCGCACCCGGCCCCCGGAGCCCCGCGCGGGGGCCTCAGGGGGCGCTGTGCGGCGCCGGCCCCCGAGGGGCGCGCTACGCGATGGACCAGCCGATCCCGTCAAGGATGTCGTGCTCGCTGACGACCACCTCATGGGCCCCGGTCCGCTCCATGACGGCCAGCAGGATCAGCGCCCCGGAGGCGATCACATCGACCCGTCCCGGATGCATCGCGCCGATCGCGGCGCGCTCGGCGTGGGTCGAGGCGAGCAGCCGGTCGGCGATCTCCCGGACCTGCTCCAGGGAGACCCGGGAGTGGTGGATCGCCGCGGAGTCGTACGCGTCCAGGCCCAGCGCGATCGCGGCCACGGTGGTGACGGTGCCGGCGAGCCCCACGAGCGTGCCCGCCCCGGTGAGCGGGACGCTCTGCCCGGCCAGGTCCAGGGCGGCGGCGACGTCCGCGCGGATCGCGTCGGCCGCGTCCGGCGTGGGCGGGTCGACGACCACGCCGTCCCGCGCGAGATGGCGCTCGGTCATCCGGACGCAGCCGATGTCCACGGACCGGGCGGCCCGCACCCGGTCGTCGCCGAGGACGAACTCGGTGGAGCCGCCGCCGATGTCCACGACGAGGTACGGCTTGGCGAGGTCGTCGCGGCCGGTGAGCTCCTTGGTGGCCCCGTCGAAGGAGAACTCGGCCTCCTGGTCGCCGCTGATCACCTCGGGCTCGACGCCCAGGATGTCCAGCACCCCGCGGACGAACTCGTCCCTGTTCTCCGCGTCCCGGGAGGCGGAGGTGGCGACGAAGCGGACCTTCTGCGCGCCGTGCTCCTTGATCACCGCCGCGTACTGCCGGCAGGCGGCGAACGTCCGCTCCAGCGCCTCGGGGGCGAGCCGTCCGGTCCGGTCGACGCCCTGCCCGAGCCGGACGATCTCCATCCGCCGGTCGAGCTCGGTGAGCTCCCCCGTGCCGGGGTCGGCGTCCGCCACCAGCAGGCGGATCGAGTTGGTACCGCAGTCGATGGCGGCCACGCGCGTCATGAAGTACTCCTCATTCAAGCCCCTCCGATTGCGGAGCGGGGGTCCGGGGGCGGAGCCCCCGTGCGGACGGTCAGTCCTCGTCCGGTACGCCGTCGGCCGCGTCGGCCCTCCCGCCGCCCTTCTCCTCCGGCGCGCCGCACGGCGACACGCACGGACCCTTGCGCCACCACTGCGGCAGCATCGCGATCGCCTCGTCCCCCAGCGGGTTCACCCCCGGCCCCGCGGCCAGCGAGTGCCCCACGAGCACGTGCAGGCACTTCACCCGGTCCGGCATGCCCCCCGCACTCGGGAAGCCCTCCAGCACCTCGATGGAGTCACGCCGCGCGATGTAGTCCTCGTGCGCGGCCCGGTACGCGGCGGCCAGCTCGGGGTCCGTACCGAGGCGCTCGGTCATCTCCCGCATGACCCCGTTCGCCTCCAGCGTGCCGATCGCGGACGCCGCACGCGGGCACGTCAGGTAGTACGTCGTCGGGAACGGCGTACCGTCCTCCAGCCGCGGCTGGGTCTCGACCACGTCCGGGTTTCCGCACGGACAGCGGTGCGCGATGGCGCGCAGCCCGCGCGGCGGGCGCCCCAGCTGCTGCTGGAACGCGGCGATGTCCGCGTCGGTGGGCGCGGTGGGCTCGGTCTGGGGAGGGGGCGTTTCCATGCCTGCCTAGGTTCTGATCGGGCTGCTTGAACTGCGGTTCCGCAGATGAACGAGGGAACGCGGGTCAGCCGCGGTCGGCGCTGTCGACGCCGTCCCACAGATTGGAGTGCCAGGGCCGGCCGGACTCGTCCGGCTTTCCGTTGCGCTCCTTGACCGCGTCGGGGTCGACCACCGTGTAGCTGGTCTCTCCCGGAAGAAGGTAGTGCAGGTGCTCGCGGGCCAGCCGCTTGATGTACGCGTCGTCCTGGAGGCGCGACTTCTCGTCGCGCAGTTCCTCGGTGCGTGCCTCGGCCTCCTGCGCGAGCCGCTCCTGGTCGGCGATCTCGTCGCGCTGCGACACGTACTGCCGCATCGGGTACGCGAGTGCGACGACCAGGGAGCAGACGATCAGGGCCAGGACGGCCGCCCGGCCGGTGAGGCGGGAGCGGTGCGCCTGACGGCGGTTCTGGGACCGGTAGACGCGGGCTGCGGTCTGCTCACCGAGCAGCCTCAGCCGGGTCGCGGTGGAGAACCGGTCCCGGTCCTTCGCGGCCATGTCTCCGCCTCCCCATTACGCACGTCCGTCCCCGCACACGGTACGGGACCGAGTGCGGGGACGGACGGAGGCCGGGGCGCTGGACCCGGCCGGGCCTGTCAGCCCTAGGGCCTCTCGTTTGGATCATGCCGGGCTCGCGGGGTCCGGCACGCGCACCTGCCGTGTTGTCGTCGGTCGCCAATGCTCCGCACTGACTCCCTCCTCCGCCTTGCATCCGCACGCACCGGACCCCGCTCCCTGATCCAGCCTGATCCACCTGATCCAAACGAAAGACCCTAGCTGTGCTCGTCAGCCTTCGGAGCGAAACCGCGGGAACGCCGAGCGGCCCGCGTACACCGCGGCGTCGTCGAGGATCTCCTCGATGCGCAGCAGCTGGTTGTACTTGGCGACGCGGTCCGAGCGGGCCGGGGCGCCGGTCTTGATCTGGCCGCAGTTCACGGCGACCGCGAGGTCGGCGATGGTGACGTCCTCGGTCTCGCCGGAGCGGTGGGACATCATGCACTTGAAGCCGTTGCGCTGGGCCAGCTCGACGGCGTCCAGGGTCTCGGTCAGCGAACCGATCTGGTTGACCTTGACGAGCAGGGCGTTGGCGGAGCCCTCCTCGATGCCGCGGGCCAGGCGCTCCGGGTTGGTGACGAAGAGGTCGTCGCCGACGATCTGCACCTTGGCGCCGAGCTTGTCGGTGATGACCTTCCAGCCGGCCCAGTCGTCCTCGTACAGCGGGTCCTCGATGGAGACCAGCGGGTACGCGGAGACGAGCTCCTCGTAGTACTCGGTCATCTCGGCGGCCGAGCGGGACTTGCCCTCGAACTCGTACTTGCCGTCCTTGTAGAACTCGGACGCGGCGACGTCGAGCGCGAGCGCGATGTCCTTGCCCGGGGCGTAGCCGGCTTCCTTGATGGCCTCGACGATGAGGTCGAGGGCCGCGCGGTTGGACTCCAGGTTCGGCGCGAAGCCACCCTCGTCACCGAGGCCGGTGGACAGGCCCTTGGTCTTCAGGACCTTCTTCAGCGTGTGGTAGACCTCGGCGCCCCAGCGCAGGGCCTCGGAGAAGGACTCCGCGCCGATCGGGGCGATCATGAACTCCTGGATGTCCACGTTGGAGTCGGCGTGCGACCCACCGTTGAGGATGTTCATCATCGGGACGGGCAGCAGGTGCGCGTTCGGGCCACCGAGGTAGCGGAACAGCGGCAGGTCCGAGGCCTCGGACGCGGCGTGGGCGACGGCGAGCGAGACGCCGAGGATGGCGTTGGCGCCGAGCGAGCCCTTGTTCTCCGTGGCGTCCAGGTCGAACATGGCCTGGTCGATCAGCCGCTGCTCGGTCGCGTCGTAGCCGACGAGCTCCGGGCCGATCTGCTCGATCACGGCGAGGACCGCCTTCTCGACGCCCTTTCCGTGGTAGCGGTTGGGGTCACCGTCGCGAAGCTCAATGGCCTCGAACGCACCGGTGGAGGCTCCGGACGGAACAGCAGCACGACCCGTGCTGCCGTCGTCGAGGCCAACCTCGACCTCGACCGTGGGGTTGCCCCGGGAGTCGAGGATTTCCCGGGCTACGACGACGTCGATGGACGGCACGAGGCATCTCCTTCTGGGATATGACGCTGGTTGTGCAGGGTCACTTTGGCCTTGCGACAAGAGCCTAACCGGCCCGGCCGTCTCAGTCGGCCGACCGCCCGTCCCCTGGGACGAAAAAGGACCCAAGAGCCGTCATAGCGGGGCGAACGGCCAGAAATTTACTGACCAGTAACTACAACAGTTGAACAATCACCACGGAAACCGGCGAGCCGCGAACCGGCGGCCCGGCGACCGGTGAACCCCGGCCCGGCACGCATGGGGGGGAAGATGCGGGCCGGGCCGGGGTGCTCAGCGAGGAGGGTGCTGAATCACTTCACCAGGTGGAGCTGCTGACCCGGGAAGATCATGTCGGCGTCCTTGACGATGTCCTTGTTCAGCTTGAACAGCTGCTCCCAGCCGCCCTTGACGTCGTGGTCGGCCGCGATCTTGCTCAGCGAGTCGCCGGCGACGACCTTGTACTCGCCATCACCCTTCTTGACCTTCTCGCCGGTCGGGGTGGTGACGGTCTTCTTCTGCTCCGCCTTGGGGGCGGTCGAGCGGTCGGAGCGGTTGGTGGCCGGGGCCTCGGTGCGCTCGGACTTCTTCGGCTCGGCCTGCTGGGCCGGAGCCGACTCCTGCTTGGGAGCGGTCTCGGTCTTGGGGGCGGTGGAGCCGGTGCCGACGCCCGGGTCGACACCGTCGTTGCTCAGGTTGCCGGCACCGGCGCAGGACCAGGCACCCGGTCCCTGCATGTCGAGGAGCTTCTCGGCCACGGTGATCTGCTGGGACTTGCTGGCCAGGTCGGCGCGGGCCGCGTACTGCGTACCGCCGGCGGCGGCCCAGCTGGACTGCGAGAACTGCAGACCGCCGTAGTAGCCGTTGCCGGTGTTGATGGACCAGTTGCCGCCGGACTCGCACTGGGCGACCGCGTCCCACGTGGAGACGGAGGCCGCGGAGGCGCCGGTCGCACCCATCAGGGGCACGGCGATGGCGGCACCGGTCACACCGGCGAGCGTGGCGATACGGACGGCCTTGGACGGGCGGCGGTGCTTGTTGCCCTTGCTGTTCAGCAGCATCGAGACTTCTCCTCACCGACGCCTGCGAGGTGAGCTGTCGGGTTCGGGCCAAGTGAGTTGCCCGGTCGCACGTCCTAGCGCACGACTTAACCCCAAGCCGGTCCTGATGCGTCTTGCGACGATCGGGCCCGGCACTTACCTGGGTCCCCCGCTCCTGCCTACGGCGCTTTACGCGTCTGTTCCCATCGACCGACGGCAGGATTCGGCGTGACGATCGACGGGGCCCGCGGTGCGAGCGGTTCCGACCGTAAACACACGCAACCCTCATCTTCAAAGAAGGACATACCGGATAAACAGCCCTTACTTGCATCCGAAGAAGGCCTGTTTGCGCAGGTCGGAACGGATGCAGGGGGAGCTCCCGGACAAGACGCGCCAGTTCACGCAAAGAGACCCATGTCTCACTTAGTCAAAAGTGGGACATAAGCCTCCTAAGTGCCCCAGATTCGGGGCGCATTCAGCTGATGATCAGACTGCTTCCGCGGCCGTTCTCAACCGGCCTTGACGCCGAGATCGAGACTCTGGCCAGGGAGGATGAGGTCCGGGTCGGAGCCGACCGCTGCCTTGTTGGCCTCGTACAGCCCGGTCCAGCCGCCGGGCAGCTTCTGCGCGTCAGCAATCGCCCAGAGGTTGTCGCCCGGCCGGACGGTGTACGTACCGTCAGCGGCCGGTGCGCCCTTGCCGCGTGCGTCACCTTCGCCGCGCGAGGCGTGCCGCCCCGAGTCCCGGTCGCTGCCGGGCTTCTCCGGGGCCGGCGCACCACGGTGCCTGCCACCCGTGTCCCCGGCCCGGGACGACCTGTCCGGGGCGTCGGAGGTGTCACTCGCACCGGAGGAGCCGGATGCCGAGGGCGTGGCGGACGAGGAGTCCGAGGCGTCCGGCGTACGGTCCTTGTCGACGGTGTCGGCGGTGGCGTCGTCCGACGGGGTCTTCTTGGCGCCCTTGGACGCGTGGTCCGACGGGTCGGCGCTCTTTGACGGGTCGGCGCTCGCGGACGGGTCGGCGCTCTCGGACGGGTCGGCGGACGGGGTGCTGCCCGGGTCGACGCCCGGCAGGGATCCGTCCACGGCGAGGCCGGAGATGACGGCGCAGCTGGGCCACGCCTTCGGCCCCTGGTCGTCCAGGACCTTCTCCGCCACGGCGATCTGCTGCGAGCGGCTGGCCAGGTCCGCACGCGGGGCGTACGAATCGCCGCCGTAGGACTTCCACACCTCCTGCGAGAACTGCAGGCCGCCGTAGAAGCCGTTGCCGAGGTCGGCACTCCACATGCCGCCGCTCTCGCACTCGGCGACCCGGTCCCAGGTCGAGGCGTCGGCGGCGTGCGCGCCGGCCGCGCCGAGCAGCGGGATGGCGATGGCCGAGCCGGTCACGCCTGCGGCGACGACGATCGCGGGTGCCTGCCGAGGGCGACGGTGCCTGCCGTTCGCGGAGCCCATGGGAATGCCTTCCGTGTGACGGACGAGTGACGGATGAGTCGAACGGTGAACCTAGCGGGACTCGAACGTGTGTCACAAGTCGATGCAGCAGAGATCACGTGAAAGTCACAGAGTTGACAGAGCGTCACCTTCGCCGGTGACGGTCTCGGGGGTGAACTCCACCGGAAGCGTGCGCAGTCCGCGCATGATGAGCCCGCCACGCCAGCGCAAATCGGCAGGTTCCACCGCAAGTCGCAGGTCCGGGAGGCGTTTCAGCAGCGTGGCGAGCGCGGCCTGTCCCTCCAGCCGGGCGAGCGGTGCTCCCAGGCAGTAATGGATGCCGTGACCGTAACCGAGGTGCTGATTGTCACGCCGCGAGAGGTCCAGCGTGTCCGGAACGGCGAAGCGTTCGGGGTCCCGGTCGGCGGCCGCCAGCACCACCAGCACTGGGTCCCCCTCGGCGACCTGCTGCCCGCCGAGCGTCAGCGCCTCGGTGGCGAACCGCCAGGTCGCCAGCTCCACCGGACCGTCGTAACGCAGCAGTTCCTCGACCCCGGTGGCCAGCAGCTCCGTCTCCCCCGCCGCCAGGGACCGCTGGAGCCGCTCGCGCTGCTCCGGGTGGCCCAGCAGGGTGTGGACGCCGTTGCCGATGAGGTTGACGGTCGTCTCGAACCCGGCGAAGAGCAGGATGAAGGCCATCGCGGCGGCCTCGTTCTCGGTCAGGTGCTCGCCGTCGTCACTCGCCCGGATCAGTCCCGAGATCAGGTCGTCCCCGGGGTTCTCGCGCTTGCGGTGGATGAGTTCGAGCAGATAGCCGCGCATCTTCTTCACCGAACGGGCCACCCCGCCGCGGGGGCCGCCGCCGTGGCGGATCATCATGCCCGCCCAGTCCCGGAAGTCGTCCTGGTCCTCGCGCGGGACGCCGAGCAGGTCGCAGATCGCGTAGATGGGGAGCGGGAAGGCGAACTCATGAATGAGGTCCGCCTCCCCCTTCTGCGCGAAGGAGTCGATGAGGCGGTCGGTCAGCTCCTGCACGCGCGGCGCGAACTCCGCGATGCGCCGGGGCGTGAACGCCTTCGACACCAGACGCCGCAGCCGGGTGTGGTCGGGCGGGTCGATGTTCAGCAGATGCGTCATCAGCTCCGCCTTGCGCTCGCCCGGAATGCCGGTGCGGCCCTTGGCGTGCGCAGGCTCGGCGTGGTGCGCCGGGTTCTTGGAGAGCCGGGCGTCGGCGAGGGCCTGCTTGGCATCCGCGTACCGGGTGACGAGCCAGGCCTCGACCCCGCTGGGCAGGGTGGTGCGGTGCACGGGGCTGTGCTCGCGCAGCCAGGCGTACGCGGGGTACGGGTCGGTGGCGAACTCCCAGGTGAAGAGTTCGGGGG
>NZ_JAFMPZ010000173.1 GCF_017353455.1 Streptomyces laculatispora
CAAGATCAAGGGGGAACTTCAGAACCATGCGTTGAGCGCACGGATTCGTCGGTACTACTTGCGGATCCAGCGCATCAGGTCACTGCCAGCCGAGGTTGACCTCGCCGATTCGATGCCTACAGCGTCGACGGACTCGAGTGCGTGTCCGTCTCCTTGAGCTGATACAGCTCGGGCACGGAGACCTTGATCGGCTCCTGGGTGGTCCGGGCGATCACGACCACTGCCGGCTCATTCGGGTCGGGGTTCTCCTCGCGGTGCGGGACGAACGGGGGGACGAGGAAGAAATCACCCGGGTTGGCGGCGAGCCGTACCTCCTGTGTGCCGTCGTGGTAGACAAACACGGGGTGACCGCTGACCACGTAGATACCAGCTTCCGAATCCCCGTGATGGTGGTTGTCCGTCGAGCTCAGCGGCGGGTTCTCCACCAGGCCCATCCAGAGCTTCTTCGAGCCGACCGTGCCTCCGCTGATAGCCGCGTAGCCGTCCAGTTCGCCGGATGCCACGTGGTGGACCCGGTTGTTGATCGGCCCGCGGTCACCAGAGTCCGGTGCGGGCCCGGCGCCTTGATGAGTAGCCATTGTGAAGCCTTTCAGATTCGAATTTCCTTGACCGGGACCAGACTGCAACTCCCGTACTGGAGCAGGCAATCACTCGTGCTGTTCCGGCAACGCGCATGCTTCCGGCACCTGGGAATCCGCTCACACCTCAATGGCACACACTCAGCATGCGACGGCACAGAAAAGTCCGATAGTGCAAGGATCTGCCGGTTTCCCGGCACGCTTGCCGTCACTGCTGAGGGCACGCGGCCCCACCACCGCGCGTTGCGCTTCGGCGAGGATGATCTCGGCCAGGGCGCGGGGGCTCGGTGCCCTCGTCCAGGAGATCGGCGTGGTTGCGCACGTCGGTGGCAACTGCGCGGGCGTGACCGCTCTGTTTCAGGGCGATCTGCTCGAAGTCGTGCGGGGTGAGGGCGGCGGGGTCATCGTCGGACTGGCCGAGCAACCGCGCTGAGAAGGAGAAACCGAACCACGCAGCCGAACGAGGTCATCGACGTTCCGAACCGCCCGATCAGCAGGAGCTGCCAGCCCACGACGTGAAGCGTGGACCTACGTCACCAAGAACGGACGGAACCCCGCGCAGCCTACCGATCACCTTCGCCTGGAACGGGTCGCACATCGTCATGTGTATAACGAAGAACGCGCCCGCGCAACGCTGCCTCAAACGCCGCCTGGCCGATCACGTCTGGCGCACGATGGTCGTTGATGAGCGCCGCCGCGCGCTGTTGACGGGCCCGGGAGGACAACTGGGGGCGGCTACAGAATCCAGCGAGGCCGGCCCAACCCCGTCGGCCGGCTCTTCGGACAAGTCACTTCCCGAACCCGCCATAGCCGAGCCTACGCCACCACACCAACCAGCTTGACAAACACAGAGGCACCCGAGGGCACAGACCTGTCGCGATGGCAGGTCGACAAACTCGAGGCCGTTGCTCTCGCTCTCAACAACAGGCCCCGCAAAACTCTCGGTTGGAAGACACCCTCCGAAGCCCTGAGCGAGCATCTACTATCGGTCCAGGAAGCCGATGTTGCGACGACCGCTTGAGTCCGGGCAGGGTGCCCCGCATCAGCCTGGGCCAGTCTCGGACTAGGCCGTCCCGCGTCATCGGCGACAGGGGCTACAGCTCGAAAGCGATCCGCACCTGGCTCCGGAAGCGGGGGGTGGCTCTCGCAATCCCCCAGCGAGCCGACCCAGTCCGTAACCGTCTTGAGCGCGGCGGACGCAGAGCTGTCGGGGTGCCCCGCCTGCGACCGGCTTGCAGGCGGCGCAACATGGTTGCCGCAGCTTCTCGGTCGTGTCGGCATCGACGGGCGTGGCGGTCACCGCAGTACGGCCGTCCAGTATTCCGGCGTGGACTGCCGCGCGGTGTCGTAGAGCGGGCGGCCAGCCCGGTAGGCCTCGGCGAACGCGTCTGCGGGTGCACGGCACCAAGCAGCCATCTCCGCCAGGGCGCCCGGGCCCTGGCGGAGGGCGATGCCCCTGAAGAGGTCGAACAACGCGATCCGCCAGCCGGTGGGTATGAGGTTCTTCGAGATCGTGGCGCTTCAGTTCAGGGGCAGGGGTCCAGGACACGGGCGAGCGAGTCGAGCGATGCCAGGGCGTCGGGGCCGGTGGGAGCGAGGACGACGCTGGTCGCGCCGGCTGCGTGGCGTGCCTTGATCGCTTCGCGTGCCTGGTCGGGGGCGCCGGCGATGCTCAGTTGGCGAACCCAGTCGGCGGGCATGGTCTGTGCGAATTGCCGGGCGTCGGTAGAGGCGGCGCGGTGTTCACGCAGCTGTGCGGCGAAGGGCAGGGGGTCGATGTGCGCGGCCCAGGCCGGCTCGCCGATGGCGCTCAGGCCGTCACGGACGCGGGCGAGAGCGGCGTCCTCGTCGTCGTCGACGGCGGCGGCGTCGTAGGTGACGACTTCGCGGCTGCTCGTGTCAGGAGCGCCGTTCATGTGCTGCACCGAGGAGGTGATGTAGGCGGGGGCCGCAGGTTCGGCCAGGAGGAGCCCGTCGGCCACCTCGCCCGCCGCTGCCTGGGACTTGGGACCGCGTACTCCGAGGATGACCGGGGGGACGATGCCGGGGGTCTCGGTGAGGACGACGCCCTCGCAGCGCACGTAGCGGCCGCCGGCCGGGCCGGGCTCGCCGCGCATGAGCAGGCGCAGCGCGGTCGTGTACTCCTTGAGGAGTGTCAGAGGGCTGGCGGGCCAGGCTCCGGCCTGGCGCAACCAGTCGGGCATGCCGTGGCCGATTCCGGCGATCAGCCGGCCGGGGTAGAGCTGCGCGAGGGTGGCCAGTTCCATCGCGGCGAAGCACACGTTGCGGGCTCCGGCGGGCATGATGCCGATGCCGACGGTGATGCTGGTGGTGCTGGCGAGGACGGGGCCGGCTTGTGCGAGGCCGCCGCGCCAGCCGAGGTCTTCGACCACCCATATCTGGTCGAATCCCAGTTCTTCTGCTCGCCGGGCGAACGGCAGCATGTCCTGGACGGGCAGGTCGCGGGGAAGCATGACGCCGACGCGGCCGCGGGCAGGGGTGTCATCTGATTCAGGCATGGCAGGTCCTTGTGCAGGGTGGCCGTCAGGGTCAGTGGCTTTGCGTCATCTTAGGCGGGCGGTCGGATCCGGCTCGCCGGATTGCGGCGGCCGCAGCCGTGGTCACGCACAGCAGGGTGAGCAGGAGGAAGGCGTCGTTGAGCGCCATGCGGTGGGTCATTCAGCCGATGGCGGCGGGGCTGGCGAGCATGCCGAGGTGGCCGAGCCCGGCGACGCGGGAGGCGTTGTCGCCGGCAACGGAGGGGCGGCGCGCCCGGCTGCGCTGGCGAGCTGAAGGCGGCCCACTATGTCTGCGCCGCCGCCCCCCGAGCGCTTCGCCGTCGATCCGACGCAGGCGTGAAAGCTGCGTCACAGCCGCCCGCCTTCCCGATTACGTCGGCGGCGACCTCACCGAGTGGGCGCGTGGTGGCGTCGACGGCGAAGTCATCGACTACTGCTTGTTTGAGGATTCCGGCCAGTTCGCCGGCCCTGGCCAGATGCCATCGCAACGCTTCGGGCTCGTTCTCGTGGCGTCGCATGAGTCGCTGGTGGATGACGGGCAAATCGGCATGGAGTCGGCACGCTGAAAGCTCGATACCGATTGCATCGCTGCATAGCTTCCGGTCTTCCGGGTCCTCGATCACACCGGCGAGGACCAGCCGAACTGTTCCCGCAGCGAGGTAATTGCCGGCGATGCTGCGCAGATTTCGCAGCATCATGCCGAAGTTGAAGCAGTCTCCTGAAGGCGTTGGCCAAGACTGCCTCAGCTACTAGTCGAGGTCGATGACTGCGTTGGGTGTGTCAGTGTCGGCGAGAAGGTCGCCCACGCCCTCGGCCACCGATGTCTTGCCAACGCCGACAGTACCGTTGATCAGGAAGGCACGGGGTTCGGGAGAACGTTCTGCACGCATACGTGAGACTCTACGATTCACCGGCCACGAACTCCTCCTCCGTCTGGTCGAAGGCGGACAGGGTCACACCATGTTGCGTACGGATGCGTCGGCGCCGCGTGTCGGCCTGGGCGAGCGTGGCGGCGATGGGGGACTGCTCGCTCATGAGCCTCTTTCGATCCGGCCGTCCCGGGAATGGCAACAGAAGTTGTTCGTGGTGTGGCGCTGGAGCACCTTGGGGGCCGGAGGTGATCGCAGTGATCAAGACAGCGGTGAAGACACGCGCCGACAGCGCGGCGCCGACTGGCGATGAGGCCTATGACGTGGCGGTGATCGGTGCCGGAGCAGCCGGCCTGAGGGCCGCGCTCCTGCTGGGGCGGGCCCGCCGCAGGGTGGTCGTGATCGATGCAGGCGAACCGCGCAATGCCCCTGCCGCGCACATGCACGGCTTCCTGTCCCGTGACGGCCTGTCCCCGGCGACCCTGCTCGGCCTGGGGCGGGCCGAGATCGCCCGCTACGGGGTCGATGTCGTCCGGGGCCGGGTGGAGCATCTCGAACCGAGAGGCGCACATCGAACCCGGATACGACGTGCGCCTTGAGGGTGACCCAGTGCTCAGGGCCCGCCGTCTTCTGGTCGCCACCAGGCTGCGTGACGAACTGCCCGATCTCCCCGGTGTCCGGGAGCGTTGGGGCAAGGACCTTCTGCACTGCCCGTACTGCCTACGAGGTCCGTGACCAGCCCCTCGCCGTCCTCGGCACACACCCGGGGGCCGTGCACCAGGTCCTGCTGCTGCGTCAGTGGAGCAAGGACGCCGTCTTCGTCATGCGTGGTGGCGTCGGGGGTGCTGTGCCACAGCCACAGCGGCTTGGGGTCGCGGTTGCCGGGCAGGTGCTCGACCGCCAGATGGACCAACGTTCCCTCGACGATGGGGAGTTCGCCTTCATGGTGGGTCCATGAGCCGCGCCGGTCCAGCTTGGGGTGCAGGTGGCCCCAGCAGCGGGCGAGGGCCTGGCCGAAGCGGTCGTGGACGCCGGCCGGCGCCGGGTAGCTGCAGGGTCGGCGAGTCGGAACTCAGCTCCGTGTCGGGGCGGGCGCCCAGGATGGGTTCCGCGGCGCTTGCCGGCCGGAGCGCGCATGACCCGCTCGGCGCGGATGCGTCCCAGCAGCCGCACCAGCTCCTTACGCAACAGTCGGGTCAGGCGCACGATGTCGTAGCCCGAGTCCAGGACGAACAGCACCGGCAAGTCCCCCAGGCGCCACTGCCCGGCCCGCTCCAGGCGGGCGACAAGGTCGCGGATCTGGGCGGCGGTGACCTCGGTGGGATCGTCCTCGGGTCCCAACCGCATCACGTCCAGTGGGCCGGTCCACGAGGAGCGGCCGCCGCCGAGGGCCGCCGCGACCTGATAGGGCCAGCCTGGATGGTCTGACGCACCCCGTCGCAGCGGCACGGACGGTGGCAGTACAGCCGCTGGGGCGAACACTCGGCGTCCGGACGCGGTGCCGCCCAGGGCGATGGACAGCTGCCCGTCCGCCCCGCGCGGCAGTACGAGCCCTGCCCGGGCCATCCGAAGCCGGGACACGGCGATATGTCCCTGAGCCAGCACGTCGTACATCGCGCCATGTCCGCGGCGGTGCACTTCAGCGATGGACAACTCGGGCAACGAGACCACCGAGCCGTCAGTGCACAGGACCGCGTCCGTCAGCTCGAACAGGGCGTCCGCCTGAAGCGTCAGGCATTGGTGACCTGTTTGATGGGTACGTCCCGGCTGAGGCTGGCATCCGCCAATCCCATCGCCCCCCCTGGCCCGGAGCTACCGGTCTCCAGAAGGCCCCGGCGCCACTGCGTTCACTCGGATTTCGGGGGCCAGTTCGTAGGCGAACTGGCGGACCAGCCCGAGCCCTGCGTGCTTGCGACTTGGTACGCGATTGAGGTCGGGGCGTGCTGGCCTGGCGGGTCGGCTGGTGGGTGATCAGCAGGCGGCCTTCCAGGCGGGCACGAGTTCGGTGCTCGTGTGCCGCCGGGTGGGCCTGCGGGCCGCGCGGTCGGAGACCAGTCCGGCGATGGCGGCGTGGGTTTCGGCCTAGGAATCGCGCCGGCCGAGGTACCGCTGGAGCGGCCGCCACTTCTTCTCCTCGCCGATGGTGTGCTCCACGCAGATCCGCGCGGAGGACTGTCGTCGGCGCGCCTCGCGCCAGGCGTAGTTCTCGCCCAGCGGTACTTTGTCCTTCGGCTTGCGTGGCGGTGCCTGGACCTGGTTGGGGGAGTCGTTGGCCAGGCCCCGGTATCCCTCGTCGACCTTCGCCTTGACCTGCGGATGCAGACACAACTGCTCGGCGATGCTTTCGGTGCGCATCGCGGTCTGGTCGTGCACTCTGCCGGGCCGGTCGGCCCCGGACTACAGCAGGCGGTCCGAGCCGTCGCTGATGGTGGCGGTCTTGGCGGTGTTCTGCTTCTTCTTGCCGGAGACGAGCGCCTTGCGGCCGGGGCGGCCGGCCCGAGGGCGGCGGACCTGGGTCTCGGTGCCGTCGATGCGCAGCTCGACACCCTCGGCCGTGGCGTAGGCGAAGACATCGGCCAGGGTGCGCAGGCGGATGCCGGGCCGGTCGGGGACGGCGAAGCCGCGGACAGCCAGCAGCGGGCGGATCTCGTGGATGGCGCAGGTGACGGTTGGGCGGGAGACGCCGTAGAGCCCTGCCAGTGCCGCGTGCGGCATCTGCAGACGCAGGTGGATCACGGTGACCAGGACGCTGTCGGTGAAGACCAGCTTGTGATCCGGCCCGGCTCCGGCGGTCCGCTTGCGCTCTCCTCCACGACGCTCACGCAACTCGGACCCACACCGCCCCAGCCAGGGGTCGGCCAACTCCTCGATCAGAACGCCGAGATGTGCACGCTTAAGGCCGCAGAAGGCAGGATGAGACAAGACCGCACGGGCTCGGTAATGCGTCACGACATCACCAACCCGTGCTGCCACCGTCACGTCACTGTTCTCCGGCGGCCCGAGCAACGTAGGACTTCGCGACCAGTTCCTCCACCAAAGCACTCTTCGCCCTCGAGTAGTCCCGCCTGCCCTGGCTGTCGGCACGGAACCGCTGTGCAAGGGCCACCTTCAACGCGCTGTAGCGCCGGACTTCATCGGGCCGCTGACGTAGGTAGTCACGGAGCAAGACCTGATCAAGGTGGGGTCTGGATCCTTTGACCACGCTATACAGGTGATGTTCGGGAGCCGCAGGAGGGGCTTGAAAAGCCTCCCGCCCCGGAATCCCCAAATCGCCTTCGTGCCGGTAGCCCTGCTCGGAAAGCCGGGAGATCAGCGCGGGCACGGGGGCGTCCTCGGCCACCACAATGTCGAGGTCGATGATCGGCTTGGCGGCACATCCGGGCACGGCTGTGCTTCCGACATGCTCGATGAATACAGCCAGGTCCGCGACATGAGGTGCAAGCCGCTCCCGCAGGTCCTCAAACCGCTCGGGCCATCGGGGGTCATAGTCGCCGACCACGATCATGCCAGTCATGCCAGCAGTCTCGCAGGATCTCCAGGGCCCATCGAATCGCTCTGACGGCCCCGGCTATCGCGTACCAAGTCGTTAGGGTTCGCAGAGAATCAACATGCGGGTTTGATCTCTTTCGGGGGTTCGGTCCCGTATTTTTCGAGGTAGGCGGTCACGTCTGTGGGGGTGCGGAACCGCGCTGTCGAGGCGGGGATGCGGTGGCCGTGCTGTTTCAGAAGCGGGCGGACCTCGCCGACGGCGTCGGTGATCGTGCTCCGGTTCACAGCGAAAAGCTGGCCGAGAAGGTCTTGAGTACCGAGTCTGCGCTGGTAAAGCACGGTGGCCAGGATCCGGTCGGCCGAGGTGAGCTTGCACTTGGCGCCCGCGCCGGGGGCTCGGCGGCGTTCGCCTCCGCGTTGTTCGCACCGGGAATGCTCGCGAAGTTCCGCCAGCGCTGGAGTCAACTCGCCGATCAAGGCGTTCAGTTGTTGGTGAGTCATGCCGGTCAGTTCCGGGTCGCGGAGTGAGGCGGAGTTGATCTGGCCTGGCTTGTCGGTCGTGTGCATGGCGTGTGTTTCGGTGGTCTTGGTTCCAGTGCGGGCGGGGTGGGGG
>NZ_JAFMPZ010000540.1 GCF_017353455.1 Streptomyces laculatispora
CCGGGGCCGGGGCCGGGGGCGACGAGCGAAGCTGCCGCAGCAGCCCGGCCACCACCCGCACCACATCGCCCGGCAGCGCCTGCGGTGCGCACCGCGCCAGCTGGGCGAGGGCCGCCAGCCGCAGCCCCGGCGGATACGCCTCGGCGGCCAGCCGGCTCAGCCAGTCCGCGATCTGGCCGGTCAGCGGCCGGTGACGCAGCGCGACCCGACCCGCCGCCTCGACCAGCGCGAGCCGCACCTCCTCGTCCGGCTCCACCGCCAGCCGGTCCCGCAGCAGCGTCAGGACCCGTGCGGGGTGGCTGTGCAGGGTGGCCAGCGCCAGCGGGGCGGAGACCCGTACCCCCGCGTCGTCGTCGGCCATCAGCGCGAAGAACACCCCGGCGCCCGCGGTGACGGCCGCCGCCGCCATCGCGTAGTTCGCCGCGCCCTCGATCTCCTCCTCGTCGATCTCGTCCTCGTCGTCCTCGTCGAGGTCGATGCCGCCGATGCTGGTGAGCAGCTCGACGATGCCTCCGCGGTCCGGGACCGCCGGATCCACGACCAGCTCGAAGAGGAAGGGAATGCAGGCGAGGGTGCACGCGTAGACGTCACCCTGGTGGTGCACGGCCCCGTACATCCCGTCCAGGGCTCCCTCGCGCTCCGCCGGATCGGCGGACGCGAGGCCCTGGAGCAGTCCGGGCACATCATCGGCAGGCCCGTAGGCATGCTCCATCGAGGCCCAGTCGACCTCGTCGATCCCCGCGAACACGCCATCGCCTCCCCACGCCTTACAGCCTCACCCATGATCGTGATCGCGGGCGCGGCCGTCACCACGAAGCAGTGTCTGCGCAGAGTGTGCACCACCACTCGGACAATCCAACCGCCACATGCGGCCTTTTACCTTTGGACATGACAACAAAGGCGGCGGTGCGGTATGCCCGGGGCGGCAGGACCGAGGGGCTATGCCGTGTCCGGAACCGGACGCCCCCGGCCCGGCTCGTTGAGCGGCCCGAGCAGATCCCCGTACCGTCCCAGCCGCTCCGCCATGTCACCGGCCAGGAAGACCAGCTCCCCGGGGCGGCGGCACTCCTCGATCTCCGCCCAGGTGACCGGCGCGGAGACGGAGGGTTCGGCCCGCGCGCGCAGGGTGTAGGGGGTGGCGGTCGTCTTCGCCGCAGCGTTCTGGCTGAAATCGACCAGTACCTTCCCGGGCCGCAGCGCCTTCTTCATCCGGTGCACGACCAGATCCGGAAGCTCCAGCTCCGCCTGGACGGCCAGCCCCTTCGCGTACGCCGACACCCGGGCGGACTCCGTGGGCTCCAGCGGGACGAGCAGATGCAGCCCCTTGGAGCCGGAGGTCTTCCCGAACGCCTCCAGGCCGTCCGCGGACAGCCGCTCCCGCAGCCAGAGGGCGACCTCGCAGCACTCCACGACGCTCGCGGGCGTCCCGGGGTCCAGGTCGAACACCAGCCGGTCGGCCACTCCCGGCGTCCGGGCCCGCCACTGCGGTGTGTGGAACTCCACCACCAGGTTGGCCGCCCACATCAGCGAGGCGAGATCCCCCACGACGATCTGCCTGGCCTCCTCGTTGTCGTGGTGCGGCACCGGGGCGGTCCGTACCCAGGACGGCGTACCGGGGGGCGGGTTCTTGGTGAAGAAACGCTGCCCGTCCGGGCCGTCCGGATAGCGCAGGAACGACACGGGCCGCTCCCGCAGATGCGCCAGCAGCGCCCCGGCTGCCGTGGCCGCGTAGTAGTGCAGCACCTCGCCCTTGGTGGTGCCGGTGGCCGGATACAGCACCTTGTCCAGATTGCTGAGTCTCAGGCGTCGCCCCTCCACCTCTGTGATCGGCGTCATACGATAAGAATCACACGCAAAACGGATCTTTACCGATCTGTACGGGCACGACGGACGTAAGGGGTGACCGGTGAGGTCCATATGGAACGGCGCCATCTCCTTCGGGCTGGTCAGCATCCCGGTCAAGCTGGTCAACGCCACCGAGAACCACTCGGTCTCCTTCCGCCAGATCCACCTCGCCGACGGCGGCCGGGTCCGCTACCGCAAGGTGTGCGAGCTGGACGGGGAAGAGGTGGCCGCGGCCGACATCGGCAAGGCCTACGAGGGCGCCGACGGCTCGATGATCCCGATCACCGACGAGGATCTCGGTTCGCTGCCGCTGCCGACGGCCAAGACGATCGAGATCGTCGCCTTCGTGCCGGCCGATTCGATCGACCCGCTCCAGATGGACGCGGCCTACTACCTCTCCGCCAACGGGGTCCCGGCCGCCAAGCCGTACACCCTGCTGCGCGAGGCCCTGAAGCGGAGCCGGAAGGTCGCCGTCGCCAAGTACGCGCTGCGCGGCCGTGAGCGCCTCGGGATGCTGCGGGTCGTCGACGACGTGATCGCGATGCACGGCCTGCTCTGGCCGGACGAGATCCGGGCCCCCGAGGGGGCCGCCCCGGAGGCGGGCGTGAAGGTGCGCGACGCCGAACTCGACCTGGCCGACGCGCTGATGGCCACGCTCGGCGAGGTCGACATGGACTCGCTGCACGACGACTACCGGGAGGCGGTCGAGGAGCTCGTCGCGGCCAAGGCCGCCGGTGAGGTGCCGCGGCGGGCGGAGTCCGAGGAATCCGGCGGCAAGGTCATCGACCTGATCGCGGCCCTGGAGAGCAGCGTCCGGGCGGCGAAGGAGGCCCGCGGGGGCGAGCCGGAGGAAGGCGGCGAGGAGGCGTCGGTCGCGAAGGTCACCTCGATCGCGGACCGCAAGACGTCGGGCGGTACCCGCTCGCCCAAGTCCTCGGATGCGAAGAAGTCCACGGCCGGGGCCAGGAAGACGGCCGCGAAGAAGAGCACGCCGAGCGGCGGGACCGGCGCGAAGAAGAAGGCGACGGCGCGGAGCACCGCGGCCAAGAAGACGACGGCCAAGAAGAACACGGCCAAGAAGACCACGCCGAAGAAGCAGTCCGGCGCGAAGAGCGCCCCGCGCAAACGCGCCTCGGCCTGACCCCGGCCCCGTCGCTGCCGCGGTGACGGCGGCAGCGACGCGACGCTGAAGCCGCGGGCAAAGGCCTGTGCGTACCGGCCTTCCCGGTCGCCACGGATCATGACCCGGCCGAACGGCCGTCCCGGGACTCGCGCCCCGGGACGGCCGTTCGGCCCGCGCCCGCCTGCCGCGTCACTGATCCGAGGATCAGTGCCTGCGGTAGGAGCTCACGTATCCGGGGGCCGGAGTGCCGACACCCGTCACGTCGTCGTAGCCGCGCACCGCCGACAGCGAGGCGTCCTTGCCCAGGCTCCGCACCGAGGTCCGCAGACCGTCCGCCGCGTCGTACCCGTTGACGAAGTCCACCCGGGCGACGGCCAGATCATGGCCCTTGCCCAGCGGGTGGTCCGTCACGTCGTGGTACGCCTTCGAGCCGTAGCGGGCGTAGATCGACGGGTTGGCGAAACCGATGGGCCGGCCGTGCTGCGCCTGCTGCGCCAGGGCCTGGACACCGGCGATGACCGGCGCCGCCAGCGACGTGCCGCCGATACGGTACTCGTCGTAGCCCAGCGATCCGTCGGGCATCGTCTGGGTCTGGCCGACCAGGAAGCCGGTGTTCGGGTCCGCGACGGCCGCGAGGTCCGGGGCGGTGCGCATCCGGGTCTTCCCGTTGGCCTTCGCCAGTGAGTCCGGCACGATGCCGCGCTGGTAGAACGGCTGCTTCACGGTGGAGCTGGTGCCGCCGCCCGCGCCCGAGGTGTACGCGCCGGGGAAGCCGGTCCAGCTCTTGCCGTCCGCCGCCAGGGGAGCGCTCGTGGTGCCCCAGCCGGTCTCCCACTTGTACGTGTCGTGCTTGCCGACGGCCAGCGACGTACCGCCGACCGAGGTCACCCACGCGGAGTTCGAGGGGACGTCGATCTGCTTGGTGCCGGTGGACGCGACGTTGTCGCCGTCGTCGCCGGAGGAGAAGTAGAAGCCGATGCCCTCGACGGCGCCCATCTTGAACACCTGGTCGTAGGCGAGCGCCAGGTCAGGGGTCTGGTTGGCCTCGACGTCGCCCCACGAGTTGGAGACGATGTCCGCGAGCCGGTGGTCGACGACCTTGTTCAGCGAGTCCAGCAGATCGTTGTCGTAGCAGGACGCGCCGCCCACGTACACGATGTCCGCGGCGGGCGCGACGGCGTGCACGGCCTCGACGTCGAGGGTCTCCTCGCCGTACCAGCCGGAGGCCCCGCACTCCTCGGTCTTCGTGTAGTCGTCCGGCAGCACCTGGCTGAGCTGTCCGCGCCTGTACCGTGCGTCGCCGTTGCGCTTGGCGTACTCGGCGGCGTCCTTCGCGATGGTGGGGGAGGCGTACGCGTCGGTGATGGCGACGGTCACGCCCTTGCCGGTGTAGTTCCCGGCCCCGTACGCGGCGCGCAGCTGCTTGCCGGTGTACCCCTTGACCGCGTACGGCACCTTGGACCCGTAGGCGCTCGGCAGGGTGGAGGCGGTCTTCGACCCGAAGTACGAGGAGGTCGGACCGGAGTTGCGGAACACCGCGTCCGGCGGCGGCAGCACCTCGTCATGGCTGGACCTGTGCGGCGCGTTGTCCAGGCCCGAGACGGCGAGCACGTCGCCGCTCAGCGCGGCCGGCACCGATGCGGTGGAGGCCGGGGCGCGGTAGGTGTGGCTGCCCTTGCGGTAGTTGCGCAGCTGGGTGCTGAACGCCTTCTCCGCCCTGGCCACGTCACCGGTGGCCGAGACGTAGTGCTGGTTGGCGCCGGTGACGGTCAGCCCGCTCGACTTCAGCCACTGGCTGATCCGGTCGATCTGGTCCTGGGCCGCCCCGAACCGTGCCTGCGCCTGCGCGGCGCTCAGGTACTTCCCGTACGACGGAGACCGCGGGTCGGAGACGGCGGCCGCGTAGGAGGCCAGCCCCTTCGCGTCCCGTCCGGTGAGGTGGACCCGGACGGCGACCTTCCCGCTGTCGGCCGTGGCCCCCTGGTCGGCCGTGGCGGTAGCCCAGGCCGGCTTGCTGCCCTGGAGCGCGTCCCGGCCGACCGGTGCGGAGTCGGCGCTTGCGTTGGGTATCCCGAGGGCGAGCGCACCGGCGAGCAGTGGCAGTGTCGCTGCCATGCTCAGCCCGGCGCGTCGTCCGGCGCGGCTGATTCTCAAAGTAACCCCCTGCGATGTGGGTCTCGCGTGCGGAGCATGTGCCGAATGATGTGCACATGTAATCCGCCACTCTGGCGAGGAACGCCTCATGTACGGGGCATGCATTCACCAAGAATCAGCCAAGTGGACGCGCGTAGAGGTAGGTTCGCACCGAATCGCCGAAGTTCGGACGCTCCGCCCGAAGGCTCCCGGTGCATCCCGGACGTCCTGCCGAACCTGGACGGGTGAGGGCGCGCGAGGTGGCGCGTCGTCACGTCCTGCTCATCCGGGTCCCAGGCGCTGAGCCGGTCGAAGAGGCTTCGGCCGCCGTCGAGCCGCAGGGAGTTGACCGGCACCGCTGTCCGAGGTCAGACCAGCTCGCTGACGAACGCGCGCCAGGCGTCGTGCCCGAAGGTGATGACGGGGCCGGTGGGACGCTTGCTGTCGCGGACGGGGACGAGGAGGGGGAGGTTGTGGGCGACCTCGACGCAGTCGCCCTGCCCTCCGCTGTAGCTGCTTGTGCGCCACATTGCCTTAGCCATGTCAGGCGATATATGTGCGGCAGAGGTCATGACTGATACTCCTTGGCGACGCGATGGATCAGTGCGAGCGAGTCTGTCGGCGACAGGGATGCGGTGCGCGCATCGTCGAAGAGTGTCCGGTAGCGAGCCACTTCGGGTGCTCGCTCGGTCCAGACGTTGCCGGTCGGTGCTTCCGACAGCACGAGGTCAAGCGACGACACCTGCGGGAAGCTGAGCAGCAGGTACGGGCCGAACATACCTGAGTGGGCTCCCCGTTCGAAGGGCAGAACCTGGACGGTGATGTGCGGCCGCTCTGCCATGACAGCCATGTGCTCCAGCTGGGCATGCATCACAGCAGACCCTCCTACCTGCTGTCGCAGTACTCCCTCGGCGAGCACCGCCCAGAACTCCAACGGGGCATCGCCGGTCAAGCGCCTCTGCCTCGCGAGCCGCACCTCGACGAACTGCTCGATTTCCTCAGGTGTCTTCCATGCGCGCGAAGCCACAGTCACCGCACGGCCGTAGGCGGCGGTCTGAAGGAGTCCGGGAACCAACTGCACCTGGTAGGTGCGGATGCTTTCCGAGATGGCTTCCATCTCGATCTGGTCGCGATAGGTGTCCGCGAGTACATCGCCGTACTGATTCCACCATCCCTCCCGGCGCCTGCGATTGGCTTTGCGCGCAAGCGTGGTGAGGCGCTCAAGCACCCCGTCGTCCGCGACTTCGTAGGCAAGGAGCATCGCGGTGAGGTCCGGGAGGCGAACGGCCACGCGTCCGTTCTCAATCCGGCTGATCTTGCCTTTGGTGCAGTCGAGAGCATCGGCTGACTGCGTGGTGGTCATCCCTGCGGCCTCTCGTAACCGACGCAACTCATCGCCGAGTTGGCGTCCAAGGACGGTTGACGGGCTCGCTGGGGTGTTCTTTGCGTGCATGGAACCACCTCTACCAAAGCGGCTTCTCGAATGACATGCGGATACTCGAATGGGTGAAGAATGGCGCCGAATTGTTCGTCAACGTTGCAGATTCGCGTAATGCTCGCTCATTCTTCGTGTGTCGGTAATGACGCCCTTCGTCGCAGGTGCTGTGCGCTCGCTGGGGGCTCCGTCCGAACAGCAACCCCCTGGGAGCAGTCGTGAGTGAACCGTGCGAAGTGAAGTTCAAACTGGTGCGCTGTCGCAGCAGCGTTCCGAGAGCGCGAGCCGTGCTGCGCGCCAAGCTCGGCGAGTGGCGGGCGGGCCACATGGTGGCCGAGTCGGGGGAGTTGGTGCTCTCGGAGCTGGTCACCAACGCGCTGCGGGTCCAGGTGCCCGGTGACCGGATGGTCGGCGTCCGTATCGAATCCCGGGAGCGGGAAGGGCTGCTGCGGCTGGAGGTGAGCGACGCGGGGGAGGGGCGGCCGGTGGTGCGGCAGCCCGGTGAACTGGATACGGCGGGGCGCGGGCTGCTGCTCGTGCAGGCCCTGGCCCACCGCTGGGGAGTGGACGAACGGCAGGCCGGTATCGGGAAGACGGTGTGGGCCGATCTGCTGGCCCCGGGCACCGTCCCCGTGCTCGGGGAGGCGGACGTCGCGGCGGTGACTCTGCGGCCGGGCCAGAACGTACGGGTCTGGGGGGCCTGGCGAACGGTCCGCAGCGTGCGGAGCGAGCGGTACGCCTCGGGCGGGCTCTTCGTCATCGTGTGCCTGGACGAGGGCCCCGCCCTGCGGCTGCAAGCAGGAGAAGCGGTGACGGTGCGGACCGGGGGAGCGAGTGCCGCAGACATGCCTCGCACCCCTGCCGGTCAGGCGCGGCCCGTGTCCGGCCCGGTGAGCTCGTCGTGAGGTGGCTGTGGGGGAGGTTCCGTCAGCGTCGTGCCCGCACGGCAGGTGCCGGGCCCCGGTTCACCGGCACGTTGAAGCAGGTGACCGGCGGCCGGCTGGTGGTGATCAGCAAGGCGGGTGAACCAGTGCCGAGGGCGGTGCCACCGAGGGTGCTGGTGCACCGTGAGGGCCGTGGCTCGCTTCGGGGACGTATCCGCATCCCTGCCACCTTCGACGATCCGCGCGCCGGCATCGCCGAAGCGTTCGGGATGCGCTGATGAGACTGCTGCTCGACACCCGCGTCGTCATGTGGTGGATGGCCGACGCCCCGCAGCTGCCCGACCGGATCAAGGACCTGATCGACACCGAACCAGCGGTCCACGTCAGCGCGGTCTCCCCGTGGGAGATCACCATCAAGCAGTTCCTCGGCGAGTTCGAGGGGCCGGGCGAACTGGCCGAGCAGGTGCGTGACCTGCCCTTCACCAGCGTGCCGGTCACTGCCGCCCACGGGGTGCGAGCGGGCCGGCTGCCGATACTGCACACCGACCCCTTCGACCGGATACTCGTCGCGCAGGCGCAGGCCGAAGAGATGGTCCTGGTCACTCGCAGCGGGTGGATCCCGCAGTACGACGTACAGGTCGTGTCCACCTGACCTGTACGTCGTGCCCGGGTTCTGTCAGCCGCCACCCGGCAGGGGCTCAGACCGGCCCGGCCGGCCCGACGGCCGGGACCTCCTCCGCGGCGATCGGCGGCTCCGGGACGGCGGCCTTCTCCGGCCCCCGGCCCAGCTTGCGGATGGCGGGCACGCTCAGCATGACGGCGAGGCACACCACCGAGACGGCCGAGGAGAAGAGCAGTACACGGTCCGCGCCGAAGGCCGCGGACGCCGGACCGGCCAGCGCCCTGCCCAGCGGAATGGCCATGATGGACCCGGCGACGTCATAGGCGTACACCCGGCTCAGCACGGCGAGCGGAATGTGGGACTGCACACTGGTCGCCCACATCACCCCCCAGAAGGCGAAGCCGCATCCGGCCAGGACCCCGGTGACCACGGTGACGGTGAAGGACCATCCCAGCGCGGGCGCCAGCGGGTTGAGCGCGAAGCAGAACATCGCGCAGGCGCCCGCGACGAGCGGGCGGGCGGGCCGTACCCGCATGCCGAGCAGACCGCCGATGATCGTGCCGGCGCCGTCGGCGGAGGCGATCCAGCCGTAACCGCCCGCTCCGTGCTGCTCGGTGAGCAGCGCGGCGCCCAGCGGCAGGGCAGGGCCGAAGACGAACAGGCCGTAGACGGCCCAGACGACGATGACGCCCCACAGCCAGGAGCGGGAGCGGAACTCGTGCCAGCCCGTCTTCAGGCGGTGCAGTACAGGGTCGTCGCCCTCCTCCCGGGCGACGCTGAGCCTGCGCAGCGGTACCAGGACCAGCGCACTGAGCCCGTAGGCCGCCGCGATCACGAAGTAGGAGCCCGCCACCTGCCAGTAGCCGACCAGCAGACCCGCCAGGCCGGGGCCGATCAGCGCGCTCATCGCCTCGGATATCCGCAGCAGCGCGTTGGCCCGCTGGATGTCCGGTGCGACCTGCGGGACCATGCTCGCCACGCCGGGCTGGAACATGGCGGTCGCGGCGCCGCTGAGTGCCATCAGTGCCATGATCTGCCAGAGGCGCACGTCGGTGGTGATGAGCAGCGCAGCGAGCGCCAGCATGGCCAGCATCCGCACAATGTCGGCGCCGACCATCATCACCTGTGGAGTGAACCTGTCCGCGAGCACACCGCCGAACAGCACCAGCAGGGCGATCGGCGCCATCCACGCGGCCAGCGCGTAGCCCACACCGCCGGCTCCGTAACCCGCCCCCAGCACGGCGGTGGTCAGCGAGACCATCAGCATGCCGTCGGCGAGCAGCGAGGCGCTGCGGGCGGTGAAGAACAGCTGGAAGGACCTCGACTTCCAGGGGCTGGGGAGCAGGTCCGGCTCCGGTGACTCCGGCCGGTCCAACACATCGTCAGTGGTCATCTCGCGTCGGCCGGTGACGGCCGTTCCCTTCCATGAGGATCCGCTGCCGGAGCCACGCGGGGCTGTCGCCCGGAGCGGCCGGCGGATCGTGAACGATTACGTACCAGGCGGGCGCCAGGAGGCCCGAGGGACCGGGCCCGGAGATCACGTCCATCAGCGCGGTGTGGGCATCGGCCGGAGTGAGCGGCGCGCCGCCGGACGCGATGAAGGCCGTCAGGCCGACCGGAGCGCGGCCCCCGCCCGGCGCGTGCGCGGAGTCCTCGGCCGTGCCGACGTGTACGGGCAGGCCGCCCAGGGCGCCGCTCAGCGCGCCCGCGACCGCGAGTGGTGATGTCCAGCAGCCGTCCACCTGAAGCCAGTCGCCGTCGCGCCCGGCCGGCCGGACCCCGGTGACCTGCGTGAGCGAGGCCAGCGGTACGTCCTCGTACGCGGCCGCCTCCAACAGTGCCACCAGGCCGGTGAGGAATGCCTCCGCCTCCTCCCGGGGGAACAGGGCAGGGTCGGCCCACATCCCGAGGTGCAGTAGCGGTGCCGTCCGGTAGGCGAAGCACAGCAGGCGGGTCGGCAGCACCTGGACCGGGCCCCAGTCGAGGTCCAGTTCGGCATCCCGCGCATCCCGCGCATCCCGCGCATCCCGCGCATCCCGCGCGTCCCGGGCGTCCTGGCCGGTGGCGGGACCTCGGGCGTCGGTGAGCACGCTCACGTCGTTGAAGACCACGTCACGCGCGAAGTGGCTGCCCCGCTCGAAGGTGGTCGCCTCGATCGCCTCCCACAGGCGGACCGAGTCGAACTGGCTGTGGCGGTAGGCACTGAGCGCCGCCCCCCACGCCTTGCGCAGCACCGCGTCGAAGGACAGGCCCCGCACGTCGAGGGAGAGCAGCGCGTCCTGCGACAGGGTGTTCACCGAGCGGGCGAGCCCCGGGCGGGACCGGTTGGACAGCGGTGCGGCGGCGACGCAGGTGGACTGGCCCGCGCGGTGCGCGACGAGCGTGCACCAGGCCGTCAGCAGCACGGTGGGCGAGGGGCTGCCGGTGCGCTTGACCACCTGGGCGAGGGCCCGGGCGCCCCGCAGTGAGCGCAGCGTGAGCTGCGGCTGCTGCCCGTCGGTGCGGGTGGCCCGCGGTTCGGCGAACATCTCCTGCGGCCCGGTACCGATGGTCCTTTGCCAGTACCGCAGAGACGCCTCGGACCTGCGGAGTCCGGCCGGGGTGGCCTCCTCGGCGGCGAGATCGAGCGGGGTGAGCGCTTCCACCGGCGGCAGCTCGGCGCCGGCCAGCAGGCCGAGCCACTCCTCGCGCAGCACGGCGAGGGCGCTGCCGTCCGTCACCGCGTGACTGGAGGACAGGGAGACGAAGGCCGGTGCTCCGCGCAGGGTGAGCAGGGTGATGCGGAGGGGGAAGTCGTGGTCCAGCCGGAATCGCCCCGCACGGGCCCGGCGGGCCACCGTCTCGGCGTAGCGCGTGGGCTCCGTGCCGAACTCCTCGTGGTCGAGGACGCGTACGGTGAAATCACCTTCCGCTGCGACCACTTGGATGCGGGACGCACCGTCGGCGGGCTCGGGGAAGGTGGTGCGCAGCGCTTCGTGGCGTACCACCAGTGTGCGCAGCGCGTCGAGCACCTGCTCCGGGGCGGTGCCCGCCGGCACCGGCCAGACGTCGTGGTTGTTGATGTGCAGGGGCTCGTCCCGCAGGATGCAGCGGATCATGTTGGCCTGCCCCATCGTGACGGGGCCCCGGCGCTCCTCGCCGCCCGCGTAGGAGAGGGTGACCGTATGCGCTGTCCCCGGCTGGGGCGTCTCGCTCCCGGTGCCGGTGTCGATGTCGGCGCGTCCGGCGGCCCGGACCAGGGGCTCCCAGGCGTCGATCAGCACGGCGAAGTCCTCCATGTCCGCCCGGGCCTCGTCGAGGAGTTGCCCGCGCCGCTCGGCGAGGGCCTCCGCGACCGCCGTGTAACGGCCGCCCAGCGCACGGTAGGAGCGCTCGATGAGGTCGAACCGTCCGGCGTTCCCGGCCGGGTCGAGCCGTGTGCTGTCCCGGACCAGCGCTGCTACGGCGCAGGCACGGACCCGGCCCGCCGGGTCGAGCAGTGTGTCGCCGGCTGCCGCCGCTGCCGCGTACACGGCGTTGAAGTACGGCATCGCCAGCAGGAACTTCGCCAGCCGCACCTGGTAGGCGACGAGGCCGGCACCGGTACGGCGTTCGCCGGTGTGGTAGTTGACTATGTGGCGGTTGTGCAGCACGCCGGGGAGGCGGGCGTCGTGGACCAGGTGGATGAGGAAGTAGTCGCTGCCGATGGTGTCGGTGGCGGGCGGCAGCGGGACAGCCCCGTAGACCTGGCTGTCGAAGGCGATGTTGCACATGTCCACGCGGGACGGGGCGACCCGGGTGAGGGTGGTGAGATCGGTGGTGAACGGGGTCGTCCCTGCGCCCCGGAAGGACTCCTCGATCAGCTTCCGCCGCCAGATCTCCGGACAGCCGTCCGGCACCGACAGTCCGACGAGGTCGTGGTGCACGGCGGGGTCGAGCCGGCGGATCTCCTCGACGTCCACGGACATCTCGCCGATGAAGGAGCCCCCGGCCATGGCCACCGGCCGATGGGCGTACGCGGGGTCGAGTCTGCTGCGGGACACCAGGCTCGCCACGTCGGCGGCCCGCCGTCCCAGGGAGGCCAGTTCCTGGTGGAGGGGGAAGACCGGCTCGCCCTCCAGGCTCTGGTACCGGCTGTCGGAGTCCCGGCGGTGCACCGATTCGCAGCCGAGCGCCTCCGCGATCAGGAAGGCCCGGTTGGTGCAGGCGCCGTACGACACACGGTCGGGCAGCATCAGGTCTACCACCCGGTCCGCGGCGGCGACACCGGACCTGGTGGCCACCTCCCGCAGGAAGGTCCGCTGCTGGGCCTCGTCGAGGTGGTGGACGACCACGCCGGGTTCCCGGGGCAGGCCGGAGACCGCCGCCCGGTGCCCGGCGAGCACCGGGGCG
The DNA here is from genome assembly GCF_017353455.1 of Streptomyces laculatispora. Classification (GTDB taxonomy): domain Bacteria; phylum Actinomycetota; class Actinomycetes; order Streptomycetales; family Streptomycetaceae; genus Streptomyces; species Streptomyces laculatispora. The sequence goes on from NZ_JAFMPZ010000540.1 coordinate 12,414, forward strand.
TCGGAGGAGTCCAGAATCAGCAGGTGCACCTCGACGCCGAAGTGACGTGCACCATGGGCCGCTTCCGCGGCGACCGCCGCGATGGTCTCGGCACAGGGCCGGTTGGTCGGGAGGGTCAGGCAGACGCGGCGCACGACGGCTCCTCGCTCCGTCCGCCGGCGGCAGGCTCCTGGCCCTGGTCCCCGTCGCTCCACGAGGTGAGGCCCAGCAGCCGGCTGCCGAGTCCGTCGAGCGTGGCGGTGGGGTAGCGCTTGGACTCGTGCCGGGTGAGATCGCCGACCAGGGTGCGGTTCCAGCGCGGGGTGCGCAGGTGCCGCCAGGATTCGACGCGGGAGTGCCGCAGCCTCTCGTGCTCCTCCAGCGCAGGCATCATGGACAGGTACTGGACCGCCCGGACCCCGTCGCGCGAGGTGTTGCGCGCCACCCCGTGGGCGAGGAGGCCGTTCCAGATCAGCAGGTCGCCGGGGTGCAGGTCGGGCCGCACGACCGGGAATTCGGAGCGGTCCACCGAAGGGCGGATGGGGTCCCGGTCCGCCGGCTGATCGGTCTTCCACTCCTCGAACCGCCGGAACAGCTCCGGGCCGCACTGGAAACCGCCCGTCTCCGGGCTGGTGTCGTTGAGCGCGATGATGCCCTGCACCCGCTGGGGCGGGACACCCAGCGTGGTGTCGATGTCCCAGTGCAGCTCGATGTCGAAGCCCCGGTCGGTGGCGTCGATGAGGGCGCGGTCCCGGTTCCCGACGTTGGGCGGGTTGAGGTTGAGCCGGTCCAGGGTGACCCACAGCTCCTCGCAGTCCCACACGTCGACGAAGGCGTCGTACACCCGCTGGGCCTGGCGGCTGTCCCAGAGCAACTGGTGGTGGTAGGCCTCGACGAAGCCGTAGACGTGCAACTGGCGGTCCAGTTGGGAACGGAACGGGCGGTCCTCGTACCAGCTGTCCGGCCGGTCCGGGTCGAGACCCTGGAAATCCCAGGTGAAGTCGAGCAGTTGACGGGCCGCCTGTGCGGGAATCGCCTCACGGACGACGACGTAGCCATAGGTCTGCCAGTGGGCGAAGTCCTCCTCGGACAGCACCCGCAGCGGCCGTGACTTGCTCAGCTCCCGCAGGGTGGTCTGTGCCAGGTAGGACTCGCCGTCGGCGCTGAAGTAGGGCCGGTCGGACGCCGCCCGGTGTAACCGGGGACGGCGGGGGCCTTGCTGGGTGTCGGGTATCACGCTGTCCTTCTGGGCAGGGGGACTCGGGCGGCCTGACAGCCGCTCAGGGTCCGGTTGGCAGGCGCCGGAGGAAGAGCGCGCGGCAGGCGTGGGAGGACATCGCGGACATGGGTATCTCCTCGGCCGGGTACAGCGCGCCGCAGTCCTCGGGGAGGCGCGAACGGCAGGTTCGAAGGCGGTCACTCCGACGGATCGGCGGAGAGCCCACGGTCAGCACAGTGGTCCAGACCATTATCGCTGTCAAGCGACGCGCCGGAATGGGCATAGAGGCGGATTCCAGCCACCGTGAGCATCAAGCCGACTCCGCAAAGCAGTTCATCATCTTTGGTCTAGACAAATTCTGAAAGGCTGTCCTAAAGTCCGGACGTGGCGCCGCTCCTGACGGTGCGTCTGGCGGTGCGCTCTGCGCGTTCCGGCGAAATCGCCACTCTGTCAAGGAAGTTCACGCCGTCCTGACCAGCGGTGTGGAACGTTCCGCACTGCCGAAGGACCAGCGCCTCGGCTCTTCACCACGCTCAAGGGAGCGGTCTTCATGAGCACATCCGACACCACGACGCCGGGCATCACCCTGAAGAGTCCGGGACCCGGCCTCGTCCCCCTGGACCCGGTGCACACCGCGCTGCTGCACGGACTGGACGACCTGTTAACAGGCCTGGCCGCCCGGCTCTCCGCCCCGGAGGTGGTGGGCCCACCGCTGCTCTCCGCGGAGGGACTGTCCCGGCTGGACTACTTCCGCAACTTCCCCCACCTCGGGGTCGCAGCCGGCCGCTTCGCCCCGGACGCCTTCGCCGGTCTGGCCGGTGGGCAGGCGCCGGGCGGCCTGCCGCTGGAGCCGACCGGCCACCTCCTGCCCTCCGCCACCTGCTACGGACTGCTGCTCTCCCTGGAGGGCCAGGACGTGGGTGCGGACGGGCTGCAGCTCTCGGCGACCGGCCGCTGCTACCGCAACGAGACCCACTACGACGGGCTGCGGCGGCTCTGGGGCTTCCACATGCGCGAGGTGCTGTACCTCGGCACCCAGGACGGAGCGTCCGAACACCTGGACCGGGGAGCGGAGTTCATCGGCGAGGCCGCCGCCCACCTCGGCCTGGAGCTGACCCGTGCCGCGGCCGACGACCCGTTCTACGACAAGGGTGGATCCCGTGCCCGGCTGATGATGCTGGACCCGGTCAAGCACGAGTTCAGCGCCCCGGACGGCACCGCGATCGCCTCGGTCAACCGGCACCGCAACTTCTTCGGCGAGCGGCTGGGCATCCGCGCGGGCTCCGAAGAGTCCGTGTACAGCTCCTGCGTGGCCTTCGGCGTCGAGCGCTGGGTCCACGCGATGATCCGCGCCCACGGAACCCCCGAGCGGGCTCTCGACCGCCTCCGCCGCGTCGGCGCCTGAGCGCCTTCCGGGTCGGCTCCGGGCCATTTCGCCCCCTGGGACCCGGCCGCCTCGGCTCCGACAACTCCCGTACGACAAGGAACGGTTCAGCTCCATGGACAGCATCACCGCGTGGCTCCACGAGAAGAACCCCGGTCTTACCGGCGGCATCGCCTCCGACGAGGACCTGATCGAGGCCCGCCTCATCGACTCCATGGACTTCCTGGAGTTCATCGACCTGCTGGAGGAGCTCTCCGCCAGCAGCATCGACCTCCAGGAAGTCACCATCGACGACTTCCGTACCCTCGACCGCATACAGCAGCGCTTCCTGTCCCCGCCCGTCTCCTCGGCGGCCTCCGAGGCGGCGTCCGGATGAGCGTCCGCCGTTGAGCGGCGGCCCTCCGCCGCGCCACGACCACGTGGTGGCCGCGGTGGCCACCACGGCGGAGGTCCTGGCCCACCCGGAGCTGGACGCGGACATGCTCGCCCCCTGGGAGCGCCGACGGCTGACCCGGATACGGGTGCCGGCCCGCCGCGACGACGTGGTGGCGGCGCGGCTCCTGCTGCGCCTGTGCGCCTCGCGCTTCACCGGTCTCGCCCCGGACGCCCACGATCTCGTCCAGTTCTGCCCCGAGTGCGGGCAGTACGAGCACGGCCGCCCCTCGCTCCGGGACCGCCCCCGTACCGGCGTCAGCATGAGCCATGCCCACGGCCTGGTCGCGGCAGCCGCAGGCCCCGGCGCCGTGGGCATCGACGTGGAGCCCTCCACCCGCCGGCCCGGCCCCGTGGCGGTGCTGCGGCGGATGCTGCCCGAGGCCGACCTGGAAGCGGCAGCCGCCTCCCCGGACCCCGGTCCGGAACTGCTCCGGGCATGGGTGCGCCGGGAGGCCCTGCTGAAGGCGGGCGGGGGCGGTCTCCCACTGCTGGTCTGGGCGGATCGCCGCCGGGGAGCCACGGCTGCGGTGGCGAGCACCGTACCGGTGGACGTCCTGCCCGGGATCACGGCGCACGGGGGGCCGTCCGAGGGTTAGCCCGGTGTCAGCCTTGGACACGGTGATTCTGCTGCCACGTCGCACGCCCGCGCAGTTCGTCGGAGTACGTCCCGGGCACAGCGATGATCTGCATTCTTCCCGGACTTCGCCACTCATGGCAACAGGCCCCCCGATCTGGCGTCTTGCCTGATCAGAGGGCCTGCATGGCACCTGGACTACGGTGCCCCCGGCAGGATTCGAACCTGCGCTCCCGGCTCCGGAGGCCGATGCTCTATCCCCTGAGCTACGGGGGCGTATCGCTGTGTTGCTCTGCGACGGGTGAAACACTACCAGCTTCCACCCGGTGCCCGTGAACAGGTATTTCCGCGCCGCCCGCCGGGTGCCTCAGGCCCTGCCAGGCCCGTCGCACACACATCCGGCCAACCTTCGCCGCCATCTCTGTGGGGACGGAAGTGGGCAAAACCCGGACGCAGCCACTCCTGCCCGCCTACTCTCGAAGGGTGTCAGGGGCGTCCGGCCGCGTGCTTGTTGTCGACGACAACAAGGTCATCCGGCAGTTGATCAGGGTCAATCTCGAGCTTGAGGGCTTCGAGGTCGTGACCGCGGCCGATGGTGTCGAGTGTCTGGATCTGGTGCATCGGGTCAGTCCCGATGTGATCACGCTCGATGTCGTGATGCCCCGGCTGGACGGTCTGCAGACGGCCACCAGACTCCGTTCCGATCCACGGACCCGGCATCTGCCCGTGGCGATCATCAGCGCCTGTACGCCGTACGAGGTGGACAACGGTGTCGCGGCGGGAGTCGACGCCTTCCTCGCGAAGCCCTTCGAGCCGAGCGAGCTGGTGCGGGTCGTACGGCAGTTGATGGAGCGCGGCCGGCCACCGGCACTCGACGGCAGGCAGGGTGCCGGGCGGGCGGAGAGAGCCGCGGGCTGACCGGATGGCGAAACCGGTTCGCGAAAGGCCCCCCTCCCTCCCATACGCTTGTCCCGTGACCCCCGCCGATCTCTCGACGACCGTGCTGCACGCCGTGCGCCGCGCGGTCGACGAGGACGCCTTGCGCGCGCCCGTGCCCGCGCGCGTGCGAGTGGAGAGGACCCGGCCGGGCGGCCGGGGCGACTACGCCAGCGCCGTCGCCCTCCAGCTGGCCGGGCCCGCCGCGCTGCCCGCGCGGGAGGTGGCCGAGATCCTGCGGGAGCGGATGGCCGGTGCCCCCGGGCTCGGGCGGGTCGAGATCACCGGACCCGGCTTCCTGAACTTCACGCTCGACGCCACGGCCGACACCGCCGCGCACCGCGCGCTCCTGCACCGGGTACGGGAGCAGGGGCCGCGGTACGGATTCGGCGACGCGCTCGCCGGGGCACCGCTGCAATTCAGCCACGCCCGCGAGGTCCGGGCCGCGGTCACCGCCGACGCGGTGCGCCGGCTCGTGCGGGCACAGGGCGCGCCCGTCCGCATCAGCTGCGACGAGGCCTCCGACCCGGACTGGGCGCGGCTCGGGGTCGCCGTCGACGTCCATGGGCGGCCCCCCGTACCGCTGACGGAGGTACGGCCGGTTCCCGCCGGTGCCACCGCCGGTGAGCTGCTCGAACGGCTCGGGCCCGACGCCACCCGCTGGGGGCTGCTCCGCCCGGCCGGTCACGACCGCGCCCGGCTCGGCGACGGCCTTCTCGTCCAGGGCGAGGACAACCCCCTGTTCCTGGTCCGCTACGCCCACTCCCGCACCCGCGCGCTCAGCCGCGGCGCGGAGCTGCTCGGATTCACCGCCGCCCGTGACGAGGGCATCGGCGAAGGCCGGTGTGCCGGGGGCGGCTTCGACGAGGCCTTCGAGGCGGCCGGGGCGCCCGCGCTCCTCGCCGTCATCGCCGACCACCCCGCCGTCCTCGCCGCCGCCGCGCACCACCGCGCACCCGACCGGCTCGCCCGCCACCTCGAAGCGGTCGCGCACGCGTTCTTCGACTTCCACGACGCCGCGTCGCCGCTCCCCGTCGGGGACGAGAAACCCTCGGCCGCCCACCGCACCCGGCTCGCCCTCGCCGAAGCCGCCGGGACGGTGCTGGCAGGCGGCCTGTCCCTGCTCGGTATCAGCGCGCCCCCGCACCTTTGAGAGACCCGAGAGAGAACAGAGCGACACGATGAGCCGATCCGCACACCCCGCCGGACCCCGTCACGCCGATGTCATGTCGGAGGGCCACTACTCCGCCCCGGCAGAGGACCTCAACGTCCTCGACGAGAAGGTCTGGTCCCGCACCGTCACCCGGGACGAACACGGTGCACTGACCGTCGGCGGGATCGAAGTCGCCCGGCTGGCCGAGGAGTTCGGCACCCCGGCCTACTTCCTGGACGAGACCGACTTCCGGGCCCGCTGCCGCGCCTGGTCCGACGCCTTCGGCCCCGGCGCCGACGTCTTCTACGCCGGCAAGGCCTTCCTCTCCCGCGCGATCGTGCGCTGGCTGAAGGAGGAGGGGCTCAACCTCGACGTCTGCTCCGGCGGCGAGCTGACCACCGCACTGGACGCCGGGATGCCCGCCGAGCGCATCGCCTTCCACGGCAACAACAAGACGGTCGACGAGATCGAGCGGGCCATCACGGCGGGCGTCGGGCGGATCGTGCTCGACTCCTTCCAGGAGATCGTCCGGGTCTCGCACATCGCGCAGCGGCTCGGCCGGCGCCAGCCCGTGCAGATCCGGGTGACCGTCGGCGTCGAGGCACACACCCACGAGTTCATCGCCACCGCGCACGAGGACCAGAAGTTCGGCATCGCGCTGGCCGGGGGACAGGCCGCCGAGGCCGTACGGCGGGCGCTCACCCTCGACGGGCTCGAACTCATCGGCATCCACTCGCACATCGGCTCGCAGATCTTCGACATGGCCGGCTTCGAGGTCTCCGCCCGGCGCGTGGTGCAACTCCTCGCCGAGGTACGCGACGAGCACGGCGTCGAACTGCCCGAGATCGACCTCGGCGGCGGCCTCGGTATCGCGTACACCTCCGAGGACGACCCGCGCGAGCCGTACGAGATCGCCAAGGCGCTCGGCGACATCGTGACCCGCGAGTGCGAGTCCGCCGGGCTCGCCACCCCGCGGATCTCCGTCGAGCCGGGCCGCGCCATCGTCGGACCGACCGCCTTCACGCTGTACGAGGTCGGCACGATCAAGCCCCTGGAGGGACTGCGCACCTACGTCAGCGTCGACGGCGGCATGTCGGACAACATCCGCACCGCGCTGTACGACGCCGAGTACAGCGTCGCGCTCGTCTCGCGCACCTCCGACGCCGAGCCGATGCTCGTGCGGGTCGTCGGCAAGCACTGCGAGAGCGGCGACATCGTGGTCAAGGACGCCTTCCTGCCGTCCGACCTGGCCCCCGGCGACCTGATCGCGGTCCCCGCCACCGGCGCGTACTGCCGTTCCATGGCGAGCAACTACAACCACGCCCTGCGCCCGCCGGTCGTCGCCGTGCGCGACGGTCGGGCGCGGGTCATCGTCCGGCGCGAGACGGAGGAAGATCTCCTGCGTCTGGATGTCGGCTGATGCCGTATTTCCCGGGGCGTACCCCCGGTCGCCCATAAACATCTCAGGATCCGGACGGGTGGCGGAGAACGCCCGTCCGGTGAGTGAGACTGGTCCATACATCAGATGTAAACGAAACGAGGTCGGATGATGCGTACGCGTCCGCTGAAGGTGGCGCTGCTGGGCTGTGGAGTGGTCGGCTCAGAGGTGGCGCGCATCATGACGACGCACGCCAACGACCTCGCCGCGCGCATCGGCGCGCCGGTGGAGCTCGCCGGTGTCGCCGTGCGCCGGCCCTCCAAAGTGCGCGAGGGCATCGACCCCGCGCTGATCACCACCGACGCGACCGCCCTGGTCAAACGGGGTGACATCGACGTCGTCGTCGAGGTCATCGGCGGCATCGAGCCCGCCCGCACGCTCATCACCACCGCCTTCGAGCACGGCGCGAGCGTCGTCTCCGCCAACAAGGCGCTGCTCGCCGAGGACGGCGCGGCCCTGCACGCCGCCGCCGAGCAGTACGGCCGGGACCTCTACTACGAGGCCGCCGTGGCCGGCGCCATCCCGCTCGTCCGCCCGCTGCGCGAGTCCCTGGCCGGCGACAAGGTCAACCGGGTCCTCGGCATCGTCAACGGCACCACGAACTTCATCCTCGACAAGATGGACACGAGTGGCGCCGGGTACTCCGAGGCGCTCGACGAGGCCACCGCACTCGGATACGCCGAGGCCGACCCCACCGCCGACGTCGAGGGCTTCGACGCCGCCGCCAAGGCCGCGATCCTCGCCGGAATCGCCTTTCACACCCGGGTGAGGATCGGCGACGTGCACCGCGAGGGCATCACCGAGGTCACCGCCGCCGACATCGCCTCCGCCCGCCGCATGGGCTGCACCGTCAAGCTCCTCGCCATCTGCGAGCGCGCCGCCGACGGGCGCTCGGTCACGGCCCGCGTGCATCCCGCGATGATCCCGCTCAGCCACCCGCTGGCCTCCGTCCGCGAGGCGTACAACGCGGTGTTCGTCGAGGCCGATGCCGCCGGGCAGCTGATGTTCTACGGCCCCGGCGCCGGTGGCGCGCCGACCGCCTCCGCGGTCCTGGGCGACCTCGTCGCGGTCTGCCGCAACAAACTCAGCGAGGCCCCCGGCCCCGGTGAGTCCGCGTACACGCGTCTGCCGGTCAGCCCCATGGGCGACGTCGTCACGCGGTACCACATCAGTCTCGACGTGGCCGACAAGCCTGGCGTGCTCGCCCAGGTCGCGACGGTCTTCGCCGAACAGGGCGTATCCATCGATACGGTCCGCCAGAAAGGCCGACAGGACGGAAGCGGCGAGGCTTCGCTCGTCGTCGTCACCCACCGCGCGCCCGATGCCGCCCTCTCGGGGACCGTCGAGGCGCTGCGCAAGCTCGACACCGTCCGCGGTGTCGCCAGCATCATGCGTGTTGAAGGGGAGTAAGGACCCATGACCACCAAGGGCACCCACCAGTGGCGCGGCATCATCGAGGAGTACCGGGACCGCCTTCCGGTCACGAGCACGACGCCGGTCGTCACGCTCCGTGAGGGCGGCACGCCGCTCGTCCCCGCTCAGGTCCTCTCCGAGCGCACGGGCTGCGAGGTGCACCTCAAGGTCGAGGGCGCCAACCCCACCGGGTCCTTCAAGGACCGCGGAATGACGATGGCGATCACCCGGGCCAAGGAGGAGGGCGCGCAGGCCGTCATCTGCGCCTCCACCGGCAACACCTCCGCCTCCGCCGCCGCGTACGCGGTCAGGGCGGGCATGGTCTGCGCCGTCCTCGTACCGCAGGGCAAGATCGCGCTCGGCAAGATGGGCCAGGCCCTCGTGCACGGCGCCAAGATCCTCCAGGTCGACGGCAACTTCGACGACTGTCTGACGCTGGCCCGCTCGCTCTCGGACAACTACCCCGTGGCGCTGGTCAATTCGGTCAACCCGGTCCGCATCGAGGGCCAGAAGACCGCGGCCTTCGAGATCGTCGACGCGCTCGGCGACGCCCCGGACATCCACGTCCTCCCGGTCGGCAACGCGGGCAACATCACCGCGTACTGGAAGGGCTACACCGAGTACGCCGCGGACGGCCCGGCCACGCACACGCCGCGGATGTGGGGCTTCCAGGCCTCCGGCTCCGCGCCCATCGTGCGCGGCGAGATCGTCAAGGACCCGTCGACCATCGCCACCGCCATCCGGATCGGCAACCCGGCCTCCTGGAGTTACGCGCTCGCCGCGCGGGACGAGTCGGGCGGCTTCATCGACGAGGTGACGGACCGGCAGATCCTGTCCGCCTACCGTCTGTTGGCCTCGCAGGAGGGCGTCTTCGTGGAGCCCGCGTCGGCCGCGTCGGTCGCCGGTCTGCTCAAGGCCGCCGAAGAGGGCAAGGTCGACCCGGGCCAGCGCATCGTCTGCACGGTCACCGGCAACGGCCTGAAGGACCCGGACTGGGCCGTCGCCGGCGCCCCTCAGCCGGTCACGGTCCCGGTCGACGCGGTCGCCGCCGCCGAGAAGCTGGGCCTCGCGTAGTACGCGGCGGCCGCGCCGCCGCCCCGGGCCCGATGCGCGTATCGGGCCCGGGGCGGCAGCGGATTCGGCAGGAAGACGGCTCGACGGCCCACCTTCGGGGCGGAGAGCGCACCGGCAGCGTGCGACACGCATCGTGCGCCTCCTGTGCGCCCTATGTCGCCACAGAACCTTCCTTCGATAAGCTGTACCCAACCCACCCCGCCGCATATGCCCGGGGTGCCCAGGCCGTTGCGGCCGTCGGTCCCATCCCGGACTTACGCAATGCCCGCCGCCGCAATCGCCCAGAAGAATCCCCATAATCCGGTAGACCCCGAAGAACCCGAAGAGCCGCGAAGAGACCCAGATATCCCGCAGCGCTTCGAAATTCCCCGCCGCCTCACAAGGAGAGTCGTCAGAGCGATGGCCGGTCCCGCCTTCCGAGCCGCCGCCGTACGGGTGCGCGTCCCCGCAACCAGCGCCAACCTGGGCCCGGGCTTCGACGCCCTCGGCCTGTCGCTGGGGCTGTACGACGACGTCGTCGTCCGCGTCGCCGACGCCGGGCTGCACATCGACATCGCCGGCGAGGGCGCGGACACGCTGCCCCGCGACGAGAACCACCTGCTCGTACGGTCCCTGCGCACCGCCTTCGACCTGCTCGGCGGACAGCCCCGCGGCCTGGAGATCGTCTGCGCCAACCGCATCCCGCACGGACGCGGCCTCGGCTCGTCCTCCGCCGCCATCTGCGCGGGCATCGTCGCCGCCCGCGCCGTGACGACCGGCGGTGACGCCCGGCTCGACGACGTGGCACTGCTGGAGCTCGCGACCGAGATCGAGGGCCACCCGGACAACGTCGCGGCCTGTCTCCTCGGCGGGTTCACGCTCGCCTGGATGGACGGCGGATCGGCCCGCGCCATCAGGATGGACCCCGCGGATTCCATCGTTCCGGTGGTTTTCGTCCCCGGCAACCCGGTGCTCACCGAGACCGCCCGCGGACTGCTGCCGCGTACTGTTCCGCATGTCGACGCCGCCTTCAACGCGGGCCGTGCCGCCCTCCTCGTCGAGGCCCTGACCAGGCGCCCCGAGCTGCTGCTCACCGCCACCGAGGACCGGCTGCACCAGGAATACCGCTCCCCGGCGATGCCGCAGAGCGTGGAACTCGTGAACCGACTGCGCGCGGACGGCGTCCCCGCGGTCATCTCCGGTGCCGGGCCGACCGTGCTGGCACTGGCCGAGGACGATGCGGCCGACAAGGTCGCACGGCTGGCGGGCGAGGGCTGGGCGGCCAACCGGCTGACTCTCGACGTCTCCGGTGCGAGTGTGCTGCCGCTCGCCCCGTAGCCGAGAAGTGATTGCCGGTGCGTGAGAGGGGGAATATTTGTTGGAGCCGGTAGTGTTAACCTCAAGTCTGCAATCGACGTCTATGAGGCGCGTTGCTTCGTGTCCCTTTCCGGGACCACCATTTCTTCCGGGAGCCTCCCCAACTGCCTGAGCAGCCTGCCTGAGCAGTTTCGAGCACGCTCCGGAACCGGCACGACACCCTCTCGCTCGTCCAGGAGTGGGCCGAGCAGGGGGATGCTCGCGCCGGGCCCCATGCACACGTTCATCTCTCCGCCGTACCTACCCGGCGGACCACCGCCCCGGCACGGTCCGCACCACCAGAGACCGCAGTCGGACAGCACAACCGGTCGCCGAGCCAGAAGGCCGACGTCCGCTCCAGGGAAGGACCCTTCGTGAGCGACACCACCGATCTGATGGGCGTGACTGCCGACAAGAACGTCGACAGCGCCGCGCCCGCCGAAGGTGCTGCCACTGGCACCACCGCACGGCGCCGCCGCTCCGGCACCGGCCTTGACGGCATGGTCCTGGCCGAGCTGCAGCAGGTCGCGTCCGGCCTCGGCATCAAGGGCACTGCGCGGATGCGCAAGAGCCAGCTGATCGAGGTCATCAAGGAGACCCAGGCCGGCGGTTCCTCCGCGCCCAAGGCCAAGGCCGCCGCAGCGGCCCCCGCCGACGAGGCCGAGACCAAGCCGAAGCGCCGGGCCACCTCCAAGGCGCGCACCGGCGCCGGGGACGAGACCCCGGCCGCCGCTCCCGCCGCCAAGGCCGCGGCTCAGCAGCAGATCGACATCCCCGGCCAGCCGGCCAACGACGAGCAGCCCGCGGGCGAGCGTCGTCGGCGCCGCGCCACCGCTCAGGCGGGCAGCCCGGAGACCAAGGCGGACACCAAGGCACAGGCCAAGGACCGCACGCAGGACGAGCCGAAGCGCGAGACGCCCGCCGAGGACCGCTCCGAGCCCAAGGCCGAGGCCGCCGCGGACAACGCGGAGGGCCGTCGGGGCGACCGCCAGGACCGCGGCCAGCGCGGCGAGCGTGGTGACCGCGGTGACCGTCGTGACCGCCAGCGCGACCGCCGCGGCAAGGGCGGCGACGAGCAGGGCGGTGGCCAGGGCGGCCAGCGCCAGCAGCGCCAGGGGCAGGGCCAGGGCCAGGGTCAGAACCAGGGCCAGGGTCAGCAGGGCGGCGGCGGACCGCAGGACGACTTCGACGACGAGGGCGGCCGTCGTGGTCGGCGCGGCCGTTACCGCGACCGGCGCGGCCGTCGTGGCCGTGACGACTTCGCGAGTGACGCGCCGCCGGTCACCGACGACGACGTTCTGATCCCCGTCGCGGGCATCCTGGACATCCTCGACAACTACGCGTTCATCCGGACCTCCGGCTACCTGCCGGGCCCGAACGACGTGTACGTCTCGCTCGCCCAGGTCCGCAAGAACGGCCTGCGCAAGGGTGACCACGTCACCGGTGCGGTGCGCCAGCCCAAGGACGGCGAGCGCCGCGAGAAGTTCAACGCGCTGGTCCGCCTCGACACGGTCAACGGCATGGCGCCCGAAACCGGCCGCGGCCGCCCGGAGTTCCAGAAGCTGACGCCGCTGTACCCGCAGGACCGGCTCCGCCTGGAGACCGACTCCAACATCCTGACGACGCGCATCATCGACCTGGTCGCCCCCATCGGCAAGGGCCAGCGAGGCCTGATCGTGGCCCCGCCGAAGACCGGTAAGACCATGATCCTGCAGGCGATCGCCAACGCGATCACGGTCAACAGCCCCGAGTGCCACCTGATGGTCGTCCTGGTCGACGAGCGTCCGGAAGAGGTCACCGACATGCAGCGGTCGGTGAAGGGCGAGGTCATCTCCTCGACCTTCGACCGTCCCGCCGAGGACCACACCACCGTCGCCGAGCTGGCCATCGAGCGCGCCAAGCGTCTCGTCGAGCTGGGTCACGACGTGGTCGTCCTGCTGGACTCGATCACCCGCCTGGGCCGCGCGTACAACCTCGCGGCCCCCGCCTCCGGCCGCATCCTGTCCGGTGGTGTCGACTCGACCGCGCTGTACCCGCCGAAGCGCTTCTTCGGTGCCGCGCGGAACATCGAGGACGGCGGCTCGCTGACCATCCTGGCCACCGCGCTGGTCGAGACCGGCTCGCGCATGGACGAGGTGATCTTCGAGGAGTTCAAGGGCACCGGCAACATGGAGCTCAAGCTCGACCGCAAGCTCTCCGACAAGCGCATCTTCCCGGCGGTGGACGTCGACGCGTCCAGCACCCGTAAGGAAGAAATCCTGCTCGGCAGCGACGAGTTGGCGATTACCTGGAAGCTGCGCCGGGTGCTCCACGCGCTGGACCAGCAGCAGGCGATCGAGCTCCTCCTGGACCGGATGAAGAAGACCCAGTCCAACGCGGAGTTCCTGCTCCAGATCCAGAAGACGACGCCGGCCCCGGGCAACAACGACTAGTTCGCAGCCCCTCGGCAGCCGTACCCAGGGCCGCCCCCGACACTTCGGTGCCGGGGGCGGCCTGTGCCGTACGCCGGGTGCGGACCGCCGTTCCCGGCCGTTGCCGACCCGAGACCTTCGCCACACGGCCGCCGGGTCGCAATCGCGTCGGGCATTGCCTGTATCGGGCAAGAAACCGCAGGTGAACGCCGGATCACCGACTGTTCCCGGCCCCGTGGAACCGCCTCTCGCGCACCCGGAGGCCACAGGGTGCTGTGCAACCCTTCTTGTCGCCGTGGCGTCGTAACCAAGAGCGACAAAACGGCGCACCGACCCGCACACCGCAGCAGGGGGTAGCCGGGAGCAGCCGACGGAACGAGGAGACGGATGACCGAGTCGAGTGGGAGCAACAGCCGAATACGGGCCACCGGCAAACGCCGGAGGAAGGCGTCCCGCCGCCGCAGGGCGACCGTCATAGCCGCTTGGAGCCTGGCCGGCGTGGTCGTCGTGGGCGGAGCGGGGCTGGGGTACGCGTACTTCCAGCTCGACGGCAATCTCAAGGCCGTCGACATCAACAACGCCCTCGGCAAGAACCGCCCCCAGAACGTCGACAACGGCTCCGAGGACATCCTCGTCCTGGGTTCCGACTCCCGCTCCGGCGCGAACGCGCAGTACGGCGTCGACGAGGGAGGCGCCCGTTCGGACACCGCGATGGTCGTCCACGTCAACAAGGGCCACAAGGCGGCCAGCGTCGTCTCCATCCCCCGCGACACCCTCGTCACCCGGCCCGACTGCAAGAGCGACGAGAGCGGCGCGGACGTCCCGGGCGAACAGCGCGCGATGTTCAACACGGCGTACGAGGTCGGCGGACCGGCCTGCGCGGTCAAGACCGTCGAGTCGATGTCCGGGATCCGGATGGACCACTACGTCGAAGTCGACTTCACCGGCTTCAAGAAGCTGATCGACAAGCTCGGCGGGGTCAAGATCACCACCACGCAGGCGATCAACGACCCCAAGAGCCATCTGAACCTGGAGCCGGGCCCCCACACCCTGAACGGCGAGCAGTCGCTCGGCCTGGTCCGCACCCGCAAGAGCGTCGGCGACGGCAGCGACCTCGGCCGCATCCAGCTCCAGCAGGCCTTCATCAAGGCGCTGATGGTGCAGGCGAAGAGCGTCGGCGTCCTCGACGGAACCAAGCTGTACGGCCTCGCGGACACGGCGACCAAGGCCATCACGACCGACTCCGACCTGGGCTCGGTCAAGGCACTCGCGGGCTTCGCCAACGGACTCAAGGGGCTCGGCTCCGAGAACGTCCACATGGTGACCCTGCCCGTCGAGTACGACCCGGCCGACCCGAACCGCGTCATACCGCAGGAGAAGGCCGGACAGCAGGTGTGGACGGCGCTTCTGCACGACTCGCCGATCCCTGCCTCGGCCACCGAGAAGTCGGCGGGCGACAAGGGTGCCGCGGGCGACATCGTGCGATGACCGGGAGTGCCCGGGAATAGTTCCGGGCCGACCCCGGTTTTGGGAGATGCGGCCGGTCCTGGCAGACTGGTACGTCGGCCCCGGTTCACGGACACGCAATCCGCGCGTACGACCCGGCGCCCTCCCGAAACTAGGAGACACCCTTGAAGCGCGAGATCCACCCCCAGTACGTCGAGACCCAGGTCAGCTGCACCTGTGGCGCGTCGTTCACCACCCGGTCCACCCTGGACAGCGGCGCCATCCGTGCGGACGTCTGCTCCGAGTGCCACCCGTTCTACACGGGCAAGCAGAAGATCCTCGACACCGGTGGCCGTGTGGCCCGCTTCGAGGCCCGCTTCGGCAAGGCCGCCGGCTCCGCCAGCAAGTAGCGAGCCAACTGCGCCGGTTCTCGGCGCCCTCTTCCCGGGGGCGCCGTGACCGGCGTTTTTTCCGGCCGGGACACGGCATCCCCGTGTCCCGCCCGGCAGGCAAACCGCCGGCCGGCAGGCACGTCGAGCGAAGAAACCAGGAGCCCGAAGATGTTCGAGGCGGTCGAGGAACTGATCGGCGAACAGTCCGATCTCGAGAAGAAGCTCGCGGACCCGTCGGTCCACGCCGACCAGGCCAACGCGCGCAAGCTCAACAAGCGCTACGCCGAGCTGACCCCGATCGTCGCCACGTACCGCTCCTGGAAGCAGACCGGGGACGACATCGAGACGGCCCGCGAGTTCGCCGCCGACGACCCCGACTTCGCCGCCGAGGTCAAGGACCTGGAGAAGGAGCGCCAGGAGCTCACCGAGAAGCTCCGCCTCCTGCTCGTACCCCGTGACCCCAGTGACGACAAGGACGTGCTCCTGGAGATCAAGGCGGGCGCGGGCGGCGACGAGTCCGCCCTGTTCGCCGGGGACCTGCTGCGCATGTACCTGCGCTACGCCGAGCGGGTCGGCTGGAAGACCGAGATCATCGACTCCACCGAGTCCGAGCTCGGCGGCTACAAGGACGTCCAGGTCGCCGTGAAGACCAAGGGCGGCAACGGGGCCACCGAACCCGGCCAGGGCGTCTGGGCCCGGATGAAGTACGAGGGCGGCGTGCACCGTGTGCAGCGCGTGCCCTCCACCGAGTCCCAGGGGCGCATCCACACCTCCGCCGCCGGCGTGCTGGTCACGCCCGAGGCCGAGGAGGTCGAGGTCGAGATCCTCGCCAACGACCTGCGGATCGACGTCTACCGCTCGTCCGGCCCCGGCGGTCAGTCCGTCAACACCACGGACTCCGCCGTCCGCATCACGCACCTGCCCACCGGCGTCGTGGCCTCCTGCCAGAACGAGAAGAGCCAGCTCCAGAACAAGGAGCAGGCCATGCGCATCCTGCGTTCGCGGCTCCTCGCGGCCGCTCAGGAGGCCGCCGAGCAGGAAGCCTCGGACGTACGGCGCAGCCAGGTGCGTACGGTCGACCGTTCCGAGAAGATCCGTACCTACAACTTCCCGGAAAACCGGATCTCGGACCACCGCGTCGGCTTCAAGGCGTACAACTTGGACCAGGTGCTCGACGGTGATCTGGGCGCCGTGATCCAGGCTTGTGTCGACGCCGACTCCGCCGCCAAGCTCGCCGCCGCGTAAGCTCCACCACCCCGCACCGCTCGTGAACCTGTACGGAGAACCGCGATGAACCTGCTGCTCGCCGAGGTGGCCCAGGCCACCCAGCGGCTGGCCGACGCCGGTGTGCCTTCGCCGAGATTCGACGCGGAGGAACTCGCCGCGTTCGTGCACGGCGTCAAGCGGGGCGAGCTGCACAACGTGCCGGACGCCGACTTCGACGCCCGGTACTGGGAGACCATCGCCCGGCGCGAGGCCCGCGAACCGCTCCAGCACATCACCGGACGCGCCTTCTTCCGCTACCTGGAGCTCCAGGTGGGACCCGGTGTCTTCGTGCCCCGCCCGGAGACCGAATCGGTCGTCGGCTGGGCGATAGACGCGGTCCGCGCGATGGACGTCGTCGAGCCGCTGATCGTCGATCTCTGCGCGGGATCGGGCGCCATCGCGCTGGCCATGGCCCAGGAGGTGCCGCGCTCGCGCGTGCACGCCGTGGAGCTGTCCGAGGACGCCCTCAAATGGACCAGGAAGAACGCCGAGGACTCCAGGGTCACCGTGCACCGCGGAGACGCCCTGACGGCCCTTCCCGAGCTCGACGGACAGGTCGACCTGGTCATCTCCAACCCGCCGTACATCCCGCTCACCGAGTGGGAGTACGTGGCTCCGGAGGCCCGCGACCACGACCCCCAGATGGCTCTCTTCTCCGGTGAGGACGGCCTCGACACCATCCGCGGCATCGAGCGCACCGCTCACCGTCTGCTGCGCCCCGGCGGCCTCGTCGTCATCGAGCACGCCGACACCCAGGGCGGCCAGGTGCCGTGGATCTTCACCGAGGAGCGGGGCTGGGCCGACGCGGCCGACCACCCCGACCTGAACAACCGCCCCCGGTTCGCCACGGCCCGCAAGGCGATGCCGTGACCGGCGGCCACGGCCCGGACCCGTACCAGCCCTACCCGAACATGCTTGAGGAGGCCGGCTGATGGCACGGCGATACGACTGCAACGACGCGACCGACCGTACGACGGGTCTGCGCGAGGCCGCGTCCGCCGTCCGCCGAGGCGAACTGGTCGTGCTGCCCACCGACACGGTGTACGGGATCGGTGCGGACGCCTTCAGTTCCGAGGGCGTCGCCGACCTGCTGGACGCCAAGGGCCGCGGCCGCAACATGCCGACCCCCGTCCTGATCGGTTCCCCGAACACCCTGCACGGCCTGGTCACCGACTTCTCCGAGCAGGCCTGGGAACTCGTCGACGCCTTCTGGCCCGGCGCCCTCACGCTCGTCGCCAAGCACCAGCCGTCCCTCCAGTGGGACCTCGGCGACACCCGCGGCACCGTCGCCATCCGGATGCCGCTGCACCCGGTCGCCATCGAGCTGCTCACCGAGGTCGGCCCGATGGCCGTCTCCAGCGCCAACCTCACCGGACACCCCTCGCCCGAGGACTGCGACGCCGCCCAGGAGATGCTCGGCGACTCCGTCTCCGTCTACCTCGACGGCGGTCCGACGCCGGGCATCGTCCCGTCCTCGATCGTCGACGTCACCGGCAAGGTGCCGGTCCTGCTGCGCGCCGGCGCGCTCTCCGCGGAGGAGCTGCGCAAGGTGGTACCCGACCTCGAGGTGGCCAATTGACCGCCCCTGAGGGGCGTGGCATAGCGGGGCAGACCGACACTTTCCGCATCCTCCACGTCAGCACCGGCAATGTCTGCCGCTCACCGATCACCGAGCGGCTGACCCGCCATGCCCTCGTGGACCGCCTCGGCGACCCGCTCCAGGGCGGCCTGATCGTGGAGAGTGCCGGCACCTGGGGGCACGAGGGTGCCCCGATGGAGGCCAATGCGGAGGTGGTCCTCGCCGACTTCGGCGCCGACGCCACCGGGTTCGTCGGCCGTGAGCTGCTGGACGAGCACGTGATCCGTGCCGACCTGGTGCTCACCGCCACTCGCGACCACCGCGCCCAGGTGATCTCGATGGGCCACTCGGCCGGTCTGCGGACCTTCACGCTCAAGGAGTTCACCCGGCTGGTCCGGGCGATAGACCACGCGACGCTGCCCGACGCGAAGGACGAGGGCGTCGTCGAGCGCGCCCGCGCGCTGGTGCGCGCGGCCGCCGCGCTGCGCGGCTGGCTGCTGGCCCCGACCGCCGAGGCCGACGAGGTCTACGACCCGTACGGCGCCCCGATCACGTTCTTCCGGTCCATCGGCGACGAGATCAACCAGGCCCTGGAGCCGGTCGTCACCGCGCTGACCGGCGTATCGACTCCGCGCTGACCGGCGCGGGGTCCGGACGGGTGCACCCCGGGCCGTGACAGCGGGCAGCAGACCCGTCGCGGGCCTACATTGGAGCTGACGTCAGCGCACCCCTCCCAGGCCCGGAGCCCCCGATGCCGGTCACCGCTTCCGCCGCACCACCGGACACCCTGCCGCAGGACTTCGGCGCCCTGCTCCGGGAGGACCCCGAGATCGCTGACGTGCTGCTGGGGGAGTCGCGCCGGCAGTCCGGCACACTGCAGCTGACCGCCGCCGAGAACTTCACCTCGCCCGCGGTCCTGGCCGCCCTCGGCTCACCGCTCGCCAACAAGTACGCCGAGGGCTACCCCGGCAGGCGTCACCACGGCGGCTGCGAACAGGCGGACGCCGCCGAGCGCATCGCCGTCCGCCGGGCCACCGCGCTCTTCGGCGCCGAGCACGCCAACGTCCAGCCGCACTCCGGCTCCTCGGCCGTCCTCGCGGCGTACGCGGCACTGCTGCGGCCCGGTGACACGGTGCTCGCGATGGGACTCCCGTACGGCGGCCACCTCACCCATGGCTCACCCGCCAACTTCTCCGGCCGCTGGTTCGAGTTCATCGGCTACGGAGTGGACTCCGAGAGCGGCCTGATCGACTACGACCAGGTCCGCACCCTGGCCCGCAGCCACCGTCCCAAAGCGATCGTCAGCGGCTCCATCTCCTATCCGCGCCACCCGGACCACGCGAGGTTCCGCGAGATCGCCGACGAGGTGGGCGCCTACCTCATCGCCGATGCCGCGCACCCGATGGGACTGATCGCCGGGGGCGCGGCGCCGAGCCCCGTTCCGTACGCGGACGTGGTCTGCGCCACCACGCACAAGGTGCTGCGCGGGCCGCGCGGCGGCATGATCCTGTGCGGCGCGGAACTGGCCGAGCGGATCGACCGGGCGGTCTTCCCCTTCACCCAGGGCGGCGCCCAGATGCACACGGTGGCCGCGAAGGCCGTCGCTTTCCACGAGGCGGCGACCCCGGCCTTCGCCGCGTACGCCCATCGCGTGGTGTCCCACGCCCGGCTGCTGGCCGCCGGCCTGGAGGCCGAGGGCTTCGACGTCACCACCGGCGGCACGGACACCCACCTGATCGTCGCGGACCCGGCCCCGCTCGGCGTGGACGGCCCCACCGCCCGCGCCCGGCTGGCCGCGGCGGGCCTGGTGCTGGACACCTGCGCGCTTCCGTACGGGGACGCCCGGGGCATCAGGCTGGGCACCGCGGCCGTCACCACCCAGGGCATGGGCGGCGCCGGAATGGCACGGCTCGCGGCGCTGGTCGGCGCGGCGGTGCGCGAGGAGGGCGACGTCCTCGCGGAGGTGCGGGAACTGGCTGCGGAATTTCCGCCGTACCCCGGGTGACATCGGCTTTATGTCCCAAATGGGGACGACCCGTGCAACCATCACGAGTACCTCTGTGTCCTCAACCATGAGGCCGACGTAGTTAAGGTGTGGGCTGAGATGGCCGGCGATATTTGTGGGGCAGCCCGTGCGTGATTACCTGCTGACGCTCTGTGTCACGGCAGCGGTGACCTATCTGCTCACCGGCCCGGTGCGTAAGTTCGCCATCGCGGTCGGGGCGATGCCCGCGATCCGTGCGCGAGACGTCCACCGTGAACCGACACCGAGGCTCGGTGGTATCGCCATGTTCGGCGGGCTGTGCGCCGGACTGATCGTCGCCGATCACCTGGCCAACCTCGACGGCGTCTTCGACCTCTCCAGCGAACCCCGGGCGCTGCTCTCCGGGGCGGCGTTGATCTGGCTGATCGGCGTCCTGGACGACAAGTTCGAGATCGACGCCCTGATCAAGCTGGGCGGACAGATGATCGCCGCGGCGGTCATGGTCCTGCAGGGCCTGACGATCCTGTGGCTGCCCATCCCCGGCGTCGGCACCGTCGCCCTCACCCAGTGGCAGGGCACGCTGCTCACGGTCGCCCTGGTCGTCATCACGATCAACGCGGTGAACTTCGTCGACGGCCTGGACGGCCTGGCGGCCGGCATGGTCTTCATCGCGTCGGCCGCGTTCTTCCTCTACACCTACCGGCTCTGGTACGGGCACACGATCGAGGCGGCCGCCCCCGCGACGCTCTTCACGGTCATCCTGATGGGCATGTGCCTCGGCTTCCTGCCGCACAACATGCACCCGGCCCGGATCTTCATGGGCGACTCCGGCTCGATGCTGATCGGCCTCGTCCTGGCCGCCGGCGCGATCTCCGTGACCGGACAGGTCGACCCGGACAACCTGAAGATCTTCGAGGGCAGTGAGCGCCAGGCGACCCACGCGATGCTGCCGGTGTTCATTCCGCTGCTGCTGCCGCTCACGATCATCGCGATCCCGGCGGCCGACCTGGTGCTGGCCATCGTGCGGCGCACCTGGAACGGCCAGTCGCCGTTCGCCGCCGACCGGGGCCACCTGCACCACCGGCTGCTGGAGATCGGGCACTCGCACAGCCGGTCGGTGCTGATCATGTACTTCTGGTCGGCCCTGATCGCCTTCGGCGCGGTCGGCTACTCCGTGCACTCGGCCTCGATGTGGATCGTCCTCGTGATCGTGGGCCTGAGCGCGCTCGGCCTGATCCTGCTCCTGATGCCCCGCTTCACCCCGCGCGCCCCGTTGTGGGCGCAACGCTTCGTACCGCCCCGCTACCGCCGGCGCCGCCGGGGCGAGGGGCCCGGCGGCGGCGTCCGCGG
>NZ_JAFMPZ010000541.1 GCF_017353455.1 Streptomyces laculatispora
GGCGGAGACGAATGCGGCCAAGTGCGTGACGAACCGGCGCGTGCCGGGCCGAACCGTGGCATTGTCGTCGGCAGGCTCCCCTTGCACCTCATTGCCCGAGGGTGTCCCTCATTACCTGAATGACCCGGATGCCCGCCCCAGGTGCCGCACAGGCTCCGGGTAGGCATGATCTCGAACTGGGTGGAAAGGCGGAGTACCAACCCGCCACCAAGGAGGAGGATCCCGTGACCCGCATCGACAGCGTGCGCGCCGCAACCGACTCGGCGAGGGACAGCGTGCAGCACGCCGCGGAAGTGGCGGCCCCCTACGCCGACACGGCCAGGGAACAGGCCGTTCACTACGCGCAAGAGGCCCGGACGCTGCTCGCGCCGAAGGTTTCGAAGGCAGCTGAGCAGGCTCGCGTCCAGTACGGCGCACACCTCGCACCACGTATCGAACTCGCCCGTACCCATGTGCCCCCCAAGGTCGACAAGGCCGCGCAGCGCGCCGCGCGCCGCACCCGTCGGGCCGCCAGGAGTGCTGCGGACTACACCGTTCCCCGCGTCGAACACGCGATGGCCGCGGCCCAGCCGGTCGCCCAGGAGGCCACCGCGCGCAGTGCCGCCGCCCTGGCCGCACTGCGCGGGCAGGTCACGCCGAAGGAAATCAGGAAGCTGACCCGGAAGCACGAGCGGCGGGCCAGGGCCGGCCGCCTGTCCAAGGCACTGGCCGTGGCCGGCATCCTGGCGGGCAGCGCCTATGCCGTCTGGCGCTGGTGGGACAAGCAGGCCAACCCCGACTGGCTGGTCGAGCCGCCCGCTCCCACCGAGGTCGACGACCGTGCCCCGCTGACCTCGGTCGACGGGAGCGGCTCGACGGCCCTCGACCCCGACGTCCAGGCCAAGCAGGCCGACGAGGAGACGGACGGACCGGACGCCGTGGACGGCACGGACCTGGACGACCGCCCCTGACCGGCGGCTGAGCAGCAGTACGGAGAACGGGCGCCGGAAGACCACGAGGTCTTCCGGCGCCCGTCGTTTCCCCGGGACGGCGCAACCGAACCGCCACGCGTCCGCAGGGCCGGCCGGCCGCAGGACGCGGTGGCATCGGGCTCCGCGGACGCAGGATCGTCAGAGCGGGTCGGGGGCGGTGAAGACCACGACGCAGTTCTGGCCGCCGAAACCGAAGGCGTTCGCCATCGCCGTACGCACGGGCAACCGCCGCGCGACGTTGGGCACATGGTTCAGGTCGCACTCCGGGTCCGGGAAGTCCAGATTGATCGTGGGCGGCACGACGCCGTCGCGGATGGCCGGCGCGCACACCATCGCGCTCAGCGCGCCGGCGCCCGCGATCAGATGACCGGTGATCGGCTTCGGGCTGCTCACGGTGATCCGGTCCGTCGCCGCGCCGAACGCCGCCTGGAGCGGCTTGGTCTCGGTGCGGTCGTTGGCCTTGGTGGAGGTGCCGTGAGCACAGACGTGGTCGATGTCGTCCGGTGCGACCGCGGCCCGCTGGACGGCGGTCCTGATCGCGGCCGTGGCGTACTCGCCCGCCGGGGACGGGGCGCTGACGTGGAACGCGTCACAGGTCAGCGCGGTGCCGCCGACCGTCTGCGCCGGCAACTTCCGCGACTCCAGCGGCAAGGTCACCCCGCTGGCGTTCGGCATCGGGCACGCGCTGTCGGAGTGCTGGAGTTCGAGGGCGAGATCTACTTCGAGTGGAGCACGCCGTCGGAGAGCCTCACCGGCGACTACTGCCTGCTGTTCTCCGCCGCCGGCTCCTGATCCGGCTCAGACACCGATGATCTCGAACGGCATTTCGGCCAGTCCGAGGAACACGGCCATCACCAGATAGGCCGGGAACCAGATAGGCCGGGAAGGAGTGCACGAAGGCCGCCCCGGCCAGCGCCACCGCCTTCCCGAGCGCGAACACCGCGGCGGTGCCCCGCGGCCCGACCCGGTCGGCGAGATGCCCGGCCGGCACCGGGGTCGGGAAGAACGCGGGACATCAGGCGGGCCATGACTGGCACCTCGCTCGGTGGGTGACGGTTGACTCCACGGCGGGCCGGCGGACATGGTTCGCTGGTTCCGGGCGACCAGGACGCACCGGGCAGGAAGCGGGGATGGAATGCAGCCGATCAGTCCCATCGGGGTGGTACGCGGCGGACGCCGTCAGGTCCACGAGGACGGATGGGGGGCGGAGGTCTCGCGGATCGAACTGGATTCGGCGGTGTTCGACGTGTCGGCGACCACCGGCCTCGACGACTACTCGCACGTCGAAGTGATCTTCGCGTTCCATCTGGCGACGCGGACCTGCACCGCCACCCAGCACCCCCGGGGCAAGACCGACTGGCCGCTCTCCGGGATCCTGGCGCAGCGCGCGCCCAACCGGCCCAACCACCTCGGGGTCACCGTGTGCGGCCTCGCGGCCGTCGACGGGCTGACGCTCACCGTGCACGGCCTCGACGCCATCGACGGTTCCCCGGTACTCGACGTCAAGCCGTATCTGCCGGAGTTCGCCCCGCGCGGTGAGGTGCGGGGTCCGGCCTGGTCCGCCGAGCTGATGCGCGACTACTTCTGAGTCCGCCGGGCCGCCGCGGCTCATGACACGGCCACCAGGTCCGTACGTGCCGCGGCGATCAGGGTGTTGGCCTCGTCCCGGGGCGGCTCCTCGTCGCCCAGCAGCGCGATCGGGAGCGCCGCCTCGCTGCGGATCCGCGCGGCGAGAGCGCTCCTGGTCACCCGGCCGCCCTCCGGCGTGGCCCGCACCGCGAGGAAGTCGATCCCGGGCAGCGGCAGTTCGGGGGACCGGTCCACGACCAGCCCCACCGCCCGGGTGCCGTCCGCGCCGCGCAGCACGCACCGGCCGTCCCGGCGCTCCAGCTCGATCAGCCGGTGGTCCAGGCGCACCCGGCCCACTGTCAGCGGCACATCGACGGGCTCCGCGTCGGTGGGGTGACCGGCCGGCCGCGCCACGGTGCGCGCGACGAACTCCGGATCCCGTTCCCGCAGCCGGCTGAAGGTGTTCACCACCCGGCGGCCGCGCAGCGCGAACACCGTCTGGTGCCCCTCCAGCCGCTCACCGCGGCACAGCTGCTCGAACCACGCGGTGCTCTCCGCGGCTTCCGCCTGTGTCTGCTCGGCGACCGGCCGCCGGATGCTCTCGTACGCGGCCGCCGCCCGGAGCGGATCGTCGTGTCCGGCGATACATCGGACCAGACACAGCGCGTCGTCGATGGCCAGAGCGGTGCCCGAGCCGGTCGAGAAGTGGACCGTGTGCGGCGTCCCCGGCCGGCACCGTCCGGCCGTCGGACCAGCGGCGGTTGGCGACCGTACGGAACGGCTGCCAGCCCGCCGTCCGAGCCGTCAGGGGAGCGCCGCCCAGCTCGCTCCGGAACAGCGCGGCAAGCCGCAGCTCCGCCTCGGCCGCCGGCAGGCCGAGCAGGCCCAGGGCAGACAGGGTGTCCGGATCGGCCTCGCCGATGAGGGTGCTCTCGTCGGCCGCATGGGGATGGGCGTGCACCACCAGGGGGCCGGGGCCCAGATCCTTGAGGAGGAAACACGGTTCGATGACCGAGGGGGTGCTCATCCACAGATACCGGGTGCGGCCTGCGGAGACGGAGGTGCCGAACCGGTCGGCGCGCTCCCGGCGCAGCTCGCTGCCCGCACCGTCCGCCAGCACCACCAGATCCGCCTGCTCCGGCAGCTCGGTGACGGTGCGCTTGATCAGCCGTACGTTGGCGCTCTGCGCGGCGAGCGCGCGGACGTGCGCGTGGAAGGCCTGCCGGGAGATCCCCGACCTACCGAAGGCGCCGGACGGGATCCGTTCGCCGCCGATCATCGTGATCGTCTCGTCCCACGAGGCGTACGCGGCCTCCGGCAGCCGCAGCGCCTCGGGGCGGGCGGACCGGATGCGCTGGGCGAACTCGTCCGACAGCACGATGCCGGCCCCCGCCCCAGCCCCGGTAGGCACGATGCGCGCCCACTGATGGGCACAAAAAATGCCCCCTGAAACCGCGATCTCGCAGGTCAGGGGGCATTTGGCAAGTGGAGCCTAGGAGATTCGAACTCCTGACATCTGCCTTGCAAAGGCAGCGCTCTACCAACTGAGCTAAGGCCCCGAAAGCGGGCAGCACCGGACGCACCGGCATCGTGGTCACCGCCGCAGACCAGAGTACCCGGTGATCCCCTCAATCCTCCAAAAGACAGGGGCTCCCGGCCGACGACCACGCTCCGTAAGATGCTCGCGAGGTTCGCAGCAGCGAAGCCTCAGCGAAGGGGAGACGCTATGGATGCAGCACAGCAAGAGGCGACGGCCAGAGCCAGGGAACTTCAGCGCAGTTGGTACGGGGAACCGCTGGGTGCGCTCTTCCGACGGCTGATCGATGATCTGGGCCTGAACCAAGCCCGGCTGGCGGCGGTACTCGGGCTGTCCGCCCCCATGCTCTCCCAGCTCATGAGCGGTCAGCGGGCGAAGATCGGTAATCCGGCCGTGGTCCAGCGCGTCCAGGCGCTCCAGGAACTGGCCAGTCAGGTCGCGGACGGCAGTGTCAGCGCGGGAGAGGCCACCGACCGGATGGAAGAGATCAAGAAGTCCCAGGGCGGCTCCGTGCTCACCGGCACGGGCCAGACGTCGTCGACCAGCGGAGCGCCCACCGTGCGCCGTGTGGTCCGCGAGATCCAGTCGCTGCTGCGGTCCGTCGCGGCGGCCGGTGACATCATCGATGCCGCGGACTCCCTCGCCCCGACGCACCCGGAACTGGCAGAGTTCCTCAAGGTGTACGGGGCAGGACGCACCGCGGACGCGGTGGCGCACTACGAGGGACACCAGAGCTAGACCGGGGTACGCACCGGCAGCCGCAGTATCCGGGCACGGGCACACGCACCGGCCGAGGGCAGGAACGGGGAGCGAGCGCAGCGCAATGGGTGAGGTCTTCGCTGGTCGGTACGAGCTGATCGATCCGATCGGACGTGGTGGGGTCGGTGCTGTCTGGCGTGCCTGGGATCACCGGCGCCGCCGCTATGTGGCAGCCAAGGTCCTCCAGCAGAGCGACGCACACACGCTGCTGCGCTTCGTCCGCGAACAGGCACTGCGGATCGAGCATCCGCACGTGCTCGCTCCGGCCAGTTGGGCCGCGGACGACGACAAGGTCCTGTTCACCATGGACCTCATCAGCGGCGGTTCGCTGGCCCACGTCATCGGTGACTACGGGCCGCTGCCTCCCCGGTTCGTCTGCACGCTGCTCGACCAACTGCTGTCCGGACTGTCGACGGTGCACGCCGAGGGGGTCGTGCACCGGGACATCAAGCCCGCCAACATCCTCATGGAGGCCACCGGAACCGGCCGGCCGCATCTGCGGCTGTCCGACTTCGGCATCTCCATGCGCAAGGGTGAGCCGCGCCTCACCGAGACGAACTACGTGGTGGGAACGCCGGGTTACTTCGCGCCCGAGCAGATGATGGGCGCGGAGCCGGACTTCCCGGCAGACCTCTTCGCGGTCGGCCTCGTCGCCCTGTACCTGCTCCAGGGGAAGAAGCCCGACTCCCAGGCGCTCGTCGAGCACTTCGCCGCGTACGGCACACCCAGTGCTCCGCAAGGCATCCCCGAGCCGCTCTGGCAGGTGCTCGCCGGGCTGCTGCAACCGGACCCGCAGGCCCGCTTCCGTACGGCCACGGGCGCGCGCAAGGCGCTGACGGCCGCGGTCGAGATGCTGCCCGAACCCGGGGCCGATGACGAGCCGGTGGAGGTCTTCGACCAGATCGGCCCGCTGCCCGCCGGCTTCGGCCCCGCGGGGCCG
>NZ_JAFMPZ010000542.1 GCF_017353455.1 Streptomyces laculatispora
TATCGCGGTGGCGGCCGGTCTGCGGCACGAGACCCTGCACACCACGAAGAACGACGACGGCAAGGAGATGCGGGTCTACACCCGCAAGCTGCCGGGGATCGTCCTCGGCGGGGCGGCGGACAGCCAGCTCGCGGTCTCCGTCGCCCGTCCCCTGAGCGAGATCGACGCGCCGCTGTCCACGCTCGCCTGGATGCTCGCCATCGTCTCCGGCGTCGGCGTGGTCGGCGCGGGCGCCGCCGGTCTCTGGGTCGCGCGCTCCGGTCTGCGTCCCGTCGACGAACTCACCGAGACCGTGGAGCACGTGGCCCGCACCGAGGACCTCACCGTCCGCATCCCGGTCGACGGCGAGGACGAGATCGCGCGGCTCTCCCGGTCCTTCAACTCGATGGCCGCCTCGCTCGCCACCTCCCGGGACCGCCAGGCCCAGTTGATCGCGGATGCCGGGCACGAGCTGCGCACCCCCCTGACCTCCCTGCGCACCAACGTGGAGCTCCTCGCCCGCAGCGACGAGACCGGCCGGGCCATCCCGCCGGACGACCGCAAGGCGCTGATGTCCTCGGTCAAGGCCCAGATGACCGAACTGGCCTCGCTCATCGGCGACCTCCAGGAACTGGCCCGTCCGGACGCCGCCCAGCCCGGCCCGCTCCAGGTGGTCGCCCTGCACGACATCACCCGCACCGCCCTCGAACGCGCCCGCCTGCGCGGCCCGGAGCTGACCATCACGGCGGAGCTGGCCCCCTGGTACGTACGCGCCGAACCGGCCGCGCTGGAGCGGGCGGTCGTCAACGTCCTGGACAACGCGGTGAAGTTCAGCCCGCCGCGCGCCACGATCGACGTGGTCCTGCACCGAGGGGAGCTGACGGTCCGCGACCACGGCCCCGGCATCCCCGCCGACGAACTCCCGCACGTCTTCGAACGCTTCTGGCGCTCCCCGTCCGCCCGCCAGCTCCCCGGCTCCGGCCTGGGCCTGTCGATCGTCGCGCGTACGGTCCAGCAGGCGGGCGGCGAGATCGCCCTGCTCCCGGCGGACGACGGCGACGGCACGGTGGCCACGATCCGGCTGCCGGGGGCGCCGCAGCCGCCGCCGGACGCGCCGCTGGGGTGAGGGGGCGGGCGCCGCCGGAACTCCGCCGCGAACTGTGGAGCCCCTCCGACAGCCAGCCGGTCGAGCAGTCCATGCACATCACGCGGATCGCGCCGGTACCTCTCCGCCTGAGTCCGCAGTACCGCGAACACGTCCACCGGAGTGCTACTACGCAGGCCGCGCTGCCCTGAGCGAAACGTGACGACGCCGCTACGGCGGGACTTCCGTCAACCGCATCGCCACCACCCCACAGCACGGCATGAAAGGAACGACGCCATGAGCTCCGACAACCCCTTCGCCCGCCTCCCCGAGGCGGCCTCCTTCACCGTTGTCAGCACCACCGTCACGCACGGCGCCGCCTGGTCGATCGAGCAGTACTCCGGCCTCTCCGGCGTTCTCGGCGGGAAGGACGTCTCCCCACAGCTTTCTTGGAGCGGTGCCCCGGAAGGCACCAGGAGCTACGCCGTCACGGTCTACGACCCCGATGCCCCCACCGGCTCCGGGTTCTGGCACTGGGCGGTCGCCGACATCCCCGCCACCGTCACCGAGTTGCCCGAAGGCGCCGGCGACGACACCGGCTCGGGCCTGCCCGGGGGCGCCTTCCAACTACCCAACGACGCCCGCGCGGCCCGCTTCATCGGCGCCGCCCCGCCGGCCGGACACGGCCCGCACCGCTACTTCACCGTGGTGCACGCCCTCGACGTCGACACCATCGGCGTCCCCGCAGACGCCACCCCGGCCGTCCTCGGCTTCACCATGGCCGGCCACATCCTCGGCCGCGCGGTCCTGACCGCCACCGCTGAGACTCTCGCCTGAAGAACAGCCATGCACCCCGCGTCGAGTACAACTGGGCCCTCCACCTGGGCAAACGTCCAGGTGGAGGAGCTGATGACCGCGGCGAACCGGCAAACCACTCCCCACGCCTAACCCTCCCGGCCACCAGCCCCGAGGCCGGTCACAAAGGGCGCCCGAAGCTACAGGAAGCTTCGGACGCCCCCGACTGTGGCGACAGGGTCAACTAATGCTGTCCACCACCCGCCCCACCAAGCTCGGCCAGCGCGCGAACCTACACAGCCACAGCGCATCATCGGTCCGCTCGTGGCCAAGCGCGGACGACCGAAGCGTTGTGAAGATGATCTCGGCTGGGCAGACCCGGAGCCCCGAACGGGGCCGTTTCAGGAGAAGGACGGCGCCAGAGGAGAATGACTCAGGAGGTGGACGGCTCGATCTCCCCCGCGAAGACGATGACCTGGTCGATGAGGCTCCGCCGCAGATGGACGACGTCCGTTCCCGCCAGGCGGGGGCCTCCATCCGGCGTCGTGAAGACCCACTGGTACCGGGCCCACTCGTCCGGCATGTCCACCGCCGAACAGCGCACCATCGTGCCGGTCCCCGCGGGGTGGCGCCGGATGTCCAGCACGAACCGCTCGACCGCCACGATCCCCTCACTGCGGCCCAACGGTCCCCAGAAGACCACGTCCGAGGTCAGGGCCTGGGAGAGCAGCGCAGTCACATAGCTGTCGTCCGAGGCGTTGAACGCGGAGATGAACGTGTCGATCGCCGACCGCGCGGCCTCTTCCTGCATGCACCAGTAATACCAGTCGCCTTGCGGACCGCGCTCGCCCCGTGAGCCGTCTCCCGACCACGGTGAACCATCCCGGTCACAGCGCCAACCAGCGCGGCGGTGGCTTCGACGGAGCGCGGGCTCGGCACACTCAACTGTCGCACCAGGTCAAGCAGCATGGCCGAAGCCGGCAACGGTCAGGTCCTGCTCGCGCGGCGGGGTGAAGTCGACGATTGATCGAGCATCGGACAAACCCACCTCGTGAAAGCCCGAGGCGAGTCGCCGAGTACGGGGAGCCGGGTCCTGCCGCCGACGTGGAGGACCGCGTGGGGACGCACGGTCCACTCGATCCACGTACCGCGATGACTGAGCGAGAATCCGCAGGGCTCACCCCGGTGCAGGGACCCGAGAGCACCGATACAGCCTCCGCCGTCGACCCAGCTCAGAGCCCGGTGCCGCTCCAGGGGCGGCAGTTCAGGTGCGAGCGAACGCACGTCCACCCGGATCTGCCGGATCGCGTCCGTCGGCCTCGGGGTGGAAGAGCGGCGGACGTCGGCGATCTCGTCCGCCTCTATCGTCCGGAACGTGACCCGCTCGCACCAGAACGCTTGTGCGGCGGGGGCCGCGGGTTCGGGATCACTCACCACGTCGCCTCCTGAGGCTCACCCAAGGGACCTCCTTGCCCGCAACCGGCGTGACGAGCGGCAGGCAAGGAGGCCCGTCGGAACCCCCCAATCCGCGCAGAGACCAGGGGTGTTGGCCGCCACCGGGTCAGCCCGTGGCGCCACGTCACGAAGCTAGCGCGTGATGCAGATCCGTATCAAGCGTTTGATTTCTAACGAGTGAGACGAACAACCCGCCACACGCAGCAGGCAGCCGGCAGCAGAACGGGTGGCCCCCCACCCTGCGCCGGTGGGGGGCCACCCGAGACGGACGAGACGTGGTCAGCTACACCAGATCATCGAACTCGCCGGCCTTCGCCCCGCTCAGGAACGCCTGGAGGTTCACGCGGGTCGTACGGACGACCACATCCGGGTTGTCGCTTTCCCGCATGAGGATCTCCCCTCCGCTCTCGGCGAGTTCCAGGCAGTTGTCGCCGTCGGCATCGGCGGACTTGGACGACTTTCGCCACTGAATATCCATGCTTCTCACGCCTTCATACTTGCTCTGCGACTTCCTTGATGAAGTCTCTTGAACTCTGCGGATCGAGCGATCGGCCTTCCGTCCGGTCGAGCACCGCACGGAAGGTCAGAAGACGCGCCTCGGCATCCACGAAGCCGGAGCCACTCGGCGTGTCCGTCTGCACCGTGTCGAGCTGCGCGACCGGACCGTAGACATAGTGGGTGGAACTCCCGGAGTTCGGGAAGCCGCCCGCCGAGAACGGGATCACTCGCACCGTGACGTTGTCCCGCTCCGACTCCTTCAACAGGTGGTCGAGCTGGCCGGCCGTGACCTTGCGCCCGCCGTACTGCATCCGCAGGGCCGCCTCATGGATCAGGAAGACACACATGGGCGGATCCGGGCGGTCCAGAACGTCCCGCCGCCTGAGCCGGTGCGACAGCCTCCGCCGCAGACCGGCCGGGGTCGGCACGGGCAGCGCTTCCGCATAGACAGCACGTGCGTAGTCCTCGGTCTGGAGCAACCCGGGCACATGCATGATCTGCACGGACCGGAATCCGGTCGCATGGTGCTCCAGTTCCGCCAGGTCGAGTGCGCTCACCGAAAGTTCACCGCGGTAGTCCTCCCACCACCCCTTTATCCGCTCCTCAGCCATATCGACCAGCGCGTCGATATAGGCCGCGTCGGGGCAGGCATAGGCGGCGGCCCACGTGCGCACGCGCGTGCCGCTCACTCCGAACCTGCCCGACTCGGTGTTGCTGATCGTGGTGCGGTCCGTACCCAGCAGGGCAGCGGCTTCGGTCGGCAGCAAACCGGCCCGCTCGCGCATCTTGCGCAGCTCCGCACCCAGTCGGCACTGCCGCGCGGTAGGGGGCTTCCTCGGTGGCATCAGCCTCTCCTCTTGTCGAATCCCAGTGTGTCCGCATCCCTCGAAGGGGTCTATTTCTTGCTCTAGTTATGAATAGATCCACAACACTTGATACACATCATTACGGTAGTACCTACACCGATCGGCACGCAGGAAAAGCCGAAGTTCGGCCGTACAGAGCTGCGTTGCCCCGTACGGCGACTGCCGCCGTTCAACGAGCGACACACCCGTTCAGTCCGCAGTGCGTTGGGAGTACGACATGAGCCACGCCACTACACCTCCCCGGCCCGTCAATCCGCTCGGCGGCGAGACCTACCGGCTCACCCTGCCGAACACCGCCAGCGCGGCCAAACTCGCGCGTGACTTCGTCACCTCGCTGCTGAGCCTCAGCAGACACCACGACCTGGTCGAGGATGCGCAGATCTGCGTCACCGAAGTGGTCACCAACGCCCACCGCCACACCCAGACGGCCCTGATCCGCGTCCACGTCGCGGTCAACCGCAAGCGGGTCACCGTCGCCGTGACGGACGACGGGCCCGCCGCTCCGCCGCTCCTGCGCGCACTGTGCGTGGGACCCGAACAGGAGCGCGGGCGGGGGCTCATGATCGTGGAGAGCCTCGCCCTCGCGTGGGGAGCGAACACCGCAGGCGAGCATCACCCCGGCCGCAAGGTCGTCTGGTTCACGCTCGGGCGGCCCGTCCTCGACGACGGCCGGGCGTAACCGTCCCGGCACACCACACAAGCGGGGGCGGCAGGCCATCCGGCCCGCCGCCCCCGGTCTGCGCCTACCCCGACGGACCGCAATGCGCCCCACCACCGGCGCGGCTTCGCGCTGCGCTCCTTCGCCATGCCCGGTTCCGGCCTGGGCCCCAGTTCCCCGCGCCATGCAAGAGGTCGACTCGACGCCCGCTCGGCAAGCCCAGCCCCGGGCGTGGCTGCCTGCCGTGACGTGGCTGGTCGGCGCCCGTCTGCACCCGCGCGCAACAGAGACGACGCTGATCGTGGCCCGGGACTTGGCGGCCAGGATGGACTACCGGCTGGGCTTCGTCCTGTACGACCTCGACGGCACAGCCGCACGGTGCGGGGTGTCAACGGCGACGGTGAAGCGTCACGTCCGGGTGCTGCGGGAAACTGGGCGCGCTGGTGTGGCACCGGCACGGCACGAAGAAGAACCTCCGGCTCCCGGGCCGCCCGTACACCGCTACGGCGACGATCTACGCGGCGACGGTCCCGGCCGCGTACGACGAGGCGATGGGGCACCGGCTCGACGGTGCCGGGTACCGGGCGCGGGTCGCCGGAGTGACGGACAAGGGACGGGCGCTCGCGGCGAAGACCGTCGTCCGGCCGAATCCACACCCTGTGGGCAACGGGCGTGCTCGCAGGCGAGTTTATGCACAGCCTGCACCCCATTCTCCTGGGCGGCACCACGACGTACCGACCTCTGATCTGGACGGGGGCTTCAACTACACCTCGCGCACGTGCGCGCGACGTGCGAGCGCGACGCCTCCCAGGAGACCTGGGAACGAAGGAAGTTCATCGGTCAGGAGCCCGTGGCAGGTGGCCCGTGACATCCAGATCGCGCGGCGGGTGCGTCCGCTCGTCAGCTGGACCCAGCCGGAGGGCCTGCGCCGTCTGGCCTTCGCACTTCGCCCGCTGATCGACCGGGGCCTGGAGGCCCACGACATCGCCGCCGAACTCATCGGGATGGCCGTCGGATGGCGCCCCGCACGACCGGCCGCGTACATCGCCGCCGCTCTCGCCAGGGACCGGCCTGCCGCACCGGCCCCCACGGCGGACGCCGAACTCGCGGCCGACCCCGCCACCCACCAGGAGTGGCAGCGGTGGCTGAGCAGCAGGCAGCTGGACACCCCGCCGCGTACGGACGCCGACCGCCGCCACGCCCGGCTCTACGCGTGGGACCGGTGGTACGAAGTGGCCAGCCACTACGACGACGATCCCGACGACGCCCTGGACCTCTACGGAACCCGGCTGTGTGCCTACGCCGTCAAACGGGCCGCCCTCGCGACCGGCTCCCCGTCGTGACCCGGAACGGCGCCTCAGGCCCCCGGGTTGTGCCGGATCAGCGATTCCACCAGCCCGGACCGGGTAGCCGGGAAGTCCAGCGGGACGATGCCGAGACCGGTCCAGCCGGCCGTCCCGGAGCCTTCGAGGAACGACTGGACCTGCGGGTTGAGCCGGTCCGCGTTCCAGCGGGGCGGCATCAGGGCGGCGGTCGAGACGTAGTTCATGAAGAGCTTGCCCGGCTGCGCGGCCGCCTTGCGGAACTGGGCCTCGATCTTGGGGTACTTGGCGAACGGCTCCGCCATGTAGTCGTCCTGGATGTCGAAGAGCCCCGGATCGGCGTAACGCACCCCGGGCAGACCCCCGTTGTCGGCAAGCAGCACGACCTTGCCGCGCGCCTTCCCGAGCGCCGGCAGTGCGGGATCGATGTGGAACAGCGGCCGCCAGCCCCTGACGTCGAGATAGTCGTCGAAGACCGCCCGGAACGCGGCGTCGTTCTCCTCCGAGTACTCCTGCTTGACCCGCATCAGCACGGTCTCGGTGGGGTGCGCGGCCAGGAAGTCCCAGCAGGCGCCCAGGACATCGCCGAACATCAGGTTCTGGTACGAGGCCCCGTGGTGGATCGCGAAGGAGCCGCCGGTGATTCGGCACCGCACGTCGAGGAAGCGCAGTCCGCTGTTCAACTGCTCGGCGATCGTGGTGTTCTGGCACTCGGTCCAGGGCCCGCCGTAGCGGGCGCCCGAGTCGTGCGAGCCGGGGATGGTGAGCCGCCGCAGATCGGTGGCGTCCGCGATGCCGCTCATCCAGTCCTGGGTGGTGAGGGTCTGGCGGGCCGAGGCGCGGGCGGGCGCCGCGCCCAGGAGAGCGGTGGCGGAGACGGCCAGTGCGCCGGCCAGGAAGTTCCGGCGGTTACCGATGTACGGGCTCATACGGGAGTGCCTCCGTGTGCCGTGTGGGGGTCAGCTCACGAATTATGACGGGTGCACGTCACTTACGGAATACGGCTTCCCCAACCGGCACGGCCGAAGGGGGCCGGGAGGGGCCGGATCGGGTGACTCCCGCGCCGCGGCCGCGCCGGGTCGTCCCTCGCCGCCTTCGCACACCCGGAAGCGGCCGGGTGCGGTGGCTCGTACGGCAGAGCGCGGACGGGGGCGGCAGGCCGTCCGGCCCACCGCCCCCGCGTTCCCGCTGAGTACGTCCTACTTGATGACCGTGATCCGGTCCGTCGCCGGCGGCGCGAGCGGCGCGGCGGCCGTGGAGTGCGCGGCCAGGTAGGAGTTGAACAGGTCCAGGTCGGAGGCGCCGACCAGCTTGTTGGTGCCCTGCCCGAGCGCCGCGAAGCCGTCGCCGCCGCCCGCCAGGAACTCGTTCATCGCGACGCGGTACGTCTTGGCGGGGTCGATCGCCTCGCCGTTCAGCCTGATCGTGTCGGCGACCACCCGGTTCGCGCCCGACTTCGTCATGTCCAGGGTGTACGTGAGGCCCTTTGACACCTGAAGGATCTTCGGGCTGGCCTCGTTCGAGCCGCTGACCTGCTGCTGGAGCGCGCTGACGAGCTGCGCACCGGTCAGGTCGAGGACGTTCATCATGTTGGTGAACGGCTGCACGGTGAACGACTCGCCGTACGTCACCACGCCGTCGCCCTCACTGCCCGACGCCTTGTACACCAGGTCGGCACGGATGCCGCCCGGGTTCATGAAGGCGACGACCGCCCCGCCCTTGTCCGCCGGGGCCAGACCCTCCAGCTGCGCGTCCGCGATCAGGTTGCCGAGCGGCTTCTCCGGTGCCGTGGAACTGCGGCCGTTGATGTCGGCCGAGATGAAGCCCTGCGGCCGGTTCGCGATCGGCGCCGCGAGGGTGTTCCAGCGCGCGATGAGGGCCGTCATGTCCGTGGCCGGGGCCTGGTCCCTGTTGACGATGTGGTTCGCCGAGACCGGGTTCGCGGGCGCGGGGTGCTGCGGCTGCCCGTGGTGCTTCGAGGACTTCGACGTACCGGAGCCCTTCACCGCCGTGCGCACGATGTCGTTGGTGCGACGGTCGTAGGTGAGCGTCGTGTCCGTGTACATCTTGCCGAACGACGAGGCCGAGGTGACCAGGCGCGGGTTGCCCGCCGGGTCCGGGATCGTGCACACGTACGCCTGGTGGGTGTGGCCCGTCACCAGCGCGTCGACCTTCGACGAGATGCCCTTGGCGATGTCGGTGATCGGCCCGGAGATGCCGTCACCGGCAGCCGGGCTGTCGCAGTCGTAGTTGTACGACGACGAGGCGGGCACGCCGCCCTCGTGGATCAGGGCGACGATGGACTTGACGCCCTGGCGGTCCAGCTCCTTGGCGTACTTGTTGACCGTCTCGATCTCGTCGTGGAACTTCAGGCCCTTGACGCCGTTGGCCGTCACGATGTTCGGCGTGCCCTCCAGGGTCACCCCGATGAAGCCGATCTTGACGCCGTTCTTCTTCCACACCGTGTACGGCTTGAGGATCGGCTTGCCGGTCTTCTCGCTCGTCACGTTGGCGGCGAGGTACGGGAAGTCGGCGCCCTTGAACTTCTTGCCCTTCTCGTAGCACCCCTCGACCGGGTGGCAGCCGCCGTTCTGGAGGCGGGCCAGCTCCGTGGCGCCCTCGTCGAACTCGTGGTTGCCGACGCTCGTCACGTCGAGGTCGATCTTGTTGAGCGCCTCGATGGTCGGCTCGTCGTGGAAGAGCCCCGACAGCAGCGGGCTCGCGCCCACCATGTCGCCGCCGGCCGCGGTGATCGAGTACGGGTGGCCCTTGCGCGCGGTGCGCAGCGAGGAGGCGAGGTACTCCACGCCCCCGGTCGGCACCGTACCGGCAGAGCTGGCCGGCGGCTCAAGGTTGCCGTGCAGGTCGTTGAAGGACAGCAGTTGCACATCGACGGTCCGGGCCGGCTTGTGGTGCCCGTGGTCCTTGCCGTGCCCGCGCTCCTGCGCGCCGGCCGGCATGGCCGCGACGAGCGCTCCGACGGTGGCAAGACCGGCTGCGGCGGCGAGCACCCGCCGGGGCGCGCGGTTCTTCTGCGGTGTCGCTGACATCGGTCCCCTTGTGAGTTCAGCGGGAGGTTTGAGAGTGGTGACGAGTCTGGAGACTTCGTGCCGCAGCCTAGAGTCAACGCGCGTAGCGCAACAGGTGTCCGGGGTTACGAACTGGTTGCCGTGTGATCGGAACGGGGCCATTCACCCATATGGCGTACATATGCAAGCAGAAACGTCACGGCTTGCATCAAGTCAGCAAATCTGTCTGCCATGGACAGCACCACCACATCGAAGGCAGTCGTCCCCGTTCAGCAGGGGGCCGAACTGCCGCCGCACTTCCACGAGATGATCGACGACCTGAAGTCGATCGTGCGGGGCGCGCACGTGCGCGCGCAGCTCAAGGTGAACACCGCGATGCTCCAGATGTACTGGGAGATCGGACGGACGATCCTGGAGCGGCAGCAGAAGGAGAAGTGGGGCGCCAAGGTCGTGGGACGTATCGCGACCGAGCTGCGTACCGAGTTCCCGAACCAGCGCGGATTCTCCCGCAGCAGCCTGCACTACATGCTGAAGCTGGCGCGTCTGTGGCCTGAGCCAATTGTCCAGCAGGCTGCTGGACAATTGCCCTGGGCCCATCTCCAGGTCCTCATGGACAAGTGCAAGACCCGCCCCGAGCTGGACTTCTACATCCAGCACGCAGTCGCCAACGGCTGGTCCCGGGACGATCTGACCTCAGCGATCCATCACACCCTGCATCTCTCCCACGCCGCCGCACTCAGTAATTTCGATGCCACGATCCCCGAGCGCTCCGCGGCCGCCAAGGAGATCGTCAAGGACCCCTACCGGCTCGACTTCACCGAGCTGGAGGGCCGGCCTGCCGAGCGGGATCTGGAGAACGCGCTCGTGTCCCGGCTCGTCGGGTTCCTCACCGAGCTCGGCGTCGGCTTCGCCTTCGTCGGCCGCCAGTACCCCATCGTCGTGGGCGACAGCGAGTACCGCATCGACCTGCTCTTCTACCACTGCAAGCTGCACTGCTACGTCGTCCTGGAACTGAAGACCCGCAAGGCCCACCCCGAGCACTTCGGCCAGCTCGGCTTCTACGTCTCGGTGGTCGACGACCTGGTCCGGGACAAGGAGCGTGACGAGCCCACCCTCGGCATCCTCATCGCCGAGAGCCGTGACCGGGCGATGGTCGAGTACGCGCTGCGCGGCCACAACCAGCCACTGGCCGTCAGCACGTACGCCGGGCTGCCCGAGCGGATGCGCGCGCTGCTGCCCGCCGCCGAGG
>NZ_JAFMPZ010000543.1 GCF_017353455.1 Streptomyces laculatispora
CCTGGCCCTGTGGCCAGGGGGGCAGTCCGTACCCTTCGGCCGACGCCTGCGGGTCGAGGAGGAAGAGGGCCCCGATGTAGAGGAGGAACAGGCCGCCGAGGGCGGCGAGGACGGTGGCGAGGCGCTTCATGGTCATGGCGGATCTCCTGAGGTGTCGTACGGGGGGCGGAACGGAATGGGCTTCGGGCGGGTCAGGGGCAGATGATGTAGCGCCCGCGGAGGCCGCCCCCGGCGGTGGCCCGGTGGGCGTCGGCGGCCTGGTCCAGGGAGACGACCGCGTGGACGCGGGCCGGCAGTTCGCCCGCGGCGGCGCGGGCGAGGAGGCCGGCGAGCCGCCCGCGATCGGAGGCGGTGACCACGGAGGTGACCGAGATTCCGCGCTCGGTGGGGGGTTCGAGGCCGGGCCGCAGGCCGACGTAGGCGCCGCCGTCGCGGACCAGCTCGACGGCCTGGCCATTGAGCTGTGCGGGGTCGACGACCGCGTCCCATTCCGGCTCGGCGCGCGTGGTGAAGCCGGCGCCGAGGCCGCGGACGAACTCCTCGTCGCCGGTGCGGGCGAGCCCGGTCACCTGCCAGCCGCGTTCCCGGGCGAGTACGGTGACGTTCGCACCGACCGCCCCCGCGGCGCCGGTCACCAGCAGCCGGGCGGCCCCGGCGGGCGCGTCGCCGAGCAGGTCGACGATCTGCGCGGCGGCCAGCCCGTTGAGGGGGACCGTGGCGGCGGCCAGCAGGTCCAGCCCGTCGGGGACCGGGGCGACGTCGGCCGCTGCGACCATGATCTGCTCGGCGTAGGTGCCGTAGTCCCGGTCGAAACCGGCCACCAGGCCAGCCACCCGGGTGCCGGGGGCCAGGCCGGCGCCCGGCCCGGCCGCGTCCACGACGCCGGCGAACTCCCAGCCCAGACCAGTGTGTTCGGGCTGACGCACCAGACCGATCTGGTGGAAGAATCCCGCTGCGACGCCGAGGTCGGTGGGGTTGACCGTCGCCGCGGCGACGGCGACGCGGATCTGGCCGGGGCCGGGCTCGGCGACGGGCACGTCGATGATCTCGATCGAGTCGGGCCCGTTCGGGACGCGGACGACAGCGGTGCGGAAGGTATCGGCACTCATGATGGTGTTCCCTTGCGATGGGGTGATCGGTTCCAGGCTCCATGCTGGATTCGTTAACCTCTGCGCAGAAGAAGGCACTTGAAAGTGCGTAAGCCCCCATCGGGTGAGGAGGGAGCGATCGATGCGGACGCGGACGGCGGCTCAGCAGCGGGCCGAGGAGAAGACGAGCTACAACGCGTTCATGGAGGGCTGCCCCAGCCGCCAGCTGCTCGAACGGATCTCCGACAAGTGGGTCGCGGTGATCCTCGCGGCGCTCGGCAGCGATGGCCCGCACCGTCCCGGGGTCGACCACGGAGACGGGCCCCGGCCGATGCGCTATTCCGAACTGTCCCGCCGGCTCGCGGGCGTCAGCCAGAAGATGCTCACCCAGACCCTGCGATCCCTGGAAGCCGACGGCATGGTCACCCGGACCGTCACGCCCACCGTGCCCGTCACCGTCACGTACGAGATCACCGACCTCGGTCTGTCCCTGAACCGCGTCATGGCCGGCCTCAAGGACTGGGCCGAATCGCACATGACGGAAGTACTCGCCCACCGTGAGGAGCACCACGGCACCGGGGCCGAACAGGATGAGCTTGCTGTTTGAACCTGCGTCCGGCCGAACCGGGGCGTTCGACGGTGTTCCGTGAATCGAGTCCGGGCCAGGTCTCCTCTCGATCACCCGTCGGCCATCGAGAGGAAACCCACCGCGGGGGCGCCTGGGCGGCCTACTGCTTCGGCGCGCCCAGCCGCAGCAGGTGCTCGCGCCCCGCGCTCAGCAGTCCGGGCAGCTCCGCCGCCTCCGGGTGCCAGCGCTTCTCGTACTCCCAGCAGACCCAGCTGTCCGCGTCCAGGGTGTCCAGGCAGGCCCGCAGCGGCAGCACCCCGGCGCCCAGAGCGAGGGGTTCGGTGTCCTCGGCCGACGCGATGTCCTTCACCTGGACGTATCCCAGGTGCGGGGCCAGCACCGCATGGCTCGCGGCCGGGTCCTCACCGGCCAGCCAGGTGTGCATGACGTCCCACAGCGCACCGACGCTCCCGTGCCCCACCGTGCCCACCACACGGGCCACGGCCGCCCCCGCGCGGTGCGAGTCGTGGGTCTCCAGCAGGATGCGCACGCCCATGTCCGCGGCGTACGGAGCGACGGCGGCCAGCCTGCGGGCGGCGGCAGCGTCGGCCGTGGCGGGGTCCTGGTCGCCGCCGCCGGGGAAGACCCGGACGTTCCGCGCCCCCAGGTCCCGGGCAAGTTCCACCAGAGCGGCGAGCTCGTCCAGCACCGGCTGGTCGTCCCCCTCGGACGCCGCCCGGACATAGCCGGCCACGGTCAGGATCTCGATTCCGCCCCGCTTGAACTCCTCGACCACATCGGCCCGTTCGAGCATCGAGAGCCCCGGGTGCACCGGCTCCTCCGGGTGGGCGCGCAGCTCCACCCCCTGGTAGCCGTGCTCGGCGGCCAGCCGGACAACCTCGGATATCGGCAGCCCCGGCACCCCGAGGGTGGAGAAAGCGAGCTTCACGTGCATGTCCTTCCATCGGTACCTGCCGTGCCCCTGCACCGTACGGACCGGGCAGTGGGCGGCACATCATCGCCTCATGGCTTGACTGACGGATGCCCTGGTCACGGGTAACCAAGTCATCCCCCCGCGGACCCGGTCGCGGGGAGCCGGGTCACCCCCGCGGCACCGCCGTCGACCCCCGCACCATCAGCTCCGCCGGGATCGTCGCGATGCCGCCCGGCGGCGGGGTCTCCTTGCCCATCGCCAGCCGGCCCGCCCGCGCCCCCGCCTCGAAGAGCGGCAGCCGTACGGTCGTCAGCGCCGGGACCACGTCCACCGAGAACGGCAGGTCGTCGAAGCCCGCCACCGAGATGTCCTCGGGGATGCGCAGACCGCGGTCGCGGATCGCCGCGGCGGCGCCCAGGGCCACCGTGTCGTTCGCGGCGACGACGGCCGTGATCCCCGGTTCACGGCGCAGGAGTTCGACGGTGGCGTCGTAGCCGGAGCCGCGGTCGTAGGAGCCGTGCACGGTGAGCCGTTCCTCGTCACCGGCGTGCGCGGGGCGCCCGTCCCCGGCCGCGTCCCCGTACAGTCCCGCTGTCCTCATCGCGTCGCGGTGGCCCTCCAGGCGGTGGCGGGTCGTGGTGCGCTCCAGCGGTCCCGCGGCGTAGCCGATCCTGCGGTGGCCCAGCGAGATCAGGTGCTCGGTCAGGCGCCGGCCGCCGCCCCGGTTGTCGAAGGCGAGCGCGGCCAGCACCGATTCGCTGTCCGGCAGCGGCGGCCGCCCGCACAGCACCACCCTGGTTCCCGCGTCCGCGAGCTTCGCCAGCTTCGCGGACATCGCGGCCTGGTGCGCCGGGTCCTCGACCGCGCCGCCGGTGAGGACGACGGCGGCGGCGCGCTGGCGCTGGAGCAGGGTGAGGTAGGTGAGCTCGCGGGCCGGGGAGCCGCCGGTGTTGCAGACGACGGCGAGTTTCTCGCCGCCCGCCCGGCCGGAACCGTCACCCGGACCGCCGATCTCCGTCTGCGCCGCGCCCGCCATGATCCCGAAGAACGGGTCGGCGATGTCGTTGACCAGGATGCCGATCAGGTCGGAGGTGGCGGCCGCGAGCGAGCTGGCGGGCCCGTTGAGCACGTAGTCCAGATCGTCCACCGCACGCAGTACCCGCTCCCGAGTGGACGTGGCCACTGGGTAGTTGCCGTTCAGCACACGGGAGACGGTGGCCGGGGACACCCGGGCGCGAGCCGCCACGTCCGCCAGGGTGACTGTCATCGCATTCCTCCGAGGAGTGATGAGGGGAGAGGAGCCAATCAGCGTGCCCCCTCTTGTCCAGGCCGCTGTCGGCAGGCTAGCGTCATCCCGGATAGAAAGCGCTTGCTACGGCTGTATGGAGGAACTTTCGTGACACGCAGGACAGTGCGCATCGCCATGAACGGCGTCACGGGTCGCATGGGATACCGGCAGCACCTGGTGCGCTCGGTCCTCGCGATCCGGGAACAGGGCGGCCTCGACCTCGGCAACGGCGACGTGCTCTGGCCCGAGCCGGTCCTCGTCGGACGCCGGGCCCACGCGCTGGAGGCGCTTGCCGAACAGCACGGCCTGACCGAGTGGTCGACCGACCTCGACGCGGTCCTCGCCGACGAGACCATCGACATCTACTTCGACGCCCAGGTCACCTCGGCCCGGGTCGAGGCGATCAAGAAGGCCATCGCCGCGGGCAAGCACATCTACACCGAGAAGCCCACCGCCACCGACGTCGAGGGCGCCCTGGAGCTGGCCCGTCTCGCCCGGAGCGCCGGGATCAAGCACGGCGTCGTCCAGGACAAGATCTTCCTGCCGGGCCTGCTGAAGCTGAAGCGCCTCATCGACGGCGGCTTCTTCGGCGAGATCCTCTCCGTGCGCGGCGAGTTCGGCTACTGGGTCTTCGAGGGCGACTGGCAGGAGGCCCAGCGCCCCTCCTGGAACTACCGCTCCGAGGACGGCGGCGGCATCGTCGTCGACATGTTCCCGCACTGGGAGTACGTGCTCCACGAGCTGTTCGGCCGCGTCGCCACCGTCCAGGCGCACGTCCAGACGCACATCCCGCAGCGCTGGGACGAGCACGGCAAGCCGTACGCCGCGACCGCCGACGACTCCGCGTACGGCATCTTCCAGCTGGAGAGCGGCGCCGTCGCGCAGATCAACTCCTCCTGGACGGTCCGTGTCAACCGCGACGAGCTCGTCGAGTTCCAGGTCGACGGCACCCACGGCTCCGCCGTCGCAGGGCTCCGCAACTGCCGCGTCCAGCACCGCTCGGCCACCCCCAAGCCGGTCTGGAACCCCGACCTCCCGGTCACCGAGTCCTTCCGCGACCAGTGGCAGGAAGTCCCCGACAACGCCGTCTTCGACAACGGCTTCAAGGCCCAGTGGGAGCTGTTCCTGCGCCACATCGTCCTCGACGAGCCCTACGCCTGGGACCTGATGGCCGGCGCCCGCGGCGTCCAGCTCGCCGAGCTCGGCCTCAAGTCCTCCGCCGAGGGCCGCCGCTTCGACGTCCCGGAGCTGACCCTGTGAGCATCCACTGTCCGCTGGGCGCACCGGAGTTGATCTCGTGACCATCCACCTCCCGCAGGGGCCGTACGAGCCCCGCGCCACCCCGCTCGACCTCGCCCCCGGCGGGGCGGCCCTGGCCTCCCGTACGGTCTTCTCCGCCGCCCATGTCGTCGCCGACCCGTACGCGGACGTCAGCCCCGACTCCCCGGCCGCCGTCGACTGGGACGCCACCCTCGCCTTCCGCCGCCACCTCTGGTCGCACGGCCTCGGTGTCGCCGAGGCCATGGACACCGCCCAGCGCGGCATGGGCCTGGACTGGGCGGGTGCGGCCGAGCTGATCCGCCGCTCGGCCGCCGAGGCCAAGTCCGTCGGCGGCGCGATCGCCTGCGGCGTCGGCACCGACCAGCTCCCGCCCGGCCCCGCCTCGCTGGCCGAGGTGCGGTCCGCGTACGAGGAGCAGCTCGCCCTGGTCGAGGGGAGCGGCGCCCAGGCCATCCTGATGGCCTCCCGCGCGCTCGCCGCCGCGGCGAACGGGCCGCAGGACTACCTGGAGACCTACGCCCACCTGCTGCGCCAGGCCACCGAGCCGGTCGTGCTGCACTGGCTGGGCCCGATGTTCGACCCGGCGCTGGACGGCTACTGGGGCTCCGCCGACCTCGACGCGGCCACCGACACCTTCCTCCAGGTCATCGCCGAACACCCCGACAAGGTCGACGGCATCAAGATCTCCCTCCTCGACGCGGAGCGCGAGATCGACGTCCGGCGCCGCCTCCCCAGCGGGGTGCGCTGCTACACGGGCGACGACTTCAACTACCCCGAGCTGATCGCGGGCGACGACCGCGGCTTCAGCCACGCCCTGCTCGGCATCTTCGACCCGCTCGGCCCGCTGGCCGCCCACGCGGTCCGGGTCCTGGACACGGGCGACACCAAGGGTTTCCGTGAACTCCTCGACCCGACCGTCGAGTTGTCCCGGCACCTCTTCCAGACCCCGACCCGCTACTACAAGACGGGCGTCGTCTTCCTCGCCTGGCTGGCCGGCCACCAGGAC
The DNA here is from genome assembly GCF_017353455.1 of Streptomyces laculatispora. GTDB lineage: Bacteria > Actinomycetota > Actinomycetes > Streptomycetales > Streptomycetaceae > Streptomyces > Streptomyces laculatispora. The sequence goes on from NZ_JAFMPZ010000543.1 coordinate 6,166, forward strand.
CACTTCACGATGGTCGGCGGCCTCCAGTCGGCACGCTCGCTGCCGCACCTGGCGAAGGCCTACGAACTCGCCGACCGGCTCGGTCTGTTCCCCGATCCCGAGCTGGCCGAATCCCGGATGCGCGCCCTGCTCACGGTGCACGGAGGCTCCCGATGACCGATACCCGTAACGGCCTCTCCCGGCTCTCCATCAATCAGGAGACCATCAAGCAGTGGTCGCTGCCCGAGCTCGCCGAGGGCTGCGCGAAGGCGGGCATCGGCAAGGTCGGCCTGTGGCGGGCCCCCGTCCAGGAGTACGGCGTCGAGCGCACGGCGCGACTCCTCGCCGACTCGGGTCTGTCCGTCACCAGCCTCTGCCGGGGCGGCTTCCTCACCGCCCTCGACCCGGCCGGGCGGGCCCGCGCCCTGGACGACAACCGCGCGGCGCTCGACGAGGCGGCGGGCCTGTCCACGGACACCCTGGTCCTGGTCTCGGGCGGCCTCCCGGCCGGGAGCAAGGACCTGTACGGCGCCCGTGAACGCATCGCGGACGCCCTGGGCGAACTGGCCCCGTACGCGGCGGAGCGCGGCGTGCGCCTGGCGATCGAACCGCTGCACCCGATGTTCGCCTCGGACCGCTGCGTCGTCTCCACCCTGTCCCAGGCCCTGGACATCGCGGAACGCTTCCCGGCCGACCGGGTCGGGGTCGTCGTCGACACCTACCACCTCTGGTGGGACGACCAGGCGCCCGCCCAGATCGCCCGCGCGGGCGCGGCCGGCCGCATCCACTCCTTCCAGCTCGCCGACTGGATCACCCCGCTCCCGGCGGGTGTCCTGGTCGGCCGGGGCCAGCTCGGCGACGGCTGCGTGGACTTCCGCGCCTTCCGTACGGCAGTTGAGGCCACCGGCTTCGACGGCCCGGTCGAGGTGGAGATCTTCAACGAGGACCTGTGGGCGCGCGACGGCTCCGAGGTGCTGGCGGAGGTAGCGGCCCGCTACGTGGAACACGCCTGCTGAACCCGCGTCCGGCGCGTCCTGGCCCTTTAGGCAAAGAGATTGCCAAGCCGCGCAACCCTTGGGCACCCCGGCGGGTCATATCTGCCGTCGGACGCTTCCGGGGAGGGATCCGGGGGGATTGGGAAGCTCCGGCCGAGGGGGATAGCGAGTGGGGTCCGGTCGAAAGACCGGGCCCCGTTTCGCTGTCCGGGGCGAAAGCCGGCCGGTGGCCAAGGCGCTGCCGGCGGCCACGGCCGGTCCGTATGGGGATATGAACTGGCGAAACCAGGAGCCCGACCACTCCGCCCCTCGTAAACTCGATCACCTTGACGATGTGTACCGGCGGGGTGGGAACAGCGTGGACGACAGACTTCGGGACCTGGCCAAGGCATCACCGAACTTCGGTGTGCTGTATCAGCACCAGCCGCTCCTGGCCCTGTACGGCGCCCAGGCCGAGCTCAACGTCTTCAGCAATCCGAACGCCGCCCAGGTCCAGGCCGGCCAGTTCGGTGAGGTCCTCGCCGAGGACCTCGTGACACGAACGGGCATCCGGGTCTCCGGTACCCACCAGATCGACCGGCTACGGGCCCTCACCGGCATCGGCGCGCTCACCCCGGCCGTGCACGACGCCTTCGACCGGCTCCGGCGCGACCGCAACGAGGCGGCGCACGCCCATCTCTTCGACACCACCCGCGCCCTTGAAGCGGTACGGCTCTGCTACGAGCTCGGCGTCTTCTACCACCGCGCCCTGACCGGCAAGCGTACGGTCACCGCCTTCGTGCCGCCCGCCATGCCCGTGCTCACCGACCCGGCCGAGGTCACTGAGCTGCGGCAGGCACTGGACGGGCAGCGCGACGCACTGGCCCAGTCCCGGGTGAAGCTGAGCGAGTCCACCGACCGCCTCGCCGCCGAGCGCCGGGCGCGCTCCGAGGCCGAAGCGCTGATGGTCAGCGCCCAGCAGGCCAAGGCGGCGCTGGCCGTTCGCCTCGCGGACATGGAAGCGGAGATCGTCAGCCTGCGATCCAAGCAGCAGGCCCAGTACGAGGCCGCCCGCAAGCAGCCGCGCCGGGTGGACGTCGCCGCCCGCCAGGCCATCGTGCACCGCGCCCAGCGCCCGGCCCCGCTCAACGAGGTCCAGGCCCGCACCAAGATCGACGCGATGCTCGCCGACGCGGGCTGGCAGGTCCAGGACCGTGCCGACCTGAACCCGCTCGCCGGGCGAGGCGTCGCGGTACGGGAGTTCACCCTGGCGACTGGACGCGCGGACTACGTGCTCTACGTGGACGGCAAGATCGTCGGCGTCATCGAGGCCAAGCGCGAGGGGGACCACCTCTCCAGCGCCCTCGCCCAGAACGAGCGCTATGCCAAGGGTGTGCTGAAGGAGTACAGCCTCGCCGTCTGGCGGGCGTCCGAGCCCTTCGCCTTCCGGTACGCCACGACCGGAACCGAGACCTACTTCGTCAACCGCCTCGACCCCGAGCCCCGCTCCCGCGAGGTGTTCTCCTTCCACCGCCCCGAGACCGTCGCCGCGTGGATGGAGGGCGCACAGGACCGCCGGGTCCCGACCTTCCGGGCCGGCCTGCGCCGGATGCCGAAGCTGGAGCCATACGGTCTGCGCCTCGCTCAGATCGATGCGATCAGCGGCCTGGAGCAGTCCCTCGCCCAGGACAAGCCCCGCGCTCTGATCCACATGGCGACCGGCGCGGGAAAGACCTTCACGGCGGTCACCGAGACCTACCGGCTGCTGAGGCACACCGGTGCCCGCCGGGTCCTCTTCCTCGTCGACCGCAACAACCTCGGCCGCCAGGCTCTGTCGGCGTTCCGTAACTACACGACCCCCGACGACGGCCGGAAGTTCGCCGACCTCTACAACGTCGACCGCCTGGGCGCGGCGGGCCTCCAGGACACCTCGTCCGTCGTCATCTGCACGATCCAGAAGATGTACTCCCTGCTCAAGGGCGAGCAGCTGACGGACGACGACGCCCGCGACGACGCCACGGACGCGAACCAGGACGCGACGCCCGTCGACGCCACGGCGGACGACCCCGAGATGAACTACGCGACCGACAGCCCCATCGAGGTCGAGTATCAGCCCGACGTCCCTCCGGAGTCCTTCGACCTGATCGTCGTGGACGAGTGCCACCGCTCCATCTACGGCCTGTGGCGGGGTGTCCTGGACTACTTCGACGCCCACCTGGTCGGCCTCACCGCCACCCCGACCGCGCAGACCCGGGGCTTCTTCGACCAGAACACCGTCTCCGAGTACACGTACGAGCAGGCCGTCGCCGACGGGGTCAACGTCGACTTCGACATCGTCCGTGTCAACACGGATCTCCGGGAGCAGGGCGGCGCGAAGATCGAGGCCGGTACGACGGTCCGGATCAAGGACCGCAAGACCAGGGCCCAGCGGTACGTGGAACTCGACGACGACCTCACGTACACCACCGGCCAGATCGGCCGGTCAGTGATCACTGTCGACGAGATCCGCGCGGTGCTCACGACGTACAAGAACAACTGGCAGCGCTGGTTCCCCGGCCGCAAGGACCTGCCGAAGACCCTGATCTTCGCAGTGGGGGAGGACCACGCCGAGGACGTGCTCAAGCAGGTCAAGGAGGTCTTCGGGCGCGGCGACGACTTCGCAAAGAAGATCACGTACAAGAGCCGTCAGAACGGCGACAACCCGGACGAGTTGATCAACGACCTCCGGAACTCCCCCCGGATGCGGGTCGCCGTCACGGTCGACATGATCGCCACGGGTACGGATGTCCAGGCCCTGGAATGCGTGATCTTTCTACGGTCGGTCCGCAGCGCAGTGCTTTTCGAGCAGATGAAGGGGCGCGGGGCGCGCACCATTCCGGCCAATGACCTGCGCAATGTCACTCCAGACGCCGACGACGAAGTGACCAAGGACCGCTTCGTCCTGCTCGACGCGGCTGGTGTCACGACCTCCCTGCTGGTCGACGCCCGCCCCATGGTCCCGGCCACGGGCGCACAGGTATCGCTGGCCAAACTGCTCGACAAGACGGGCACGAAGTCGATCAGCGCGGAGGAGGCGGAGATCCTCCAGCGCCGCCTGTCGCGACTGAGCCAGCAGCTCAAGGATGAGGAGCGCGACCTCCTGGCGAACACGGCGGGCGGCGTCACCCTGGCCAAGATCGCACGCGGCATCGTGGACGCGGTGGACGTCGACGCGCAGGACAAGGCAAGGCAGCAGGGCGGTGCGGGCGCGGCCCGCAAGCTGGTCGAGGACGCTGTGGCCGTTCTGACCGGCAACCCGGAGCTGCGCCGCCAGATCCTGGAGATCCGCCGCGACAAGGACCTGACGTACGACGAGACGACGGCCGTCACGGTGACGGAGGTCGAAGAGGTCCCGCGTGAGCAGCGGGCCCGCGAGAACCTGCACGAGTGGGGCGATCTGCTGAAGAATCAGCGCGACCGCAACGCGGCGATCGGGGTCGCCCTGGGCAGCGGAAGCCGAGTCTCGCCGGCCGAGGCCCGGGACGCGCTCAGGGAACTCGCCGCGACGATCCGGGCCTCCCGGCGGTCCTGGACCCCCAAGGTCCTCTGGGGCTTCCACGAGGACCTGAACCAGGCGGTGGCCCGCCCGGGGCGAGAGGCCGGCATCCCGGACCTGATCAGCCTGATCCGCTACGAGCTCGGCGCGGACAGTGAGCTGCGCCCGTACCGTACGGTGGTCGAGGAGCGCTTCGAGGGCTGGCTGCTACGGCAACGACAGGCGGGCGTCGAGTTCACGGACGAGCAGCTGTGGTGGCTGGAGCGGATACGGGACGTCGTCGCCAGCGATGTCGGCATAGAGCCGGCGGAACTCGCCCACGAACCGTTCACGGAGCGCGGCAAGGGGCGCGGCTTCATGATGGCGTTCGGCGGCAAAGAGCCGGCGCTGGATCTGCTGACTGAACTGAATCGGGAACTGGCTTGAGCGAGATGGAACTTCCGATGGGCTGGGTGTGGGCCCAACTCGGAGATCTCGGCGCCTACATCAACGGACGGGGTTTCAAGAAATCCGAGTGGGCGAATGAGGGTCTCCCGATTATCCGTATCCAGAACCTTACGGGGTCGGGTTCCTCGTTCAATTATTTTGATGGAGAACTCGAAGAAAAGCATATCGTCAATGACGGGGATCTGCTCGTGGCCTGGGCTGCGACGCTGGGAACCAGCATATGGCGAGGCCCTCGGGCCGCTGTCAATCAGCACATCTTCAAAGTAATTCCCTATATCGATAAAAAATTCCTCCATTACCTCATTGATTACAAGATCCGCGAGCTCACTGCTGCCAGCCACGGATCTGGCATGGTTCACGTCACGCGTACCAGGTTCGACCGCATTCAAGTGGCGCTCCCGTCGCTTGCGGAACAGCGCCGCATCGTCGAGTCCCTCGAAGGCCACCTCTCCCGGTTGGCCGCGGCTGCCGAAGAAGTGAACCGAGCAGCCAAGCGGTCGAGCCATCTCTGGTCCGCAGTGCTCAACTCCGTCGCCCAGGGAGCTGTCGGCGGAGTGCTGGCGGCTACTCAGTTCGTGAGCGTTTCGGATGTCGCGGAAGTCAGCGGAGGAATTCAGAAGCAACAAAAACGGCGACCGGTGGACAATGCCTACCCATTTCTCAGGGTCGCTAATGTGGGTCGCGGCTTCCTGGATCTGGGAGAAATTCACAGAATTGAGCTCTTCCGGGATGAGCTGGAAAAGCATCGGCTCCGAGAGGGTGACCTCCTCGTGGTCGAGGGGAACGGGAGCCCGGATCAGATCGGCCGGGCCGCGACGTGGAAAGGGGAGATCGCTGACGTGGTGCATCAGAATCACCTCATTCGCGTACGCCCGGGACCCCGTCTGAACCCGCGCTACCTGGAGCTCATCTGGAATGCTCCTGTGGTGACCAATCAGCTGCGTGAGGTGGCCCGTTCCACGAGCGGGCTTTATACGTTGAGCACGTCGAAGGTCAAGTCGGTGCGTATTCCGGTGCCTCGGATCGCGGATCAGATGCGTTTGGTCGAGGCGGCGGAGACCTGGGAGACACACGTCATCCGTGCCAAGGAGACGCTGCAGGTTGCCGCGCAGAAGGGAGCCAGTCTGCGCCAGGCGCTGCTGAACCGCGCCTTCGCCGGCGCCCTCGTCCCCCAGGACCCCACCGACGAACCCGCCAGTGCCCTCCTGGCCCGCATCCAGGCAGAGCGCGCCGGCCAGCCCAAGGC